>NZ_CP063203.1:2612500-2959668 GCF_019904255.1 Marixanthomonas sp. SCSIO 43207
TTTACTATATAGTAGAACTTTTCAGTAGTATCTGTTTTTTCTTCTTTATTCGGGGTTTTTACTTGTGCATATGATGCGTAGGTAAAACAAAATAAAAATATTATATAAAAAACTTTTGATATTTGATTCATATACAAGTCTTTTTGGCTACATAATAGCGAAAACTATTCCAAAATTATACATTCTGAAACGTTTGAGTTAGTATTTAATTATTAATTTTGATTGTTTAATAAACATCAGTAAAAAAAAATTTATGGCTAAATCTATTTTGAATAAAAAATCACTTTCATTTTTAAAAGACTATTTAAATAATGCAGCGCCTACAGGATATGAATGGGATGGGCAAAAATTATGGATGGACTATCTAAAACCGTATGTTGATGAGTTTATTACCGATACATACGGAAGTGCTGTAGGAGTAATTAATCCTGAAGCCAAATATAAAGTGGTTATTGAAGGTCATGCTGATGAAATTTCTTGGTATGTTAATTATATAAGTGACAATGGATTATTGTACGTAGTAAGAAATGGAGGAAGCGATCATCAAATTGCTCCTTCAAAAATTGTAAATATTCATACTAAAGATGGAATTGTAAAAGGGGTTTTTGGTTGGCCAGCTATTCACACACGAAACAAATCTAAAGAAGAAGCTCCAAAACCTGACAACATATTTATAGACGTAGGTTGTAAAGATAAAGAAGAAGTTGAAAAACTTGGTATACATGTAGGATGTGTTATTACATACCCTGATGAATTTCATATTTTAAATAAAGATAAGTTTGTTTGCCGAGCATTGGATAACAGAATGGGTGGGTTTATGATTGCCGAAGTTGCTCGTCTTTTACATGAAAATAAAAAGAAGCTACCGTTTGGTCTTTATATTACCAATTCGGTACAAGAAGAAATAGGCTTGCGAGGTGCTCAAATGATTGCTGAACGTATAAAACCAGATGCAGCCATAGTCACAGACGTTACCCACGACACTACTACCCCAATGATCAATCAAAAAAAGCAAGGACACGCAGAAATAGGTGAAGGTCCCGTAATTGCATATGCTCCTGCTGTTCAACAAAAACTTAGGGATGTGATTATAGATACAGCAGAGAAAAAGAAAATTCCATTTCAAAGAGCAGCACTTTCTAGAGCCACAGGAACCGATACAGATGCTTTTGCTTATAGCAACATGGGTGTTGCCAGTTCATTGATTTCACTTCCGTTGCGATATATGCATACTACTGTAGAGATGGTACATAGAAATGATGTAGAAAATGTGATTAAATTAATTTATGAATCGCTACTCCAATTAAAGGACGGTGACACTTTTAGTTATTTTGAGTAAATAATTTATTAATCATAGCGTAACTTACCATATATTCTAAAAATTGTATGTTTGCTATACTTTAATTAAGTAACCTCACAATAAATTTCAAAATGAAAAACATTTTTTATGCATGTATTTCTATGCTGTTTCTTTTCTCTTGCAGTGTAGATACAAATGAATTGAACGAACAAGAAGAAAATTTGACTCAAACAATTGAGAAAAATCTTAATAGAGGAATGTATTATGGAATGTTCACTACCTTAAATTCAAAATATCGAGCTAAGGTAGAGATAAACATACCAAAAGTTTTCTTGAATGACTATACTAAAGTATCAAAACAGCAAATTCCGTATGCAAGAGTAGATTTGCAAAATGGAGAAACAGTTTTTGCTAAAGCTATTGCTTTACCAGAAGAAAAAACAGCTATTTCAAATTTACTTTTTAAAGGAGAAAATATTTCATTTTTATTTTCTGTTGATAACAATGGATCAAACCCTACTATTTCTAGCGCTAAATACAAATCTTTAGATGCAGATATATTAGTTATTAAAGCAAATAGACGACCTAAAACAATCACAGGAACTTATGAGTGCTTAGATTGTGGTACCCATCCAAGTCTTGGAGAAGGTAAACAACAAACTTTTAATATTATGTTTCCTGACGGTGGGACCGGCAATGAAAATAATATTACAACGCAATTAAATCTTGGTGATAATGTATTTGTTTCAAATACAGGAAACTCTCAGTCAAATTGTGATGCTAATAACGGCAAAAATAATTGTGATATTACAGGTACATCTGTTAATGGAAATGTAACGTGGACAGGTAACCATATATATCAAGACGATGCGAGTTGTAGTAGTGTAACAGGAACTTGGGACTTTGATTCTAATTATGGACTTTTAAGCGGTACATTTGTAAGTGATGATGCAACCTGTAGACAAACTATCTTTAGTGAAGACTTTAACAGCTTTCAAGCTGCCGGCTTCACACCAAGCCCTGCAGTTGGTCAATTAGATTCCAATATTTATAAGGTAACTGGTTTTAGTGATGGCGATAGTGATTATGGAGACACAAATACATCAGGTGATTTAGCAAGAGGAAGCAGTGTTGGTGGAGTATCAGCTGGAGGGATTTATGCTTTTGAAACGTCTACAGGAGATTTTTCATTAGGTGTTCAACCTGGTGGAAGTGACTTTACACCTGGTACAATTGATATACGAGTTGAAAATAAAACCAATAGTTATTTATCTGAAATTTATTTGAATGGTGATTTATTTGTAAATAATGATCAAGAAAGAGGTAATTCAATTGATATATATTATAGTATTGACAATGTTAACTTTATACTTTTGACTGGTGGCACAAATTATGTTTCTCCTGGTCCAAGTGATGGAGATGGATTTCAGTTAGCTTTCTCCATAAATAAATTAATAGACCTTTCTTCAAACCCTATCGAGCCTTCAGAGTTTATATATTTTAGGTTAGAAAGTGATGACGTAAGCGGTAGTGGAGCACGCGATGAATTTTCAATTGATAATATTTTAGTTGAAGGTATTTAAAAAACTCTTTGCACACTCATAAAAACCCGAGACCACTCTCGGGTTTTTATTTTTTCTTATAGTGTTACTTCTTTTACTATATTTATTGCCAAATCAAATTAGCCTTTGTTATTTAACTCCTTTTTATTTGGGCTCTTTTTACCTATTGTCCTTCTCCTCTATTGGTCAATAGGCTTTAAACGTATTAAAACCCAAAACATACTTTTGCTCATCGCAAGTTATGTTTTTTATGGTTTGTGGGATTGGCGTTTTTTGCTACTTATTTTTTCAAGTTCTATAATAGATTACATTGCGGGTAACGCTATTTATGCAAATGAAAAAATATCTATTAAAAGGCTTTACTTACTATTTAGTATCGTTTGGAATCTAGGTGTTCTATTTGTATTTAAATACTACAATTTTTTTGCCGAAGGTTTTTCCAGTTTATTTCATCTAGACACACAAGGGTTTACTTATAACTCACTAGACATTTTGTTACCTGTTGGACTTAGTTTTTACACGTTTCAAACCATGAGTTATAGTATTGATGTGTATAGAAAAAGAATAAAACCCACTAAAAATCTTCTTAATTTTTTGTGCTTTGTAAGTTTTTTTCCGCAATTAGTTGCAGGACCCATTGAAAGAGCAAAATCTTTATTGCCTCAATTTTCAAAAGAGCGAACCTTTAAAAAGGCGTTACTTGTTGACGGCCTTCGGTTGATTCTTTGGGGCTTATTTATGAAAATGGTTGTTGCAGATAATGCTGCAATTGGTGTGAATTCTATTTATTCAGAATCAAATCAATATGGTAGCTTATCATTATTATATGCGACAATATTGTTCTTTTTTCAAATTTATGGAGACTTTGCAGGATATTCAAATATTGCTATAGGAACAGCAAAACTCTTTGGTTTTAAACTTAGCAAAAACTTCAACATACCATATTTATCCAGAAGTGTCGCCGAATTTTGGCAACGTTGGCACATTACACTTACCAAATGGTTTACAGATTATGTTTATGCACCACTTATAAAAAACTGGAAAACCAATTACCTTTCTAGAACCGTAGCTCTTTTTATTACTATGACACTTATTGGTTTGTGGCACGGTGCAAATTGGACATTTATTTTTTTTGGTGTTTTTCAAGCTATAACCATTTCGGTAGAACGTATACCTATTACCGTAAAAGGTCAATCGTATAATATTAATTACTTTTTAACCAAAATGCCACTAGCTGTAACTATACTTTATAGCTTTACATTAATTTTAATTTCTTGTATTTTCTTTAGAGCTGAAAATTTTGAAATGGCATTAAACATTATACACAGAATTTTTTCATGGATTCCTAGTTTAAACTTCTCTTCTGAAATTGGGCTTCGAGCTTTATTTATCCCATTATTGGTTATTATGGAAGTTTTAACTAGAAATAAAAATCACCCGTTTGAATTTCTTGAACAGAAATATAGCAGACCCATACGCTGGATTATCTATTACATATTTGTTTTTTTTATAATACGTTATGCAGGACCAAAAGAAGAGTTTATCTATTTTCAGTTTTAGTAAAAAACAACTTCGGTTTTTGCTAATGTGCGGCATTTTCTTTTTGCCCATAATAGCCCTATATATTATGGTTGAAATGAAAGTTTTAGAAATTCCAAACCGTTTTTCTGTAATACGAGATTATATTAAAAAAAACGGCGATAAAATTGAAATAGCTGTTTTTGGTTCTTCTCAAATTCAGAACGGAATTAACCCCGAATTTTTAAACAAGCTTACTATCAACCTGGGGTCATTAGGCCAACACCATAATACAGACTTTACTTTATTAAAAGGACTTAAAAACCGTTTTCCCAACTTAAAAACAGTTGTATTTGAAGCCTCTTATGGTCATTTTGAAATACCTCACAACTCAAAATATTACTGGAAAAATTCTGTGTTTTTAAAATATTACCACGTTAATACCTTTGGTAGGCCGGTTACTCCAAAAGACAGTTTGCTGTTTATTTCACATCCCGGGAAATTTTCAAAAATTATTTCAGATCATTATCTTAAAACTGCTGAAATAAATAGGGTTAACCAATACGGTTTTGATACCTTAAATTTTGAGGGTAAATACAAAAAACAAAACTATGACAGTCTTTCAATCATTAAAAAACCAATAAAAATTTATAAAAGAGAAAGCCTAGAAACTTTTCACTATAACGCAAACTATTTTTATAACATGATTGATTACTGCATTGAGCAAAAATTACAAGTAATCATTTTGAGCCCTCCTACTCAAAGTCACTATAATGTTTTAAGAAATAACTCAATTTTACAACGAAGAAATCGAGTATTAAGTCAAGTAAAAGAAACTCACAATAACATTCATTTATTAAACTTGGAAACCGATTTAAGCTTTACAATTAAAGATTTTAAAAACGAAAATCACTTAAATCCCAATGGCGCTAAAAAGCTTACTATAAAACTTGATAGCTTGATAAATACAATTGAAAAGTAAAAAATTTACGAAGCTGATTTTGGTTTAAATTTTAAAAATTAAAAGATAAGTTGTTTCTTGCATCTTTTATGAAGCAAACCTACTTTATACTTTTTTATTTAATCACCTTCAGTTTGTTAGCCCAACAAGCAGATACTCTTACAAGAAAGTCTCACTTTATTATTTCTCCAGAAGTATTAGTGGGAATAACAGCCGAAGCAAATAGCTATTTCCCTGACCATGGATTACAAACTCAAGGTATCGTTTCTTTTGGGTGGGAACACGATACCAATGCTCAAGAGTGGGCACAGCGATTAAAAGGTCCAAGGACGGGAATTTCCTTTGGATATACCAATTTTGGAAATTCAGAAAATCTAGGAAGTGCTTTTTCAATTTTACCTTTTATTGAATTCAATATATTTAAAAGTAAAAAAATAACCTTACAAGCGGCTACGGGTGCTTCTTACTTTACAAGAAAATACGATTCTATTTCAAACCCAAACAACGAAGCTGTTACAACAGATATTACTTGGTCCTTTAGATTGTTTGGTTACTATAGATTGATTTCTACACCACATATTGATTGGCGAACCAGCATAGGATACGCCCATCACTCAAACGGTCATACTCGTTTGCCTAATCAAGGATTTAATTCATTTTTAATAGGAGTTTCAGCAGATATAAAAACTCCCCAAAAACCTTTTTTATACACAAATTCGGTAACACAAAACTACCCTTCTAGCAGATACGATTATTTTGCTCTACGTTCTGGATACGGTTTACAAGTTTTAGCAAAACCATTTAATGATAAAAAACCGGTGTATGTTTTTTCTGGTGAATATGGACGCGTTTTTAACAATACCTATAAGCTAGGCGTAGGGATGTATTACCGTTTTTACCAACATTATTACGATTATATTCAAGAGAATGAATCGTTGGTTCAAGAAGGGCGTGAATTTAACTCATTTAGAGACAACCCAACTTGGAGTGCAAGTAATTTGGGCGTTTTTGCTACTGGTGAAGTGTTGTTAAATCACTTTGGAATAAACTTACAACTAGGATTAAATCTTCATAAACCGGCTTATAAAATTGATTGGCGCATCAACCAAGGGTGGTCTTATGTTCCTGCTGAAATACCTGAAAACAGTTCTATTGTCCTAGGTGAATTTGATACAAAATTTAAACTAAAAAAATTAATTTCTTCTCGTTTAGGGCTTAAATATTATTTTATTGGTACTCGTAAAGCTCCTAAAAACAATTTTTTTATTGGCGCTCATATTAATTCAAATTTAGGGCAAGCAGATTTTACTGAAATAAGTTTTGGGTATGTGCATTCTTTCAAAAAGAAAAAACCGCTTCTAACTGAATAGAAACGGTTTTTAAAACAAAATGAACTATAGCTATTATTAATTTGCTAAAATTAAACGGTGCGTTGATGTTACTCCTTCTGAAGTTACATTTATTATATAAACACCATTTGCCATTCCACGAAGGTTAAGATCTGTGGCTCCAAATGAGGTTGTAAGATTATTTACAATCTTTCCAGAACCTAATTCAATAATAGTTATTTGAACGTTACTTCCAAACGCTTGTGGAATTTCTACAGTAGCTCTACCACTAGATGGGTTTGGGTAAATTACAATTCCGTTGGCTGTATCACCTACATTCTCAATAGAAAGTAAAATATCTTGAGCTTCATAAGCTCCTATATCACGTATGTCATCAAAAACAGCTTGATCAATTTGATCATTAAATAAATCTGCAGGATCACCTCCGTTGTAAGCTAAAGAACCTTCAAGTAATTGATGAGTATTGGTAATACCGCCATTATCTTGCAACGGACCAACCATAGGATCAACTTCTTCAATATCATTCGTCTGTTCAGCAAAAGCGTTTTCATCATCTGTTCCAATTAAATTATAATCATTTGAAGTTAATACTCCTGAAACATCTTGGCCATTTGCTGCTGTATTTAAAGCTACTAAAGTATTTTTAAGAAAAACTTCCGAAGCTCCGTTAATACCTCCTCCATTTGCCAATGCTTCATTCATTGCAATTGTTGTGGCATTAATATCAAAACTGTTTCCGTTGTTGTAAACTCCACCACCAGATCCATTAGCTGAATTACCAGAAATAGTACTTACCATTACGCTCACATCACCACCAGTAGTGTTATGAATACCACCACCAGAACTAGTTGCTCCAGAAGCGATGTTATTTGAAACGGTAGACATTCTTACTTCTAGCATACCACCGTTATTAAAAATACCGGCTCCGCCATCATCCATCGCAGTACCAAAAGTGCTATTTGAGTCTATTGTAGTAGTTTCAACAACCATCATAGTTCCGCTTTGATTCCATAATCCGCCACCTTCTTGAGCAGCTTCGTTACCTGTAACAATACTTTCTGAAATAGTAATTAACCCGCTATTTCCTGATACGTGCAGACCACCACCGTTACCTGGTGCTGCGGTTCCTGCTGTTCCATTTACATCGTTGTTTGTCATTTCAGAAGAAGTGAAAGTCAAGGTACCGTCAATTAATTCAATAGCTCCACCTGCTCTATTTGCAGCATTTGAGTCTAGCGTTGCATCGGTAATTGTTACATCACCTGCGGTACTAAATACTCCACCACCTGAACCGGCAGCTCCTGTAGCCATATTATTAATAATTGATGTTCCGTTTATAATTGTAAGTGTACCTCCGTTATTAAATACACCTCCACCGCCATTATCGGCAGCAGCTCCTTCAGCAGTGTTACCATCGATGGTTGTTCCATCGATTGTCATAACTCCAGATCCATTCCAATATGCTCCACCTTCAGCAGATGCTGTGTTTCCACTTGCCATTCCGCCTGTGATGTTTGAGTCTCCAGGGCCTGTTATGTGCAATCCACCTCCATTACCCGGTGCAGATGCAGTGCTGTTGTTCATAAAGTTAACATTTTCTAAAGTCAACATATTTCCGGCAATTGAATTATCTTCAATACCTCCTCCGGCTCTCATGGAAGTGTTTCCACTTAATTCAGAATCGGTTACGGTTAACATACCTTGATTATTCAAGATTCCTCCACCGGATCCAGATGCTCCGTCAGCAACATTGTTACTTACCGTTGCATTCAATACAGATAGCGTTCCACCTTCATTGAAGATTCCACCACCACCTTGATCGGCATCGGCGCCACTTGCTGTGTTACCATCGATGGTTGTTCCGTCGATTGTCATAACTCCAGATCCATTCCAATATGCTCCACCTTCAGCAGATGCTGTGTTTCCACTTGCCATTCCGCCTGTGATGTTTGAGTCTCCAGGACCAGTTATGTGTAGTCCACCACCGTTACCCGGTGCAGACGCAGTGCTGTTGTTCATTAAATCAACATTTTCAAGTGTCAATACATTTCCAGCAACTGAATTATCTTCTATCGCACCACCAGCTCTCATTGAAGTGTTTCCACTCAATTCAGAATCGGTTACGGTAAGTGTTCCTTGATTATTCAAGATTCCTCCACCGGATCCAGATGCTCCGTCAGCAACATTGTTACTTACCGTTGCATTCAATACAGATAGCGTTCCACCTTCGTTGAAGATTCCACCACCACCTTGATCGGCATCGGCGCCACTTGCTGTATTACCATCGATGGTTGTTCCGTCGATTGTCATAACTCCAGATCCATTCCAGTAGGCTCCACCTTCAGCAGATGCTGTGTTTCCACTTGCCATTCCGCCTGTGATGTTTGAGTCTCCAGGGCCTGTTATGTGTAGTCCACCACCATTACCAGGTGCAGACGCTGTACTGTTATCCATTAAATCAACATTTTCAAGTGTCAATACATTTCCAGCAACTGAATTATCTTCTATCGCACCACCAGCTCTCATTGAAGTGTTTCCACTCAATTCAGAATCGGTTACGGTTAACATACCTTGATTATTCAAGATTCCTCCACCGGATCCAGATGCTCCGTCAGCAACATTGTTACTTACCGTTGCATTCAATACAGATAGGGTTCCACCTTCGTTGAAGATTCCACCTCCACCTTGATCGGCATCGGCTCCGCTTGCTGTGTTGCCATCGATGGTTGTTCCGTCAATTGTCATTTCTCCAGATCCATTCCAAAGACCACCACCTTCAGCAGATGCAACGTTTCCATTTACTGTTCCGTTGGTTATCATAGCAGTACCAGGACCTGTGATATGTAGTCCACCACCATTACCGGGTGCGTTTCCTACTTCATTGTTATCTAAAGTAACATTAAACAGCGTTATGCTTCCTGCAGTTACTGAAGAATTATCTTCAATTCCTCCTCCGGCTCTATTTGCCGAGTTATTAGAAATTATCGTGTTATTTACAGTTACGGACCCTCCATCTACGTTTTGAATTCCGCCACCAGAACCTGCAGTTCCATCAGCAAAATTATTTATGATTTCTGAAGAATTTTGTACTATCAATGTCCCTCCATTGTTGAAGATTCCTCCTCCACCTTGATCAGGATCATTACCACTTGCAGTATTACTTTCTATAATGGTATTATCTACTTCCATAGTACTTCCGACTTGGTTCCAAAGTCCACCACCTTCAGCAGCAGCGTCGTTAAGAGAAACCGTACCTCCAAACATTGAAACATCGGCAATACCACTAACGTGTAATCCACCACCATTTCCAGGATTGGCCATACCCGATGATCCATTTACATTATTTGAGTTTAAAGAGGTGTTTGCCATTGATAATGTACCGTCTATAATTTCGATACCTCCTCCGGCACGGTTGGCTGCATTATTATCAATACTTGCGTCAATAATATTTACAGTACCATCTGTAGTTAATATTCCTCCACCTGAACCAGAAACTCCTGTTACGGTATTACTTTGTACGGTAGTATTAACAATATTAAGATTTCCTCCATTATTAAAGATTCCACCACCACCATTATCAGCATCATCGCCTTCGGCAGTGTTAATGTTAATCATAGCATCTGTTACTGTCATCGTAGCTCCAACTTGATTCCAGAGTCCGCCACCTTCACTAGCAGCTTCGTTAGCCGAAACCATACCTCCAGTAATGGATGTCGTGGCAGCTCCACTAACGTGTAACCCACCGCCATTACCAGGGTTAGGAGATCCTGCAGTTCCGTTAACATCATTTATACTAAGTGCGGTATTATTTAAAGTTACTGATCCTTCAATAACCTCTATACCTCCACCAGCACGATTAGCACTATTTTGTGAAATTATAGCATCTGTAATAGTTACTGAACCTCCAGTACTGAAAATACCTCCACCAGAACCTGATGCTCCATTTGCCAAGTTATTATTAATATTAGTTCCTGGTAATACATCTAACGTACCTCCATTATTGAAGATTCCGCCACCTCCGTCATCGGCAGCAGCTCCACTAGCTATATTATTTGTTATAGGTGTTCCATCAACGGTCATTGTTCCAGTCCCATTCCATAGTCCACCACCTTCAAGTGCAGCAACATTACTGTCTACTGAACCTCCAATTAGCGTAGCATTTGCAGCACCGCTTATGTGTAATCCACCACCATTACCTGGGGCAGCTGTTGCGGGAGCAACTCCTGCATTATTAGTGTCCAAGGTAACATTGGTAAGCATTACTGAACCGTCAATCAATTCAATACCGCCACCAGCTCTATTAGCTTGGTTATCGGTTATGATTACATCTGTAAGTGTTACATCTCCAGCAGTACTAAATATACCGCCACCAGAACCAGAAGTTCCGTCAGCTATATTATTTGTTATTTCTGTGCCTGCTAAAACATCTAACGTACCTCCATTATTAAATACTCCACCACCACCATTGGTAGCGTCATTTCCGGAAGCAACGTTATTTGTAATTGGTGTTGCATCAATAGTCATCGTTCCAGATCCATTCCAAAGACCACCACCTTCAGCAGCAGCTACATTATTATCGACTGTTCCGCCTAAAATATTAGCATCGGCAGCACCTGAAATATGAAGTCCACCACCGTTTCCAGGAGCAGCAACTGCAGGAGAAATACCTGCGTTATTATTATCCAATGTTGAATTGGTAAGCATTAATGAACCGTCAATTAATTCAATACCACCACCAGCTCTATTGGCTCGGTTTTCAGTAATTGTAACTCCGTCAAGTACTACGTCTCCATTTGTACTAAAAAGACCACCACCAGAACCTGCGGCTCCATCTGCGATATTTCTAGTAATTACGGTTCCGCTTGCTACATTAAGTGTACCTCCATTATTGAAGATTCCACCACCACCATTGTCAGCAGCAGTACCCGAAGCTATATTTTGATCTATAAATGTATCACCATAGAAAGTTCCGCCTTCTATATTCATTGTACCTCCATTATTCCAAAGTCCACCACCTTCTGAAGCAGCTTCGTTTAAGAAAACAATTCCACTTATGGTTACAGTTGCAGAGTTACCTGTTACGTGCAATCCGCCACCGTTTCCTGGATTTGCAGTTCCTCCGGTAAGATTACCGGTCACATAATTCTGAATAATTGAAATATCAATAAGGTTTGCTGTACCATCAATAATTTCAATAGCTCCACCTGCTCTATTCGCTCCATTTGAGTTTAGGAAAATAGTATTGGTATTAAGCGTTCCTCCGGTACTTAAAATAGCCCCACCAGAACCTGATGTTCCTGTAGCTATGTTACTAAATATATCTGCAAAAGAATCAATATTCATAGTTCCTCCATCATTAAATAATGCTCCACCACCTTGATCTGGATCGTTACCAGTGGCTTCATTATTATCCATTTGTGTATCAAAACCAGTTATTGTCATCGTTCCGGGTCCATTCCAAAGACCTCCACCTTCTACTGCTGTATTGTTTTGCACCAGACAGTTGGTGAATGTAGAATCTCCTGCTCCACTAATATGAAAAGCTCCTCCGTTTCCGGGAGCTGTTACTCCTGTAGCAGTATTGTTAGTAAATGTTACATTATTAAACTCAAACAAATCTCCTGCATTTGATCGTACTTCAATACCACCACCAGCTCTAACTGCTGTATTTCCAGATATTGTAAGACCATCTACATTTAATGAGCCCATATTGGTTAAAATTCCACCACCAGAACCTGCCGTTCCAGTTGCTGAATTACCATCTATAGTTGAAGTACCATTTACAATCAATGTTCCCATTTCATTATAAACACCACCACCACCTTGTTCGGCAAGGTCACCTGTAGCTTCATTG
The DNA here is from genome assembly GCF_019904255.1 of Marixanthomonas sp. SCSIO 43207. Lineage (GTDB taxonomy): Bacteria > Bacteroidota > Bacteroidia > Flavobacteriales > Flavobacteriaceae > Marixanthomonas. The sequence goes on from NZ_CP063203.1 coordinate 2,625,045, forward strand.
TTAGAAACTTCTGTATCTGTTACAGTCATCGTTCCAGATCCATTCCAAAGTCCACCGCCTTCTACAGCAGTATTATTTATTACAGAACTATTCATTATTGTAATATCACCGGGGCCACTTATATGAAAGCCACCTCCATTTCCTGGAGCTGCTGTTGCAATAAAGTTACCATCTAAAGTTATTCCTGAAAAAACATATGTTTCTCCTCCAGCTGATGCAATTTCAATTGCTCCACCTGCACGGTTTGCTGTATTTCCAGTGAATGTTACATCGTCAACTGTCAATGTTCCGGGTGTGGCGTTTAAAATTGCTCCACCAGAACCTGAAGGTCCATCTGCAATATTATTACTTAATACATTTCCTGGTTGTACTTCTAATGTACCTCCATTGTTGTAAATAGCTCCACCACCATCACCGCTAGCGATATTATCGTTAAAGTTTGGTGTAGGTGAGTTTGTAACGGTCATTGTACTTCCGGCTTGGTTCCATAGACCTCCACCTTGGTTTGCAGCAACATTAGCCTGAATATTACCACCATTTATAATAACGGTCGCTACATTAGATACGTGAATACCACCACCATTACCAGGTGCGGCAACTGCTGGTGCAACTCCTGCATTATTCTGGTTTAATGACACGTCGGTAAGTGTAAGCGATCCATCAACTATTTCAATTCCTCCACCTGCGCGGTTTGCTCTGTTTAAGTTTACTGTTGTACCAGGGTCTGTAATTTCAACAGTTCCAGCTGTACTAAAAATACCACCACCAGAACCTGAAGCTCCAGAAGCTATATTATTTGTTATTGTTGTTTGGGTATTTACTAAAAGTGTTCCTCCATTATTGAAGATACCACCACCACCGTCATCGGCAGCAGCTCCTTGTGCTTCGTTGTTATCAATTGTACAGTTAGACACGGTCATAGTTCCTAATCCATTCCATAAAGCTCCTCCTTCTAGTGCAGCTACGTTATTTGTGAATGTTGAACCTGTAATTGTTGCATCTGCACTCCCTGTAATATGCAAAGATCCTCCGTTTCCGGGAGGACCTACAGCTGAATTTCCATCAAAGTTTGAATCTGTTATTGTAATAAGATCTGGCGAATTCACTTCAATCGCACCACCGGCACGATTGGTTGTGTTGTTTGTAAATTCAGAATTTATAACCGTCAATGTCCCGCTAGAGGCTTGCCCAATAGCTCCACCGCTACTAGACATAGCATTTGTTGCATTGTTTCCGTCAAAAAAACTTCCTGAAACAGTTAAATTTGAATCTTGAGATCCTAGCGCTCCAGCACCATTAACTCCATTTGTTGAATTGTTTATAAACGAACAATCTACAATGGCTGCATTGGTTACGTTTTGAATTCCAACTGCTCCGCCATCAACAGATGCGTTTGCATTTTGAAATGTTATTCCTTCAATAGTTAAATTTGAAATACTACTAGCACCTATAAGTCTAGCTGTACCATTACTACTTCCGTCGATAATAGTATTACCTATACCGTTACCCGTTATAGTAAGATCATCATTAACAACTATCTGACCTGAGGTAAGTGTAATTGTGTAGTTTGCATCAAACGTGATCACATCTGGACCAGCTGTTGCATTAGCGTCAATAACCGCCTGTCTTAAAGATCCAGGACCGGCATCATTATTATTTGTAACTACTTGCCCAAAAGACAATGCCGTTACAAATAACATAGAAACTAGTAATAAATAGTTTCGAGTAATTGTTTTTGTCATAGAGTATTTTTATTTGGTTATTATTATGAGATTCCAAGTTTTTTGGATTCATATATACTCTATGTACGAGGATGTGTAAATTGCGGTTTGCTAAAGAAGTGTTAAATTTTATGAATTATTTTAAACAAAACAGGTTAAAACATAAAAAACTAATCAAAATATTCACATTATACAATGATTAGTTAAAAATGAATTTAATTTTTTAAATACCTATTAACGTTTTCTTCTATTCGGTTATTAATGTTTGAAACATCAGCTTTCTCAAATGTTTCTCCTGTGATGTTTTCATACAACTCGATATACCTTTCAGAAACAGAAGTAATATAGTCATCTGTCATTTCTGGTACTTGTTGTCCTTCCAATCCTTGAAAACCATTTTCTATTAACCATTGACGCACAAACTCTTTTGAAAGTTGTTTTTGTGGTTGGTTTGCATCTTGACGCTCTTGATACCCGTCTGCATAAAAATATCGGGATGAGTCTGGGGTATGGATTTCATCTATTAAAACTATTTTACCATCTTTCGTTTTTCCGAACTCATACTTGGTATCAACCAAAATCAATCCACGTTTGGCTGCAATTTCGGTTCCGCGCTTAAAAAGTTTACGCGTATAATCTTCAAGTTGTTTATATTCTTCTTCTGAAACAATGTTGCGTTGTAAAATTTCTTCTCTAGAAATATCTTCATCGTGATCACCTGCTTCGGCTTTGGTAGCCGGTGTTATAATGGCTTGTGGAAATTTGTCATTTTCTTTCATACCTTCAGGCATTGAAACTCCGCAAAGCATACGTTTTCCTGCTTTATATTCTCTTGCGGCGTGACCGCTTAAATATCCACGAATTACCATTTCAACTTTGTATGGCTCACAAGCTGCACCAATAGCAACATTTGGATCTGGCGTTGCAGTTAACCAATTAGGTACAATATCTTCTGTATCGCGCATCATTTTGGTAGCAATTTGATTCAGAATTTGTCCTTTATAAGGTATTCCCTTAGGCATTACCACATCAAAAGCACTCAACCTATCTGTTGCAATCATTACCAAGGTATCATTTGCTAGTGTATATACTTCTCTAACTTTACCGTGATAGACCTTTTGCTGTCCTGGAAAATTAAAATTTGTTGAAGTAAGGGTATTCATGATTTTTAGTTTTTCTGAAAAAAAATTAGTCTACGTTTTCTATTGATTTGTATGCTGCTATTACTTTTTTAACCAATTTATGACGAATTACATCTTTATCATCTAAGTAAATAACACCTACTCCTTTTACATCTTTTAAAACAAGAAGTGCTTCTTTTAAGCCAGAAATAACACGTCTAGGCAAATCTATCTGTCCAGGATCACCGGTTATCATAAATTTTGCATTTCTACCCATACGAGTTAGAAACATTTTCATCTGAGCGTGAGTTGTGTTTTGAGCTTCATCTAGAATTACAAATGCATTATCGAGGGTTCTACCTCGCATAAATGCCATAGGTGCAATTTGAATAACTCCTTTTTCTATATATGATTCAAGCTTTTCATGTGGAATCATATCACGAAGCGCATCATACAAAGGTTGCATATACGGATCTAGTTTTTCTTTTAAATCACCTGGAAGAAAACCTAAGTTTTCACCAGCTTCAACAGCCGGGCGCGTTAAAATAATACGCTTTACTTGCTTTTCTTTAAGAGCTTTTACTGCAAGCGCAACACCTGTATATGTTTTTCCTGTTCCGGCGGGCCCAACGGCAAAAACCATATCATTTTTACTCATTAATTCTACCAGTTTACGCTGGTTGGCTGTTTGTGCTTTAATGAGCTTACCACTTACTCCATGAACTAGAACCTCTCCGGCACTTACTGGTGTTTCATAATCTTCCTTACTTTCACTTTGTAAAACTCGCTCAATGATATTTTCATCAATCTTGTTGTATTTACCAAAGTGTTCTAACAACATTGTAATGCGTTTATCAAATTCTTCAAGTACTTCTTCATCGCCGTAGGCTTTTATTTTACTTCCGCGAGCGACAATTTTTAATTTCGGAAAGAATTTTTTCAGTAAATCAATATTTGCATTTTGTAGCCCAAAGAATTCACGTGGGCTAATTTCGGTTAATTCAATAATGAGTTCGTTCAAAAGCAGGAATGTTTATAAGATTTTATACTAAGTGTAAATATAGTTTTTCCAATAACAAAAGTACCGTATTTTTGTGGGAGTTGTTTTAACAAAATATCAACAATCACCTATGCCCATTATTACACTTACTACTGATTTTGGAGAGAAAGATCACTTTGCAGGAGCGGTTAAAGGTGCTATTTACAGTGAATTACCTGATATAAAAATTGTTGATATCTCACACTCTGTATCGCCGTTTCATATTACTGAAGCTGCTTATATAATTCAAAACGCTTATAGGAGTTTTCCTAAAGACACCATACACTTAATAGGCATTGACTCTGAGTTAACTCCAGAAAACAAGCATATTGCTGTATATCTAGACGGTCATTATTTTATTTGTGCCAATAATGGGATTATTTCAATGTTGGCTTCAGAAATTAATCCTGAAAAAATTGTTGAAATAAACATACACGACCGCGTAGAGTCTAATTTTCCCGTGCTCGATGTTTTTGTAAAAGTTGCGTGTCACATTGCTCGCGGCGGAACACTCGATGTAATAGGAAAAGTGATTTCTGAAATAAAACAAATACGTGATTTGCGCCCGGTAGTAAATTCAGAAAATACTCAAATAATTGGTAATGTAATCTATATTGACAATTACGGAAACGTAGTTTGTAATATCAAAAAATCTTTATTTGAAGAAATAGGAAAAGGACGCGCTTACACCATACAAGCAAGACGCGCTAAGTTTAATGAAGTATACTCAAACTATAGTGATGCTATAAATTTTGACATTCCGCCAGAAAAACGAGAAGAAGACGGAAAAAAATTGGCGCTCTGGAACTCGTCAAACTATCTAGAGTTAGCCATTTACAAAAGCAACCCAAGTACTGTAGGAAGCGCTTCTACGCTATTTGGATTGGAATATTGGGATACTATTTCAGTAACTTTTAAATAATTAAAGAATGTTTACACGAATTGTAAAAATGAATTTTAAAGCTGAAGAAGTTGATTCTTTTCTCAGTAACTTTGAACAGATTAAGAAGAAAATTAGAAATTTTCCTGGCTGTGAATTTTTACAATTATACCGTGATAAACATACCAAAACAATCTTTTTTACATATAGTCGTTGGAAGAATGAAGCAGATCTAGAAGCTTATCGTCATAGCGACTTATTTAAAGGTGTTTGGGCTGAGACAAAACCTAAGTTTAAAGAAAAGGCTGCAGCTTGGAGTGTAGACACACTTCACACACTAGACTAATTATATGATTGCATTAATTAAACGGGAAATAAGTGCTTTTTTTGCCAGTACTATTGGGTATTTGGTGATTGCTGTTTTTTTGGTAATTAACGGACTATTTTTGTGGGTTTTTAAAGGTGACTATAATATTCTTGATGCAGGATTTGCAGATTTAGCTTCCTTTTTTGAATTGGCACCTTGGGTTTTACTATTTCTTATTCCTGCTGTTACAATGCGCAGTTTTAGTGATGAGTTAAAAATGGGAACTCTCGAGTTACTAGTTACCAAACCTATATCATTAAAAAACATTGTATTAGGTAAATATATTGGAGCTGTACTTCTTATCCTCATTGCTTTGCTCCCAACGGTTTTATACATAGTTACCATTTCGCAGTTAGGAAATCCTGCCGGAAACTGGGACGTAGGCAGTACAATTGGCTCCTACATAGGATTATTCTTCTTAGTGTTGGCATATACAGCTGTAGGAGTTTTTTCTTCTACACTTTCACACAATCAAATTGTGGCTTTTATAATTTCGGTTTTCCTATGTTTTGTCCTTTATTATGGCTTTGAGGGTATAACCAATTTAGGAATTGACTTCCCTATTGAAACTCTAGGAATGAAAGCACATTTTGACAGCGTTGCTCGTGGTGTTTTGGATACTCGAGATATTGTCTACTTTTTGAGTATTGCAGGGTTTTTTATTGTTTGTACCATTTTAAAGCTGAAAAAACGCAATTAAAATGCATAAAAAAACCATACAACATATAATTGTTTTATTAATTGTTTTCATTCTTGTAAATGTAGTAGCATCATACGTTTACAAGAGGTTTGATTTAACACAAGACCAACGATACACACTTTCTGAAGCAGCCAAAGAAACCGTAGCAACAGCCAAATCTCCTATCGTTATTGATGTTTTTTTGGAAGGAAACTTTCCTCCAGAATTTAACAGATTACAATCTGAAACTAAACAATTATTAGAGGAGTTTTCGGCATATAATCCCAATATAAAATTTGAATTTATCAATCCTTTGGAAGTTGATAATGCTCAAGCTTTACAACAAGAGTTTGCTCAAAGAAATATGAATGGTGCTCAAATAGAGGTACGTGAAAACGGAAAAGTAAGTACCGAAACTGTATTTCCGTGGGCACTTGCTTATTATAACGATAAAAGTGTAGCAATTCCGTTGTTAAAAAATCAATTGGGAACCTCAACTGAAGAGCGCGTCACAAACTCTATTCAAAATTTGGAGTATGCTTTTGCAGATGGTTTTAACAAGTTAATTACTCCCAAGAAAAGAAAAGTAGCTGTTTTAAAAGGAAATCAAGAGCTTGCAGATCGATACGTTGCAAACTTTCTCTCTACATTAAAAGATTATTATTTTCTTGCTCCATTTACATTAGATTCGGCTGCAGTAGCACCCAATAAAACACTGCAACAATTACAAACTTTTGATTTAGTTATTGCAGCAAAACCTACTCAAGCTTTTTCAGATTCAGAAAAATATATACTCGATCAATATATTATGAACGGAGGCCGCTCTTTATGGCTTATTGATGCTACCGAAAATAAAATAGATAGTATTAGTGGCAAAACATTTGCCTTTGGGAAAGAATTAAACCTAAACGATTTCTTTTTTAAATATGGCCTGCGTGTCAATCCTAACCTTGTAAAAGATGTTTACTCTGCTCCTATTGTTTTGGCACAAGGAAGTGAGCAAAATTCACAATACAATCGCTATCCGTGGTTTTTTAGTCCTTTGACAAGCAGCGCAAATAATCATCCTATTGTAACCAACATTGAAGCTGTAAAGTTTGATTATGCCAGTACTATTGACACCTTACCAAACTCAGTTAAGAAAACAGTATTACTTTCTACCTCTCCTATTACACAAGTAATTGGACTACCTTATGAAATAGACCTTGATCAAGAAATTCCTGATAATTTACAAATTGTAAACCAAGGACCCGACCCCAACCGGTTTAACGCTGGAGAAAAACCACTGGCTGTTTTATTGGAAGGAGAAATACCATCAGCTTTTACAAACCGTATAAAACCCTTTTCAAATTCAGAAGATAAAAAGCTATCAACTTCTACAAAGATGGTGGTAATAAGCGATGGCGATGTGATTAAAAACCAACTTGACGGAAATAGACCATTAGAATTAGGTTTTGACAAGTTTACACAAGCTTTTTACGGAAATAAAGAGTTTTTATTGAATACAGTCAATTATTTACTTGATGACAGTGGACTTATAAACATTCGGACCAAAAAAATCGCTATTCCTTTCCTTGATCCTCAAAAAACTGCTGAGCAACGTACCCAATGGCAATTGATTAATCTCCTGTTACCGTTAGGTTTACTAGCTATTTTCGGATTTGCTTTTCAGTATTTCAGAAAGCGAAAGTATACTCGCTAACTGTTAATAAGTTAGTTTTCATAAACGTGCTATTTCAGATATATTTGTAATTAAGCTGAGTTAACTTCAGCAGATATTGTAAATCAATTATTTCCACAAATTATAGAGAATGAAATTCATTGTATCGAGTTCATATTTACTGAAACAACTGCAAGTACTTGGAGGTATTATAAACACAAATAATACGCTTCCAATTTTAGATAATTTTTTGTTTAACCTTGACGGAAGCTCGCTTACGGTATCTGCTTCAGATTTAGAAACTACAATTTCTTCAAAATTGGAAGTAGAAAGCAATGAGAAAGGTAGTGTTTGTATTCCTGCAAGATTACTTTTAGATACATTAAAAACGTTTCCTGAACAACCATTAGCATTTACTGTAGAAGACAATAATACAGTAGAAATAAGCAGTAACCACGGTAAATATGCCTTGGCTTATGCAGATGGTGAAGAGTTTCCTACAGCTGTTGAGTTAAGTGACCCCTCAGCTACTGTCATTCAAGGAGATATCTTGGCAACTGCAATTAACAAAACGTTCTTTGCAACCGGTAATGATGATTTACGTCCTGTGATGAGTGGTGTATTTTTTCAGTTTTCATCAGAAGCACTAACATTTGTTGCTACAGATGCTCATAAACTTGTAAAATATACCCGTGAAGATGTAACGGCTACCGAGACTGCTGAATTTATTATGCCTAAAAAACCATTGAATTTACTAAAAAGCATTCTTGCTGGAAGTGAAGACGATGTGACAATTGAATACAATGAAAGTAATGCAAAATTTACTTTTGAAAATACTGAAATGGTGTGTCGCCTTATCGATGGAAAATATCCTAATTATGAAGCGGTAATCCCAAAAGAAAACCCAAATAAGTTAAGTATTGACCGTACACAATTTTTAAACTCTGTACGCCGTGTGTCTATTTTCTCAAATAAAACAACACACCAAATACGGTTAAAAATTGCAGGTTCTGAACTTAATATCTCTGCTGAAGATGTTGATTATAGCAACAAGGCAGAGGAACGATTAACTTGCGATTATCAAGGAGACGATATGCAAATAGGTTTTAACTCTCGTTTTTTAACTGAAATGCTAAACAACCTTACCAGCGATGATGTTTCATTAGAAATGTCACTACCCAACCGCGCCGGGATTTTAACCCCTGTTGATGGACTAGATGAAGGCGAGCAAGTTACTATGCTTGTTATGCCGGTAATGCTAAATAATTAATAATACAATTACAATAAATAAAAAAGCCGCCTTGAAAACACAAGGCGGCTTTTTTGTTATAGAGTATAATTAAAATACAGTAATAATCTATTCTTTTGTTCTACATCTCCACCAAATAGTTCTTGTTTAATAGGTAAGCCATAATTTGCACCTACTACAAAACGTTTAAAACTATATTCAGCTCCTAGTGTTCCAACAAATGAATAGCCGTCTGTATCGGGTATTTTATCTCCGTACTGCTCTATTTGATCATAAAAATCACCACTCACACCTACAAAAGGTGTTAACATAGTCATATTTATAGGAAACCCATAAAAAACATTAGCATTATAACTAAATTGGTTTCCGAAACGATATTCATTGTCATTAGTTCCTTTTACATAATAAGAAGTTGTAGCATTGGCTCCAAAGCGGTCTTTAGAATAACTATACGCAAGAGACAACAAAACATCTGTACTTCCTGTACCTACTTGAAAACCGGGGTTTACAGCATCTGCTAATACCTCCTCAAACTCTCCGGTAGGTAATTTTAATCCGGCTCCAATTTCTATAGAATGACCTGTAAATTCGGGTTCAGACATAAAATCTAATGCACGGTCGTTTGATTCTTGTTTTTTATTAAACTTAATCTTATACCATCCCAATACACTTATATCACCCAAGCCATTAATATGCTCTGTTCTATCTTCAAATTTTCTATACAAATCTTGATATGGAATGGTAGCTGTAACATAAGTATTTTTAAATACCGGTATTTTTGTCCATAGTTGATAGGTATTAAAGTTTTCTTCACTCATGGGTGAATTATCAAAAATACCATCACGAGATTCAAATTGTTGATATATGTACCGTACTCCTACAAAATTTGTATTACCAAGCGTACCATAACCAAAATTGCCTCCACTAGTTGTACAGCCACAAAGGTCACACTCTTCTTCGGGCATCCAAGGTGGACAACCTGCTGCCTGAGCAGTAGAAATAATAAAAAGAAAAGCCAAAGCGGTTATTAATTTAATATTCTGCAAAATCTTTATTTTGAATAAATTCATTATCTGTTAATGTTTTTAAGAATGAAATAATCTGTTTTTTTTCACTTTCTGAAAGTGTTATACCAAAAGAGCCGTCTTCTCTCAATAAAGATGAATCCACATTTCCATTATCAACCATCCCGTTGTCATAATAATCCAAAACATCTTGTAACGTACCAAAACGCCCGTCGTGCATATAAGGAAAGGATAATGCTACGTTACGCAAACTTGGTACCCTAAACTTGTAAAAATCATTAGGGTTTCCGGTAACGCGTTTGCGGCCTTCTTCATCAGGAAATTGGTTATTTAACGGTAATCCGTTGTTTTTATAAGATTGATCTGTAAATAATTCGCCTTGGTGGCAAGAAGCACATTTTGAATTAAAAAGATCGAGTCCTTCCAGTTCTTGTTGTGTAAGACTTACCCCTTCATCACGAATATATTTATCATACTTACTATTTCCAGAAATCATGGTAATCATAAATTGACTTAAAGCCTTTAGCATTCGTTCACTATTAATTTCAGAATCACCAAATGCATTTTTAAACATTTTTTGATACACCTTATTTGAACGAAGCTTGGTAAGAACCCCCGGAATGGTTTCATTCATTTCTACTTCACTTGTTATAGGAATAATAGGTTGTAGATCTAGATGAATGGCTGCTCCATCCCAAGTAAATTCTTCATAAAAAGCCAAGTTGTGGAGCGGTTGTGAGTTTCTAAAACCTACTTCGCCATTTACACCATGACTTACAGAATGGCCGTGATGGGTAAATGAAAATGCTTGTTCGTGACAAAATCCGCAAGAAACAACTCCATTTGATGATAACCTTCCGTCATAAAACAACGACTTACCTAGCTCAATCCCTTCTTTAGTAAGGGGGTTGCCAGAAAGATTATATTTAATGTCTGGAAAATTGGCTGGTATTTCTAGTTCTACCGGTGTAGGCGTTGCAACATAACCCGTATCATCTTTAGAACAGGATGCCAAAAGGCATAGCGCCAATATGTATACTATATTTTTCATAGTTGTTCATTTTTACATTGGTATGCACCTTAACATAAGATGTATACCTACCAGATTTTTGTTTGTAAATCCGGTAGGTAAAAGTTTTGTTAAGGTCAAAGAGTATTACTCGTTATGAACGTGATCTACAGAAAACATAGTTGTTACATTTTCAGCAATTAAAGGTGCTTTTTCTGGGTCTACATGAATTTGTGATTTCTCTTCTAAATACAGTTTATTAGGACCGTTTAAAATTTTTGAAACGTCTGATATTACATGAATTTCAGGTGTTTTATTGGTTCTTAGTTTTGCTGAAACAGGAAGATTTACAGTAACTTCTTTATAATTGTCAAGGGCGCTACCGTGGCTTCCCATGTGAATAGCAAAAGCTGTTTCTTCAGGAAATTCAGTTGAAGTAAATAAGCCTTCGTATACCAAAAACTTGTATCCGGCTTGCCAAGACCACATCATTCCTTCTTCGGTTGCTTGTTCCAGAAACGCTCCTTGTCCTTCAGCTCCTTGTTGGTATTTTTCTTGGTCAACACCAATACCAAATGTAAGCTTAGTATAGTTTGCAGCTGGAATATTTTTTAATGATATAAATTGTGAAGAAACATCACTTTCATTAACTATGAAATAGGATTCGTTTTTTGGATAAACAAAAATGTTTCCGTTGTCATCTTCAAGTCTAATGTTACTTACAATATATTTTACCGCATTAATTTTAATCTCTTCAGGATTATTTGCTGAATAGGTGGTTGTTTCTAGAAGTAAATCTGAAGTATTATAGGCGTTATCAAATTCGATTGTTAAGTTTCCTTCTCCTGAAATAGTCGCTGTTTCATCATCAGAAGAACAAGATAATAAGGTTGCAGCAAGTAATACCATTACTGCATATTTAAAATTTTTCATATTAAAATACGTTAATAGGCACTTTTAAAGGCAAGTACACATAAGCCTAATTTTAATAAAAACGAATATGAAAAATTAACAGCCGGGTGGTCGCAGTAACTTTGGCTCTAATAAAAAGGTATAAGTATTAGAGTATAAAAAAGAAGCTTGTTTTTTAAAAGGCTTAACTTCCTTAAAACTTGTTGTAGATATTGTTTGATGAAATAAAGGTGTAAAAGAATCTGACAAGGTTAGTAATGCCTTCGATTCACCATCTTTAGCATCATCACTTGTAAAATTTAACTGATCTGCCAAATGACATTTACCGTTACAACTAAGTTCAGGTTTGTCGGTATTAATACAGTATTTTTCAATTATGTAGTCAATATTTAACTGAAAATAGGCATAATAGCCAACGTAATAAGCTGGTCTTAAAGCAAAAACTATAAAGAGTAATATGGTTATAAACCTTTTCAGTTCTATATTTTTTGCAAAAATAAGCAAGGACTCAATATTTATAAGTTAAAAGTTCAATTTATTTTAAGATTTTTTTCTGAAGCGCTTAAATCTTCTTACAAGCGTTAAAAAAAAGGTAAACTATTACAGATTACCCTTTTGTTTCAATCTTTCATTGTATTTTAATTGAAAAGAAAAAAACTATGAAAAAAATTACGCTAGTACTATTAATTGCGTTCACCCTACTTTCTTGTAAACAAAAAGTAGCCGAACAAAAGGCAAAATCTGATCCAGAATTAGCCAAAAAAGAATACACTGCAGACACCGTAAAAACTAGCATTGGTGATTTGATTCTTCCAGCTCCTTATGCAACCAAATCTACTGCCAAAGTTTACAGCTTGGTAGAATGGCCGGAAAACACAAAACCTAAAGCACCAGAAGGTTTTACTGTAAGCAAATTTGCCGATGGGTTTGACAATCCTCGTTGGACCTACATTGCTCCCAATGGTGATTTCTTTGTTGTAGAATCAAATACACGTAACAGTGCTAACAAAATCACATTACTTCGTGATCAAAATAACGATGGTACCTTTGAGGTACGAGAGACATTCCTAGAAAACCTAAATCAGCCATTTGGGATGTTGGTGGTTGGAAAATCTTTTTATGTTGCCAATACTGATGGTCTTTATAAGTATCCATATACAGAAGGTCAAACCTCTTTAAAGGATGTAGAAGGAACTAAAATAGTTGATTTACCCGCAGGTGGTTATAATAATCATTGGACACGAAATATTATTACTAATGATGCAAGAAATAAAATTTATATTTCAGTGGGTTCTGCTAGTAATGTAGGCGAATACGGTATGGAAGAAGAAAAAAGACGTGCTAATATTCTAGAGGTAAATCTAGACGGAACCGGTGAAAAAGTCTATGCAAGCGGCTTACGTAATCCTGTGGGTATGGACTGGAATCCAATAACAGGAGAACTTTGGACCGCCGTTAACGAGCGTGATAAATTAGGAGATAATCTGGTACCAGATTATATTACCAGTGTTAAAAAAGGTGGTTTTTATGGTTGGCCGTATTCATACTATGGTCAAATTGAAGATCCTAGAATGAAAGACAAAGCAGATTCATTGGTTGATAAAGCTATAATGCCAGATGTCCCTGTAGGTTCACATACAGCATCTTTAGGCTTTACATTTTATACTGCAAATCAATTTCCCGAAAAATATAAAAATGGAGCTTTTATTGGCCAACACGGTTCTTGGAATCGTTCAAAGTTTTCTGGATACAAAGTAACCTTTGTTCCTTTTTCTGAAGGAAAACCTACCGGTAAACAACAAGATTTTCTTAACGGTTTTATAGCCAATGAAAGTGAGGGAACGGTTTATGGACGTCCGGTTGGAGTAACCGTAACACCCAACGGCGCACTTTTGGTAAACGACGATACCGGAAACACAATCTGGAAAATAAGCTACAATCAATAACTGCTAGCAAGTATGCAAATTAAACATATATTGACGGTTATTTTTATAGCCGTCTTTTTTAATAGTTCGGCGCAAATTACCGGTATTATTTCATCTGAAGACAACCAACCTATACGAGATGTGGCTGTTATAGTCGCAGATTCTTTACCTATTTATACAAATGCTAAAGGTGTTTTTACCATTTCTTCAGAAATAAAACTTCCTGTCAATTTGGTTTTAAAACATCCTGATTATTACACAGAAACAACAGTACTTTCAAAAAACAATGAAACCTTTATTCTTAAAAAAATAGAATCAACAGAGCAATTAAAGCCCGTTATTTTGGCTTCTACATACCAGAAAGAAAGTGGTGTTTTGATCCCTACTACGCAAATAACTTCAGAAACATTTGATAATTATGATCCTGTAGATTTAGTTTCAGCTATTAATGAAACTCCTGGAGTGTTTATTCAGCAGGGAGCCATCAATACAAATAGAATCACCATACGAGGTGTAGGTTCTCGCACTCTTTACGGAACAAACAAAATACGTGCTTATTTTAACGGAATCCCAATCACTAATGGTGTTGGTGAGACAGCTATTGATAGTTATAATGCCAATGACATAGCGAATATTGAAATTATAAAAGGCCCAAAAGCTACCCAATATGGTACCAATCTTGGCGGAACGTTGTTGATCAACTCAAAAGAACTATCAAAAAACGGTATTGAAACATCAAACACCTTAACGCTAGGATCTTACGGTTTGTTTAAAAATAGCTGGAGTACCTCTATAAAAGATGATAAGATATCATTTCATTTTAATTATGATCACCTACAAACAGACGGGTATAGAGATAACAGTGCTTATAACAGAAACAACTATTTTTTGCATACCAAATATGAAATAAACTCATCTTACAGTATCGGTTTATTAGTAAACCATGTCAATAATAATGCTCAAATACCTAGTTCATTGGGCTTAACCGACTTTACAGAAAATCCAGAACAAGCTGCTTTTACGTGGGATGCTTCAAAAGGGTACGAGGATAACCGTCAAACCCTAATCGGACTTAGTTTTTCCAGTAGGTTTTCTGAAACGTTTAGTAACACTACAAGTGTATATTACACCTATTTAGACCATTATGAACCTAGACCCTTTAATATTTTGGATGAGTTGACTAACGGATACGGAGCTCGAACGGTATTTGCAAAAGAATTTTCAATAAATAACCAAAGAGCTTCTTTAACCTTTGGTGGAGAGTGGTATCAAGATGCCTATCGGTGGAAAACGATTGAAAACAGGTATGAAGAAAACAACAATCAAGGTAGTCTAGAAGGCGACTTGTTGAGTAAAAATCGTGAGGAAAGAAAAAGTTTTAGTGCTTTTGCTACTACAAAATTACCTATCACTACAAAACTTAAAGCAGAAGTTGGGTTGAATGTAAATAAAACCACATACGATTCAATCAATATTTTTAACTCAGCAAATTCAACAACTTCAGCAGATAGAGATTTTGATGTAATTTTTTCTCCCAACCTAAACCTACTTTATACCCTTTCTCCTACTACTTTCTTCTTCGGAAATATAAGTAGAGGTTTTAATTATCCAAGTCTTGAAGAAACCTTAACCCCAGAAGGTATTATCAACCCAGAAATTGGTCCCGAAACAGGTTGGAATTATGAACTAGGAACCGAATTATACTTTTTTGACCGTAATTTATACCTACAATCTTCGGTTTATTTGCTTTCTATTTCAAATTTGCTTGTTGTAGAACGTGTGGGTAACGATCAATTTATAGGTAGAAATGCAGGAAAAACACACCATCGCGGAATTGAACTACAAGCAACCTATTCATTTTCAATAAACTCCCAATTTGAAATTAAACCTTTTACAACTGCCGAATTCAACTTCCATAAATTTATTGATTTTGTGGATGGAGCCGATGATTTTTCTGGAAATGAACTTACAGGCGTTCCTGATAAAAAAATAGCTGCTGGAGTAACTATAAAACACAATTCAGGGATTGGGTTAACATCAAACTATCGGTACATTGGCAGTCAACCTATGACTGATACTAATTCTTTGTATAGTGATTCATATTCGGTATTAAATATTCAAGCCGAATATAAAAAGGCGATAGCAGATGCTTTTTCTATTCGGCTTTTAGCAGGCATTAATAATGTTACTAATTCAATGTATGCCTCCTCAATATTAATAAATGCTTCAGGATTTAATGGAAGTGAACCTAGATTTTATTATCCCGGTTTACCTCGCAACTATTACAGTAGTTTGCAACTTGTTTATGCGTTTTAACTTTAATTCATACTAGCCATCCAGATAGGAATAAAAATGGCAATTAAAATAGCAATTGACATTCGGTTATAATAACTATTGATAAAAAGAGCTGTTAGTAAATACACGGTTTTATCGGTTTCACATTCAACTCTTCCTTCGGTAGTTGAAACCGAAGCTGTAATTAATTTATTTTGTCTTTGATTAAAGCTCCATTTTGAATTCCAAAAGTTTTCGTATTTCCAAACAAGCGTTTCGGTATTGAATGTTGCTACAGCCTTTGATTGTAAACTATTATAAGCTATATTTCCTATAACTTTATTGGTTTTACTATCAATTATATTGGTCGTTGGATTAAAAAAACCTTTAGTTATAAATTTTAGTTTCTCGTCTAGAAGTAAGCCAGATGATGTAGAAGAAAAGACTTTATCTTCAAGATTTCCTATCTCTTTTCCTTCAGAATAGAAAGTGTAGTTATTTGAAAATATGCCTTTCTTCCAATTTATTTTCATCTTTTTTATTGACTATTTTCCATTAATACTTCAACATTATGAAATAAAACGAATGGTCATAAATAAACTTGGCGATTCATTATTACTAGCTCTTACGGCATTTACAATAGGTAAAACAAAGGCTACAATACCTATAAAAATTAACATTAAAATTCCTAAGCCCAATAATAATATAGCCGGAATACTAATGATGGTTAATAATATCAACGTTAGTTGAAAATTAACAATAGCTTTACCATGCTCATCCATCCCTATTACTTTATCTTTTTGAGTAAGCCAGATAACCAAAGGCACAATAAGCCCTCCAAATCCAGTAATATAGGTTAACAGTTGTGATACATGTGTGATGACCAACAATTGGTTGTCGGTTCGTTTTGCGGTGTGATTGATTACTTCCATTTCTTGATTGATTATTTGATTTATTTATATGTAGTAAAAGTTGATAAAATGTTACACTTGTTTACAACCAAAGATGAAATATGTATTTTTGCACAAGTAAAAATTTGCAGGCTTAAAATCCTGTTTTGGAAAGAATTTATGACGCATACAGATACTATTGTAGCTTTAGCAACACCTTCGGGAGCTGGTGCTATTGCTATCATTCGCCTTTCAGGTGTTGATGCTATTAGCATTGCTTCACAACTTTTTAATTCTGTTTCTGGAAAGGATTTAAAAAAACAGAAAACACATACCGTTCACTTAGGAACTTTTCAAGACGGTGACCGAGTTATAGATCAAGTTTTAGCAACAGTTTTTAAAAACCCAAATAGTTACACAGGAGAAGATGTTGTTGAATTTTCTTGTCACGGAAGTCAATATATTCAACAAGAAATAATACAAGTATGCCTTCGTAATGGTTGCCGAATGGCTCAAGCAGGTGAGTTTACGTTACGATCTTTTCTAAATGGAAAGATAGATTTAAGTCAAGCCGAAGCGGTAGCCGATTTAATTAATAGTGATTCTGAAGCTTCACATCAATTAGCGATACAACAAATGCGAGGTGGTTTTTCTTCAGAAATAAAAACATTAAGACAAGAGTTGTTAAACTTTGCATCGTTAATAGAACTAGAACTAGACTTTGCCGAAGAAGATGTAGAGTTTGCCAATAGAGATGAGTTTCAGAAGTTAATTACACGAATTACTCACGTATTAAAACGATTGATAGATTCATTTGCCACTGGAAACGTATTAAAAAATGGAATTCCTGTTGCTATAGCAGGAGAACCTAATGTAGGAAAATCAACCTTATTAAACGCACTATTAAACGAAGAACGCGCTATAGTTAGTGATATTGCGGGTACTACCCGTGATACGATTGAAGATGAAATTACAATTGGCGGTATAGGCTTTCGGTTTATTGATACAGCAGGAATACGTGAAACAACAGATACTATTGAAGGCTTAGGAATTAAAAAAACCTTTGAAAAAATTAATGCCTCACAAGTAGTTATGTATCTTTTGGATAGTCTTCAACTTGTAGCCAATGCATCCAAATTAAAACAAGCTCACATTGATATTGCAAAAATTAAAAATAACTATCCACAAAAACCACTGCTGGTAGTAGCCAATAAAGTTGATGAGCTTTCTGAAAGCCAAAAAGAAACACTTACTTCTGAAATAGATAAACTTTATCTACTCTCTGCAAAAACTGGTGCCGGTGTTGAAGACTTAACCTCTTCCCTATTAAACTTTGTAAATACCGGCGCACTGCGCAATAATGAAACCATTGTTACCAATACCCGCCATTATGATGCGCTGTTAAAAGCTCTTGAAGAAATTAATAAAGTACAACAGGGTATTGATACCAATCTAAGTAGTGATTTGCTTGCTATTGATATAAGGCAAGCATTGCATTATTTTGGCGAAATCACAGGAGAAATAAGCAATGATGAGTTGTTAGGCAATATATTTGCAAATTTCTGTATCGGGAAGTAACTTACTTTCTTTTATTTGTTAATCCTTTGTTATTGTTGGTTTTATAGTGTTTTATCTTCTTTTATTTGTTGCTTATTTACTCTTTTTTGATTAAATTTGTTGTATATCTGTTGCCTTAAATACGGGTTTGTTGCCCAAATCTGTTGGCGAAGATATAGGCGAAATGATGCACCATAACGCACCACGTTGCACCATTACGCTACATAAAGCACCATTTATGAGCAGTAATTTATTCATTCCTAAAACTTGTAAGCATTGCGGTAATGCCTTCACAGCACGTACAACAGTTACTAAATACTGTGGCGATACTTGTGCAAAAAGAGCATATAAGGCACGTAAGCGTAAAGAAAAAATCCAAGCTACTCTTACTGAAGATATGCAACAGTAAAAACAAGTTGTTGAAGTTCACAATCCTAATGCTGTAAATAACAAGGATTTTTTAAGCGTTACAGAAGCCTCACAACTTATTGGTGTGAGTAGATGGACCATTCAAAGAATGATTCAACAAGGACGTTTAAAAGCAGTTCCTTTTGGTAGAAAGCGTATTGTGGCCAGATGGCAAATAGAAAACCTCTTTAATTAATTCCATTATGAAAGTAACATTAAGACAACGCAAGAAAAACGACAAAATAAGCCTGTATTTAGATTACTATCATAAAGGTAAACGTAAAACCGAATACTTACGCTTATACCTTACACCAAATCCTAAAATCAAAACGGAAAGAGAGGTAAACAGGAAAACGAAGCAACTTGCAGAAACTATTTGTGCACAACGACAGATTGAAATTCAAAACGGTATTTATGGCTTTCAAGATATTGAAAAGCTAAAAGGCAGTTTTATTACTTATATCACAGCTTTAGCAGAAAAGAAAAATACAAGCTCTGGCAATTATGGTAATTGGAATAGTATGCTAAAACATTTAAAAAAGTTTTGTCCAACTGATGTTAGTTTTCAAGATATAGACAAATCATTTGTTGAGCGTTTCAAAGAGTATTTAGATAAAGATGCAATAGGTAGAGCAGGTAAGCAATTGTCTCAAAATTCAAAATATTCATATTTCGGGAAATTTTCAGCAGCATTAAAACAGGCTGTAAAGGATGGTATATTAAAAGTAAATCCTGCAAATGGTGTTGAATACTTTAAACAAGGCGAACCTCAACGAGAATTTTTAACGCTTGATGAATTACAAAAGGCAGTTAATACAGAATGTGAACTACCTATTTTAAAAAATGCTTTTATTTTTTCAGCTTTAACCGGATTACGTTGGTCAGATATTGAAAAACTAATATGGTCAGAAATCCAGCACTCTAAAGAAATGGGATATTATATCAGGTTTAGACAAAAGAAAACTAAAGGTGTTGAAACCTTACCAATATCAGACCAAGCAAGAAATCTATTAGGAGAAAAAGGTAATCCAGATGATAAAGTGTTTGATGGTTTGCATTATAGTGCCTGGTCTAACTTAAAGCTACAACAATGGATGATGAAAGCAGGTATTACTAAAAATATAACCTTCCATTGCGCGCGCCATACCTACGCTACCTTACAATTAACATTGGGTACAGACATATATACAGTATCAAAATTATTAGGTCATAAAGAATTACGCACTACACAGATATATGCTAAAGTAATTGACGATAAAAAGAAAGAAGCTGCTAACCGTATTCAACTGGATTTATAATGAAAGGAAGTGTATTTTCAAGTTTGGTTTCTATAACCAATGGCTTACATAGAGATAATAGACAAAAAAAGGATTTTAAATACCTACTGTCTGATTTTAAATTGAATCCAAAAGCCAATAATGCAGTTTTTAAAGTAAACTTTAAAAAGCCTTTAAATGCGAAAAAAGAATACTACCAAAAGCTAATCTTTATTGAAACAGAAAATACAGTAGCATCATTTTCAAAAGAATTTCCCAAAAATGCAACCACACCAGAAAATAAATACAGCTATACCATTCTACTTAATAAATTTGATAAGTACTTAAATGACATTGCAACTTATATCAATAAAAGAGGCATAACAGCAGATTTAAATAATGATGACAATTATATCATAAACTACTTAAAAGTGTCTGCTATAAGATTGTATGCTGAACTACAAGAGCAATACGGAAAGTTTTCCGAAAACACAAAATTCTCTATTTCAGAAATTGCTGAAAAATACTTTAATGATGAAACTTTTGATATTAGCCTAATAGAAAAGAGCACTACTAAAAAAGTTGCTACCAAAAAAACATCAAAAACGAAAGCAAAACAAAAGACTTCTTTTGGATATAAAAGTAATGACACTTCAACTTTGCTAACTGTGCTCAAACTGGTAAATCTAAAAATAGATTTGTTAGATAACCGTACAACTGTAGAACAGTTGCACCAATTATTATTAGCAAAAGATTTTACCAATACAGAATCGCAAATTTATCTTCAATGTGAGACGACACAGTTTAGTTACCTTGTAACGAAACTAAAGCCATTTTTTAATGGTTTTAATCCTACCTCAATAGAACGTTCTGGAAAATTTGTTACTAAAACCGGTACGCTATTAAAAGCGAATAATCTTCACAAAAACAAAGTTCACAACCCAAAAGAAAAGGAAGAAATAGATAAAATTATCCAACAACTGCAATAAAAAACAGTAAGAATAGTAAGAAATCTTACTGTTGTCTTACCCTTGTTTTACACTCTTACTAAAATCGGAAAGCCAATTTTCAACCTTTGTCCTGTTCTTGAAAACCAAGAATGACATTTGGCCAGATGTCCTCATTTATTTAAAACAAAATAAACGATGGACACAAATATCATCGAAAAGTTAGACCGCATTGAAAAACTCTTATTAGAGCAACAAACAATGCAAAAGCAAGTATTAAACTTTAATGAAACTTGCAAGTATTTAGAATTATCCCAATCGCACTTGTATAAACTTACAAGTACGGCAACCATTCCACATTATAAACCGAATGGTAAAAAGATTTATTTCCAGCGAGAAGAGTTAGACCATTGGTTACTGCGTAACCGTATGGACTCAAGAGACGAAATCGAACAGCAAGCTGCCGATTACCTAATTAAGAAAGGAGCGGTGAAGTTATGACTGAAATAATCGATTTACTCTTAACGCTCTCTCAAGAAATAAAGGACATTAAAGCACGTATTGAATTGTTACGACATTCGAGAGCAGAAGTATTAAAAGATACGTGGATAGACAATCAAGATGTATTGCAGACCTTACATATAAGTAAGCGAACGCTACAAACTTTAAGAACCAATGGCACTTTGCCTTACAGCAAAGTAAAAGGTAAATTTTACTATAAAGTTGCTGACATAGAGCAGTTGCTTCAAGACAACTACTACAACCATAATTTCAAGCGAGATGGAAATAAGTAGAGAAGCAATTTTAGACAAAACACATTATGGTTTAAAAATCTATGCCTATGTGTTGAGACAGTATTATCCTAATCAAACAGTCCTTTCTGTAAAAGGAAGGGACTGTGGGATAACTCGAAACCCTTTTAATGGTGGTAAAGAAACCTTACGGATTCATATTGATGGTATAATATCAACACATCGAGATACAGAATTAGAAGCCTTTAAAGGTGATGTATTCGATTTTGCACAATACCATTTTAGAATAACCGATGAAGAAGAATTATTCCAGAAGATAAATAAAGAGTTACATCTAAATTTAGAAATAAAAGAGAAAGACGAATTGGAATGGCTTAATGAACCAGACGATACCTGGTATGCCAACTGTAGCTTCTTTAAAGCACCTGTTCGCAATGTGTTTCCTTCGGAAACTCTGCGATTACATCAAGTATTTGCATTAATCACAAGTGATAAATACAAAAAGATTACTGAAGAATTAAGAGCAATTACCAATGCAAAAGAAGCACGTAAATTCAAAGCGAATCGCTTTGATTACGTGACACTTTCTGGAACATTTGAAAAACGAAGCGATAACAATTTGCTAAAGCATTCTAATTTATTAACCATTGATTTTGACCATTTAGAGAATCTACAAGAGTTAAGAACACAGCTCTTAAATGATGAATATTTTGAAACCGAAATGCTATTCATATCACCATCTGGTGATGGATTAAAATGGATTATTAGAATAGATATTTCAGAAGTAACACATTCAGAATATTTCACAGCAGTTGCAAATTACATTAAACACAATTATAACATTGAGGTTGACCAGTCAGGTAAAGACGTTTCCAGAGCGTGTTTTTTACCATACGACCCAACAGCCTTTCTACATAAAAGACATCAAGCATTATGACGAAAATATTTAACCCAAAAGATTGGTTAGAAGTTCCTAAAGAGCAACCTCAACCAAAAAGCAACACAGCAACAACTAATGTTGTTGCGGTTGCTGATAACGATATTGAATCCTACATTTCAGCAATAGAGCAATCAGGTACAGACATAACAGGAAGTTATGCCACTTGGAGAGATTTAGGCTTTGCTTTAGCAGAAGAATACGGAGAAACAGGTAGAGATTATTTCCACCGTATAAGTAAAAATTATGCAAGTTACGATGCTAAAGAGTGTGATGCACAATTCGATAAATGCTCAAACGCAAAAGGACACGGAATTACAATTGCTACCTTTTATCACTATGCACATCAGTCAGGTATCAAACCGACTAAACAACAGTATAACAACGAAGTTGCAACAAACGTTGCAACTGTTGTCGATACAGCCAACCAATCAATGCCTACAATACCAGAAACGGTATATGAGAATTTGCCACAGTTTTTACAACAAGTTGTAAATCCTGCTAATGGACAGGAAGAAAAGGACATTTTGCTATTAGGCGCATTAACAGCATTTAGTGCGTGTTTTCCTAAACTCTTCGGAATCTATGACCAACGTAAAGTATTCAGCAACTTATATTTATTTGTAACCGCACCTGCATCTGCAGGTAAAGGAAGGCTTAACCAAATTAAAAATTTGGTAGAGCCTGTACACAAGTTAAAACGAGAACAAGCCAAAGTATTAAAGCAGCAATTTCAAGCAGAAACTGCTACTTATAATATGAACAAAGGCAAAGATGAAAACTTGGAAAAACCGAGTAAACCGCCAGAGCGAATGCTGTTCATTCCTGCTAACAATAGTGTAACAGGCGTATATCAATTAATTTCTGATAATGAAGGAAGAGGATTGATTTTTGAAACCGAAGGCGACACGTTAGCACAAGCCTTTAAAAGCGATTATGGTAATTATTCTGATGGTTTTCGTAAAGCCTTTCATCACGAAACCATAAGTTATTATCGTAGAACCGATAGAGAATACGTAGATATTGAGAAACCGTGCTTGTCAACAGTATTATCAGGCACACCTAAACAAGTGGCAACCTTAATACCCAACGCAGAAAATGGTTTGTTTAGTCGCTTTATGTTTTACTATATGAATATAAAACCAACTTGGAAAAACGTGTTTCAAAATAGCAATAAAGTAGGTTTAGATGATTACTATAACCAATTAGGTAGTGAGTTTTTAGAATTGTACAAAACGCTAAAAAACAACCCAGAGATTGAAATACGATTAACCACAAACCAACAACAGCAATTCAATACGTTCTTTGAATCCTTACAGACCAAATACATCAACCTACAACCCGAAGAGTACATCGCAACGATAAGGCGATTAGGCTTAATTGCGTTTAGGATAATGATGCTATTCACAGCATTTCGTATTATGGAAGATGGTGATGTAAATGCAACTAAAGAATGTGAGGATATGGATTTTGAAAACGCACTAACCATAATTTCAATTTTAGTAAAACACAGTAGTAAAGTATTTAATGATTTACCAATTGAGCAAAAAACAACAAAACGTTCAAATAGAAAAGAACGCTTTTTAGAAAGTTTGCCAAAGCAATTTAGCAGACAAGATTATTTAGATTTAGCGACAAAACAGAGCATCCCACATAAAACAGCAGAAGGCTATATTACCAAATTTGTTGATGCAGGTTTAATACATAGAGAAGCGCACAATAACTACTCAAATCCTGCAAAGACATAGTTAAGGATTTCGAGGATTTAAGGATATGATTAAATGGATTTCCTCAAATCCTTAATATCCTCATTACCTGTTAATAACTGTTTATATCTTTTTAGTTTCCTTTACTTACTTTTTCTTACATTAGACAGATATTGACAAGTCTAAATAATTCTATTATGGAATTTGGGGAATACATACGCTCATTGCGTGAAAAACGCAATTTGCTATTAAGGGAAATGGCTGCAAACCTAAATATGGACGTTGCCTATTTAAGCAAAATAGAAAGAGGAAATCGGATGGCAAGACGCGAACAAGTAGTTGCTTTTGCCAAAACATTAAAAGAAGATGAAAACGAATTAATTAAGCTATGGATGTCCGAACAAATTGTACTAATGCTCAAAAATGAAAAGGAACATACGGAAATCCTCAAAATAGCGGAAGAAAATTTAAATAGATTGACAAAAAAATAATAGTCTATGCAAGAACACCTCAAAACGAACATACTCAACTTTAAATGGCCTAATAGTGCGCCTACTATTTATTTAACTTTAGAGGATATGGAAGGTAGCCATCCCATCCATAATTCTAAATTTTCAAGGCAGATTAAAGAGGTGTTTCCAGATGCAGACTTATCTAACACAGAACAAATATTTACAACATTTACAACGGTAATACCAGATGCACCAAGTATTAAACTAAATTTAGTAGATGGTAGAGAATTAAGAATATACAAGCAATTCCTTAAACACCAATTAAGAAGCTATTTTAAATCTAAAGACTATATAGTAGTAAAAAACTTCGTTGGTGATGTACAAGTGTGGATGCCTTCCAAAAAAGGAAATACAGCAGACTATAACCTCTACTATAAATTTTCATTTAAAATACAGTTTGCAAAACTCACAGACCTACCAGAGTTAATTGTTTCATACGATGGTACTTCAAAAGTCCTTACAACTTCGGTTAAGGATATAGAGGAATCAGAGTTAATAAAGCGTTGTGTATATGGTCAAAAAACGTTCAATTACCAAATGGACCTCGACACAGAGGAAAAACAAGAATTTTACAATGCTATTCAGTTTGACCAAGCATTCCCAATTTTTAGTTTACCATTAGCACGAGCATTAAACATACCTATTGAAGAACCTGTAAGACCAATTAATAAATACCAAAAGTACGTAGCACTTATTAATAATTTTGCAACCAACTATCTGTTTACAGAAGATTTTAAAGCCATATTTCCTTTTAAGACTTATGCATTTATTGATGTGCCACTTAATCGTATCAATCACATTGACCCACAAGTAGGATTATTAGAATTTGATAAAGACCAATACGGTAACAAGAAAACCCATTTAGTGCCTAAATTGGCAATGAATAATCTTAATCCTTATAAGAGACCAAACAACCAAAACATTAAGTTTTTCTTTGTGTACCATACGTCTCATAAAGAAGCAATTAAAACCTTTTACAATAACCTTAAAACTGGCGTTACTGCGGATAAAAAGTATTTTAAAGGGATTGAGGCTTATGTAAACATTAAGGCTTCAACGTCTAAAGAACATTTTATTGAGTTTACCAATGAAAGCGACCCAATTCCAGAAATAGTTGAAAAGTTAGAGAGCTTAACCTTCGACCACGATAATGTACGTTATGCAGCGTTCTATTTAAGTCCTTTCGATAAATTCACACCAAATCCCGAAGACCGAGACATCTATATTCAAATCAAAGAATTGTTTTTAAATGAAGGCATTGTTACGCAGGTTGTGGATTATGAAAAAATGGTAGTAAATATCGAGAATCAATACAACTTCCAATTCACATTACAAAATATGGCATTAGCTATTCACGCTAAATTAGGTGGTGCACCTTGGAAACTCGCAGTAACCGATAAAAAAGAATTAGTAATTGGTGTTGGTGCTTTTACCAATCAAGGCGAAAACAGACGGTATATAGCAAGTGCCTTTAGTTTTCAAAACAATGGTTTATTTAGAAAGTTCGAATATTTTGACCAAAGCGAAACAGACCTATTGGCAGGAAGTATATGTAAAGCCATTAGAGATTTTACATCGGTTGCTGAAGCAGATAAAGTAGTCATTCACTTTTATAAGGAAATGAGCTACGAGGAACTAAAACCTATTATAAGAGGGATGCATACATTAGGGTTGAAAATTCCTCTTTACATTTTAAATATCAATAAAACAGAAGCAGAAGATATTATTGCTTACGACCTCAATTGGGGTAAAAAGTTAATGCCTGTAAGTGGCACATACATACGTATTAGCGAAAATCAATTCCTACTGTTTAATAATGCACGTTATCCTAATTCACAGCGATATGCAGATACAGATGGTTATCCGTTTCCAATAAAAATTAAGGTAAGCAGTCCAGATGAAGATGCTTTTGAAGATGCAGACGTGGTTTTAGAGTTATTAACACAGGTATATCAATTTAGCAGATTATATTGGAAATCCTTACGCCAACAAAATGTACCTATCACCATAAAATACCCAGAAATGGTAGCACAAATAGCACCACGATTTAATAATGGTGTTCCAGACGATGCTAAAGATGCGTTATGGTTTTTGTAATTTACCAATCAATTTATTTGCAACACCATTGCATTCAATAATTTGTATATTTGTATAAATTATATGAAAATATTTGTTTCCATATCAATGTCTATTTTATTCTTTTTTCAAGGGATAAGCATAGATATGGACTTTTGTGGTCCAATTAAAGAAATTTCAAATGTAATTACCCATTATCAAGACCATAAAGTTTATGGAGACTCTTTCTTTGAATATGTAGTTGAAGATTACATTGAGAGCGATGCTAAAAATGAAGAGCATCATCATAACCCAGATAAGGAGAATACACCAGTCCATTCCCATAATCAATGTTGTCACCCTTTGGTATTAATTATTGCGAACAATAATTTGGCTTTAACCAATCGATTAAAGTTTGAAGAGAAAAAACAATATAATTTACATAAAGTAAACTTCACTTCCAGATATTTGGAATCACTTTTCCAGCCACCTCGGGCATAATTCAGTTTTCATAGGATAACTATATCCTTTTTTGAAGTTTTCCTAATGGGAATGCTCAACTATGTTTTTGCTACGCGAAAACGCAAACTCGTTTTTTAACTGAATTAATACATTAATCTATGATTAACAGAATCATTGATTTTTCAATCAATAACAAATTCATCATTGGTCTGTTCACGTTGACTCTTATAGGAGTTGGCATTTGGTCAATGGCAACAGTAAACCTTGGGTCTGTCCCAGATATTACCAATAATCAGGTGCAGGTCATCACGCAATCGCCCAATCTGGGAACGGAAGATATTGAACAGTTCGTAACCTATCCCGTAGAACTATCTATGGGTAATTTACCAGGCGTTACAGAAATAAGATCTATCTCACGCTTTGGCCTTTCCGTAGTTACTATCGTTTTTGAAGACGATATGGGAACCTATCTTCCTCGACAGCTGGTACAGGAAAAACTAAACGAACTGGGCGAATCTATCCCTGAAAAATTTGGAAGTCCATCTATGGGTCCCATCTCTACTGGTTTAGGTCAAATCTATGAATACACTATAAAGCCAGAGGAGGGTTTTGAAAACAAGTATTCGCCTATGGAACTGCGCACCGTGCAAGATTGGGTTATCAAACGACAACTCACATTACTTGAAGGCGTGGTAGAGGTCAACTCTTATGGAGGCAGTATTAAACAGTATGAGGTCGCTGTCAACCCAGATAAGTTGAATAGTTTGGGTATTAGTATTTCACAAGTGTATGAGGCTCTCGCTCGGAACAATGTGAATACAGGCGGTGCTTACATAGAAAAAAATAAAATGTCAAATTTCATAAGAGGTGAAGGTCTTATTCGCTCTTTGGAAGACATTAAAGATATTTCGATTATTAACGAGGGCAACATTCCCGTAACTATTGGAGATGTTGCAACACGCGTCCATTTTGGGAATCAGGTACGTTATGGTGCTTTTACGCAAGACGGTAAGGAAGCCGTGGGAGGAATAATAATGATGCTAAAAGGTTCAAACCCTAATGCGGTTATTCAAAATGTTAAGAATCGTATGGCAGAAATTGAAAAATCCCTGCCAGAAGGTCTCACTATCGCCCCTATCATTGATCGTAGTGAGCTAATTGCCAGAACGACCGATACCGTTAAAACCAATTTACTGGAAGGCGCCCTAATCGTGATATTTGCCCTTGTTTTATTGTTGGGTAGTTTAAGAGGTGGCATCATAACGGCCACGACCATACCGTTGTCCTTGCTTTTTGCCTTTATATTAATGAAGCAATTTAATGTATGGGCAAACTTAATGAGCTTGGGAGCTATTGATTTTGGGATTATCATAGATGGTGCGGTAATTATTATAGAAGGAACGGTTTATGAGATCCAAAAACGGATTAGGTCTGGCAAGCTAAAATTCAATCAAGGCGTGATGGATAAAGTGGCTTATGAAGCAGGAAGCACGATGATGGGTTCCGCTTTTTTTGGACAGATAATTATCCTCATCGTTTTTACGCCTATACTTTTTCTAACTGGTGTAGAAGGTAAAATGTTTAAACCTATGGCATACACCTTTGGGTTTGCAATGATAGGTGCCATCATCTTGTGTCTCACGTATGTGCCTATGATGGCAGCGCTTTTTATGAAACCAGTACAAAATACCAAAAACTGGTTCGGCAGGTTTGAGCGCTGGCTCGAAAAAATAAGTGATAAAATTATAGGTGCTATTCATAGTGCATATATGCCATTATTAAAGGGAGCCCTTAAACTAAAACTTATTGTTTTATCAGCTGCTGCCGTATTACTTCTTATTGCTGGTTTTATCTTTTCTAATATGGGTGGAGAATTTGTGCCCCAGCTTGATGAAGGAGATCTAGCAATGCAAGCGCTCATTAGACCAGGAAGTTCATTATCCGAATCTATTGAAGTTTCCAAGAAAATAGAAACTATCCTATTAGAAAGTTTCCCTGAAATCAAGACGGTAACTGCTCGTATAGGTGTTGCAGATATTCCTACCGATCCTATGCCTATGGATATTGCAGATATGTACATCATCCTAAACAAGGATATGGACGAGTGGACAACAGCTTCTACTAAAGAAGGTTTGATAGATGCTATAAGAGATAAACTGGATGATGAACTCGTGGGTGTAAATTTAGTTTTTACCCAACCAGTAGAGTTACGATTTAACGAGCTGTTAGAAGGCGTAAGAGAAGATATTGCGGTAAAGCTGTATGGCGAAGATTTAGATGTGTTATCACAAAAGGTTCAGGAAATGGCAGCGATTATACAGACCGTTCCTGGCGCTGGTGATGTGAGTGCAGAACGAACTGCAGGATTACCACAGATGACCGTAAAATATAAGCGTGATAAAATGGCGCAATATGGACTGGATATTCAAAAAGTAAATGATTACATAAGTACCGCATTCGCTGGCGGAACCGCAGGAGTAATTTTTGAAGGCGAGAAACGATTTGATCTCGTGGTACGATTTGATGAAAGCCATAGAAAAAGTATCGATGACCTACGCAATATGTATATCGATCTTAAGGATGGCAATCAGATACCCATTATCGAAATAGCCGAAATTGAATACGTCCCTGGACCTATGCAAATTTCACGTGACAATACGTATAGAAGAACCTACGTAGGTGTAAATGCAAGAGGCAGGGATGTGGAGTCTGTAGTAAAAGATATTCAGCAAAAATTAGATGAAGAACTGGACTTGCCATCAGGCTATTATATTACCTATGGTGGCGAGTTTGAAAATCTACAAAGCGCAAAGGATCGTTTGATAATCGTTGTGCCCATCGCCCTGTTTTTAATATTTATACTGCTGTACTTTGCCTTAAAATCCTTTTCACAATCGCTAATGATTTACATAGCGATTCCCTTGGCGGCCATCGGTGGTGTGTTTGCCCTATGGTTGCGGGATATGCCATTTAGTATTTCGGCAGGTGTCGGCTTTATTGTGCTATTTGGTGTTGCAGTTCTTAACGGACTGGTACTTATAAACCGATTTAATTCCTTAAAAGAAGAAGGTGTGATAAGTATAAAGGATAGAATATTTCAAGGGACTAAAGAACGTATTCGTCCCATTATGCTCACGGCCACCACAGATATTTTTGGGTTTTTACCAATGGCATTTTCCACATCAGCCGGTGCAGAGGTGCAACAACCGCTCGCTACGGTAGTTATTGGTGGGATGCTTACGGCCACCCTACTCACGTTGATCGTACTTCCCGTGCTCTATACCTTTATAGAAAAGCGACGTGAGCGCAAAGACCAGAACAAGATTGGTTCGTTTAATCCGCAAGCATTGGCCACGATTTTAATACTTGGTTTTATGTTAGGTGGTACCGCTTTCGCGCCTGCCCAGAGCGCAGTCGAAGGGAAAGGGCAACAAACACAAGCACCTGTGCCAGACCTCATTGTTCAGGATAGCATTACACCCATTACCTTATCTCGGGCTGTAGAAATTGCTAAAGAGAATTATCCTGCGCTAAAAGCGAGCCAACTCGAAATAGAAAGACAGAACGCACTTAAGGGCATTGCTTACGACTTCGGTAATACCCAAGTTTTTACAGGTGGCGAAGAAGTGGCAGATGGTCAGGGCATTTATACATTGATAGGCATCGGGCAGCAGAATATTGATTTACTGGGAATAGGTGCTAAAAAACGTTTGCAACAACAACGTATTGAATTGGCACAAACCGCATTTGACCTTTCAGAAATCCAGATAGAACGGGAAGTTAAAAAAGCCTGGTCTGAAGCTTTTCAAGCGAAGAAGAAGTTTGTTTTGTACCGAGAACTGGACAGCATTTATGTGCAGTTTGCACAATCTGTAGAACTCAATTATGAAGTGGAAGCCATTTCAAGACTGGAATACGCCGCTGCGCGCAATCAAGCACTACAGATCAACAATAAGTTTCAGCAGGCAGAAACAGACTATTTTATAGCTCTGCAAAAACTCAACCTTTGGTTGACACCAGATACGATGTACGGCGTTACTGATGAATTGGGCGCTACTGAAATTTCAATTTTAGAGACTGATGATACATTGAATGATCATCCCGAGTTATCGCTTTCGCGAAAGCGTATAGATGAAGCACAAGCAAGTTATGATGCTGCTAGGGCAAATTTACTGCCCCAGTTTAATCTGCAAGGTGGTCTGCAACGTGTCAATGGTGATAGTGGTTTCTACACATATCAAGCAGGTATTTCCATACCGCTGTTTTCTGGACCAGTCCGTAGTCGTGCAAAAGCGGCAAAACTCGATGCACAGATTGCAGAAACCAATGCTATTTTCAAACAACGCGAGCTAAAATCGCAATTCGTACAGTCACAACAAAATTATGCACGATGGCGGGATACCTGGTTTTTCTATAAAACCGAAGCCTTGCCACTTGCCATAGACCAGCGCAAAGGTGCATTGCTGGCATACAAAGAAGGAGCGCTGGATTATGCAGCATTCACGCAAATAATACGTGATGCCATACAGACCGAAATGGATGCGCTGGACGCACTTGATAATTATTTAGAAGCCCTGTTTGATTTACAATATTTCCAAAACTAAAAAAGATGAAAACGATAAAATATATACCAATAGCCGCTATGCTAATAGCATTTACTTTAACCAGCTGTGGCGACTCAAAAACTGAAGATGGCCACGATGAAGCCACCCATTCTGAAACAGAAGAAAACCATACCGAAGGCGAAGCTGAAGAAGTAATGCTCACGGCACAGCAGTTTGAAGCTTTACAAATGGAAATTGATACACTCGCGCAACGCAATATGAGTGGTTATGTAGAAGCAAACGGTACGCTGGAAGTGCCACCGCAAAACGAAGCAAATATTACCGCGCTTGCAGGTGCAAATGTGGCATCCATAGAAGTAATAGAAGGCGACGAAGTCAAGAAAAATCAAGCAGTTGCTTATTTATCACATCCCAGCATCATCCAGATACAGAGTGATTACCTAAATGCATACAGCAACAGTCGCTTCTTAAAGCAAGAATATGAACGTCAAAAGAGGCTTTATGAAGCTGGTGTAGCATCTGGAATGAACTTTCAAAAAGCAACGGCAGACTATCAGTCATCTACCGCAATGGTAAACGGGCTGGAAGCACAATTGCGACAGTACAACATCAATGTGAATGGCGTGCGCAATGGCACTATCTACCAGCGTGTTGCGTTGCGCAGTCCCATTGCAGGTGTGGTAGAAAAGGTTTTCATAAAAACTGGTCAATATGTAGAACCACAGACCAATCTTATGGAAATAGTAGATACAGACCACGTACACGCAGATTTGATGGTTTTTGAAAAAGATGTGGACAAAGTGAAGAAGGGACAAAAGGTACGTTTCAGTATCCAATCGCGTCCAGGAAAAGAACTGGAAGCCGTAATTTATTCGGTTAGCCAGACCTTTGAACAAGACCCAAAAGCAGTGCACGTTCACGCTGAAATTGAGAATAAAGAAAGTGGTCTTATCCCTGGTATGTATATAAAAGGTAAAATTGAAGTTGATAACCAACAGACTACAGCACTACCTAAAAGTGCCATAGTTACAGAAGCTGGAAAGGACTATGTATTTACAGCGCAAGGAGAAGGCGATGTGTGGAGTTTTACACCAATAGAGGTTACAACCGGCGAGAAAGATGGCGACTGGATTGCCATACGCTTTTTTGAAACCCCAGATCCCAATACACGTTTTGCATTCAACAATGCCTATTACCTGATGGGAGAAATGAAAAAGGGAGAAACTGAACACGAACATTAATAACTATGGATAAGACAAGAAGAAATAATCTTAAACAAGCCAGAACGCTACAGATTTGGAACGTTGTTTATGATGTTATTGAAGTAGTGGTCTCGCTTATAGCAGGATTTACGGCCAATAGTTCAGCATTAATTGGTTGGGGATTAGACAGCACGATTGAAGTGGTAAGTGCGGGAACATTAGGCTGGCGACTGCACGGCGAGATTAAAGGTATCGATGAAGAAAAAGTAAAACGAAGACAAAAAATCACGTTAAACGTAATTGCAATTTCATTTACGCTCATCTGTATTTTCATTTCCTACGATTCCATTACAAAGCTTATAAATAAAGAAACCGCAAACTGGAGCACTTTGGGACTGATTATATTATTGGTTTCCCTCGTTGTAAACCCAATTCTAATATATTTCAAAAGAAAATATGGAAAGAAATTGGATAGCCCTGCCTTGTTGGCAGATGCCAAGGACACCTTTATTTGCCTGTACCAGACCGTGGTCGTACTTATAGGATTGCTATTAGTCAACTGGCTGGGCTGGTGGTGGGCAGATCCCGTTGCGGCATTACTTATCGTTCCGTACGCTGCAAAAGAAGGCTATGAAGCCTACAATAAAGCTAAAAATATCAATTATAACACCGCACAAAATGACTGAAATTGAAAAAACATTAAATGACCATAACGTGCGTCCCACCGCAATGCGCATCTTGATTTATAAGTATATGGCCGATAGGGATGCCGCCATCGCCCTGACTGATATTCAGAATGCTTTCGCAAAAGCGGATAGAACCACATTGTACCGAACCCTAAAAACGTTTGAAGAAAAAAACGTGGTGCATCACATAGATGACGGAACTGGAATCTCTAAATACGCACTTTGTGAAGAAGGCTGTAATTGTGAAATAGAACAGGATTTGCATTTACATTTTCATTGCACTAACTGTGACGAAACAGTTTGTTTAACGGAACTAAAAATCCCGCATATCAATTTGCCAGATGGATATTTGGCAGAGGATGTTAATCTCGTGGTTACGGGAATATGCGAAAAATGCAGCAGTAATTTACTTTAATAAACAAACGAACAAATTAGATTGATTTTGAAAAAAAGCACTTTTATAATAACTAAAATGGACTGCCCTTCAGAAGAGCAGATGATTCGGATGAAGTTAGAGTCTTATGCTCAAGTAAAACACTTGGATTTTGATATTCCAAACAGAAAATTGGAAGTATATCACGTGGACGACGTCAAGGCGATAAAAACGTCTATAGCCAGCTTAAAACTTGGGGATTCCTTAGAAGGAACCACAGAAGCCGAACCACCCGTAATGGAAGACCAAATCAAACAAAAAAGAATCCTATGGTGGGTCTTGGGCATCAACTTTGGCTTTTTCGTTATCGAAATGACCACCGGTTGGATTTCTTCTTCGATGGGTCTTGTGGCAGACTCATTAGATATGCTGGCAGATTCCATCGTATATGCATTAAGCCTATTTGCGGTAGGCGGTGCCATTTCAAGAAAAAAGAAGGTT
Source organism: Marixanthomonas sp. SCSIO 43207 (assembly GCF_019904255.1). GTDB lineage: Bacteria > Bacteroidota > Bacteroidia > Flavobacteriales > Flavobacteriaceae > Marixanthomonas. Next base: position 2,659,715 of record NZ_CP063203.1, read on the forward strand.
GCGAAATACAGCGGATACTTTCAGATGGCATTGGCAACACTTGGGTTTGCAGAGGTCTTGAGAAGGTTTTTTAGCAATACCGAAACACCCTTGTTTCAATGGATGGTTATCGTTTCAATTTTCGCATTGGCAGGTAATTTGATATCGCTCTGGCTCATCAACAAGGCAAAGAGTCAAGAGGCTCATATGCAGGCAAGTGCCATTTTTACATCCAATGATATTATTGTTAATGGTGGTGTTATAGTAGCTGGGGTGCTGGTTTATTTTCTGAATAGTAAATGGCCCGATTTAGTGATTGGCGGCATCGTTTTCACTTTTGTAATGCGCGGTGCATTGAGAATATTGAAATTATCGAAGTAGTTTTTAAAATGATATCAAACTTGATTAGAACATATGAAAAAGAAAAAAATAAACTTACGTGACTTAGAACCAAAAAAACAACAAGGCGAGCACAGTCACGACGATGGCCATAACCATAGCAGCCCTGAAGAAATTTCAAATTTTAGAACCTATCTACCGGCTATTTTCAGCTTTGTGATGTTGATAGCCGGAATCGCTATTGATTACTTTGATGCGTTTCCTTTCTTCAAAGGATGGATTCGCGTAGTATGGTACACGGTAGCCTATATCCCTGTAGGTTTTCCGGTGATAAGAGAAGGATGGAAAAGTCTTATAAAAGGCGATGTTTTTACCGAGTTCTTTTTAATGTCTATTGCCACCATTGGTGCGTTTATCATTGGTGAATATCCTGAAGGTGTGGCAGTAATGCTATTTTATGCAGTAGGAGAATTATTTCAAAACGCAGCAGTTAATAGAGCAAAAGGAAATATTAAAGCCTTATTAGATGTTCGACCAAAAGAAGCCAATGTATTTCGTGATGGTGATTATGTTAGTGTGTCGCCAGAAGCTGTAAATATTGGTGAAAAAATACAAATTCGAGTAGGTGAGAAAATACCGTTAGATGGGATTTTATTATCCGAAAAAGCATCTCTAAACACCGCAGCGTTAACAGGCGAGAGCAAACCAGATTCCATTCAGAAAGAAGCAAAGGTTTACGCAGGTAGTATCAATTTAGAAAGCGTTATTGAAGTTGAGGTAACTAATAAGTTTGAAGACAGTTCTATTGCGAGAATATTAGATTTGGTTCAAAATGCTACAGCTCGTAAGTCTAAAACAGAACTATTTATTAGACAGTTTGCTCGTATCTACACACCAATTGTTGTGTTTTTAGCTATTGGTGTTACTTTTATACCTTACTTTTTTGTAGATGATTATGTGTTTAGAGATTGGTTATACAGAGCATTAATTTTCTTGGTAATATCTTGTCCTTGTGCCTTAGTGATTTCAATTCCATTAGGATATTTCGGTGGATTGGGAGCAGCTTCAAAAAATGGAATATTATTTAAAGGTGCTTCATTTTTAGATGCTATGACCAAAATAAATACTTTGGTAATGGACAAAACAGGAACCGTTACCAAAGGTGTTTTTAAAATCAAAGAAGTAAAAGCAATTGGTTGGAATGAAACCGAATTTATGCAATACTTAATGGCGTTGGAAGAACAATCCACGCATCCAATTGCTAAAGCCATTTTAGAGTACAAAGCTGAAGGAGAAGATTTTGAAGCACAAGACGTTTCTGAAATTGCAGGTAAAGGTTTAAAAGGCGTTGTTAATGGTAAAACAGTTTTAGTAGGAAATAAAGCCTTAATGACTGCGAATAATATAAATGTTCCATCTGAAACGGAATCTATTGTAGAATCGATAGTATTAGTTGCAATCGATAATCAATTTGCAGGTTATGTAGTCATAGCAGATGAATTAAAGGAAGATGCAAAAGAAACTATTACAGCATTACACAAAGTAGGCATTAAAAATATTATGATGCTTTCCGGTGATAAAGATTCCATCACGCAACAAGTCGCTAAAGAGTTGAATATCGAAAATGCTAAAGGTGGTTTACTTCCAGAAGATAAATTAAACGAAGTTGAAATTTTAAAGAAAAATCCTGAAAACAAAATAGCCTTTATAGGTGATGGTATTAACGATGCACCTGTTTTAGCAGCAAGTAACGTTGGTATTGCAATGGGTGGTTTAGGTAGTGATGTAGCTATTGAAACAGCAGACGTTATCATTCAAACCGACCAGCCTTCAAAAGTAGTTAGAGCCATTAAAATAAGTCGTTCTACAAGAAAAATTGTTTGGCAAAATATCATTTTAGCGTTTGGAGTTAAAGTTATTGTCTTGATATTAGGAGCAGGTGGTTTAGCCACAATGTGGGAAGCTGTTTTTGCAGATGTAGGAGTAGCATTATTAGCAATTTTAAATGCAGTTCGATTGCAGAAAATGAAATGGGATTAAGCAGATTAATCAATTAAACTTCTGTTAAACAAAATCAATAGTTGTTAAAATTTCGTAACTTCGCAATAAATATGAAGCAGATTTTCCATAAAATAATGTCTTTAGCAATGACTTTTGTAGTGTTATTCTCTACAATGTCATTTACTGTGAATATGCATTATTGTGGAGATACTTTAGTAGAATCTGCTATCTTTCAAAAAGCCAAAGGTTGCGGAATGGAAATGGAAAAGCCTTCAACCGAAGGATGTTCTATTACCAAGAAAAATTGTTGTGATGATGAACAATTATCAATTGAAGGTCAAGACGAATTACAATTGCAAGTTGACAAAATCACATTTGAACAACAAGTATTTATAGCTTCATTTGTTTACACTTATAGTAACCTTTTTGAAGGTTTAGAAAATAACGTTTCTACTTACGAAGAATATAAACCGCCACTCGTCATAAGGCAACTCTACAAGATTGACGAGACATACTTAATTTGATTTTTAAACAATAGACTCTTTTATCCTATGACTGCAATGTCGTAAGGATAATTTACTGTATTCGGTGTTTTTACAACACTATTGTCTAATTGTTTAAAATCAATCATATGCTAAATAAAAGCATCAAATTTTTAATAGAAAACAAACTCGTTGCAGTTTTACTACTTGTCCTTTTTATTGGATGGGGAACTGTTAATGCACCTTTTAATTGGGATACAGGATTTTTGCCAAGTAACCCTGTAGCAGTAGATGCTATTCCCGATATAGGTGAAAATCAACAAATCGTATTTACCAAGTGGGATGGTCGTTCCCCACAAGATATAGAAGACCAAATAACCTATCCATTAACCACATCATTATTGGGTATTCCTGGAGTGAAAACCATTCGTAGTTCCTCTATGTTTGGGTTTTCAAGCATCTATATCATTTTTGAAGAGGATATAGAATTTTACTGGAGCAGAAGTCGTATTCTCGAAAAACTTAATTCCTTACCAAGTGGTTTATTACCCGAAGGTGTTAATCCAGCGTTAGGTCCAGATGCCACAGGATTAGGACAAATATTTTGGTACACACTTGAAGGTCGTGATGAGAACGGTAATGTAACAGGTGGTTGGGATTTACACGAATTACGTAGTATTCAAGATTACTATGTTAAATATGCCTTGTCCTCTGCAAGCGGTGTTTCTGAAGTTGCATCAATTGGTGGTTATGTTCAAGAGTACCAAGTGGATGTAAACCCAGAACTAATGCGTCAATATAACATTGGGTTACATCATATTGTTAAAGCTGTAAAAGAAAGTAATAAGGATATTGGCGCACAAACCTTGGAAATTAACCAAGCTGAATATTTAGTTCGTGGTTTGGGGTATGTAAAATCCATTGCAGATATTGAAAATGCTGTAGTTGATTCTGAAAATTTCACTTCAATAAAAATTAAAGACATTGGAAAAGTTTCATTAGGTCCAGCAACAAGACGAGGTTTATTGGATAAAGAAGGTGCTGAAGTTGTTGGTGCTGTTGTGGTGGCTCGTTATGGAGCAAACCCAATGGAAGTCATTAATAACGTAAAGGAAAAAATTAATGAATTAAGTGCAGGATTACCTTCAAAAGTTTTGGCAGATGGAAGAACATCACAAGTTACCATAGTGCCTTTTTATGACAGAACAGAATTGATACAAGAAACTTTAGGTACACTCAATGAAGCCTTAACTCTTGAAATATTGATTACCATTTTGGTTATAATCATTATGGTGTTTAATCTTCGAGCTTCTGTCTTGATTTCAGGATTATTACCAGTTGCAGTCTTAATGGTATTTATTGCGATGAAACTCTTTGGCGTCGATGCTAATATTGTCGCATTATCTGGTATTGCAATTGCTATCGGAACAATGGTCGATGTTGGTGTCATACTATCAGAAAACATTATAAGGCATTTGGATGAAAACGAAAATGTCATTCCGACAGAGCAAGGAACGAGCGACGAGGAATCTCATAAAAAGTTACCCATAAACACGGTAGTTTACAACGCAACAGCCGAAGTATCTGGTGCAATCGTAACCGCAGTTATGACAACTATTATCAGTTTCATTCCTGTATTTACAATGATTGGCGCTGAAGGTAAATTGTTCAGACCATTAGCATTCACAAAAACCTTTGCATTAACAGCTTCAATAATTGTAGCATTGTTTTTAATTCCACCTTTTGCAGCGTTTTTATTCAGAAAGAAAAGCATAAAAACGCATTTTAAATATGCTTTAAATGGCGTTTTAATAGTATTAGGGATAATAGCAATAATCTATGGTTATTGGTTAGGATTAATATTGATAGCTTTTGGTATCACAGCATTGTTAAGTACTCAAAATAAAATAACAGAAAAACAATCCAACTTAATTAATATCATAATATGTACAACTGCAATAGTATTTCTGTTAGCGGAATATTGGAGACCTTTAGGAGTTGATAAAAGTATCTTCTGGAATCTCATCTTTGTTGGTGTCATTTGCTTTGGCTTATTGGGTGTTTTCTCATTGTTTATCAGGTATTATACTCGAATTTTAAGATGGTGTTTAGATAATAAATTACTATTTCTTTCAATTCCAACTGCAATTGTCATTGCAGGTTTTTTCATTATGAAAAATACAGGCAAAGAGTTTATGCCCTCATTAAATGAAGGCTCATTTCTACTAATGCCAACCTCGATGCCTCATTCTGGCGTAGAAGAAAACAAACGTGTCTTACAGCAATTAGATATGGCAGTAGCCAGTATTCCAGAGATTGAAACCGTAGTTGGTAAAGCAGGTAGAACAGAATCAGCGTTAGACCCAGCACCTTTGTCGATGTATGAAAATATCATTCAGTATAAACCAGAATATATGCTGAATGAAAACGGAGTACGCCAACGCTATAAAGTCAATGATGATGGTGAATATGTGTTAAAAAACGGAATGTCATTGCGAGCGGAACAGCGTGAAGCGTGGCAATCTCTTAAAGCAAAAGAACAACTCATTCCAGACAATAATGGCGAGTTCTACCGTAATTGGCGACCAGAAATACAGTCACCGGACGATATTTGGAATGAAATTGTAAAAGTGACCAAATTACCAGGCGTAACGTCTGCACCAAAGCTACAACCTATTGAAACCCGATTGGTAATGTTGCAAACAGGAATGCGAGCACCAATGGGTATTAAAATAAAAGGGCAAGATTTAAAGCAGATTGAAGCGTTTGGAATGCGATTAGAAGATATTTTAAAACAAGCTGAAGGTGTAAAAGATGAAGCTGTTTTTGCAGACCGTATTGTAGGTAAACCCTATTTGTTAATTGATATTGATAGAGAGAAAATTGCTCGTTATGGCGTAACCATTGAGGAAGTTCAAAATGTTTTGAAAGTGGCTGTTGGTGGTATGGTATTAACACAGACAGTAGAAGGTCGTGAGCGTTATGGTGTTAGAGTTCGTTACCCAAGAGAATTAAGAGCAAATCCAACCGATTTAAAACAAATCTATGTGCCTGTTGAAAAAGGAAGCCCTGTTCCGTTAAGTGAATTGGCGACTATAAAATATGAACAAGGTCCACAAGTAATTAAAAGTGAAGACACTTTTTTAGTTGGCTATGTGTTATTTGATAAAATGGATGGTTTTGCAGAAGTCAATGTGGTAGAAAATGCACAAACCTTAATTCAAGAAAAGATAGATAGTGGCGAATTGGTAGTCCCAAAAGGTATCAACTACCAATTTACGGGAACGTATGAAAACCAATTAAGAGCAGAAAAAACCTTGTCGGTTGTTGTGCCTTTAGCGTTGGCAATCATTTTCTTAATTCTGTATTTCCAATTTCGTTCAGTAGGGACATCACTAATGGTATTCACAGGTATTGCAGTTGCTTTTGCTGGTGGTTTTGTAATGATATGGCTCTATGGTCAAGATTGGTTCTTAAACTTCAATGTCTTTGGTGAAAATCTGCGCGATTTATTTCAAATGCACCCCATTAATTTAAGTGTAGCGGTTTGGGTTGGGTTTATTGCACTATTTGGTATCGCAACCGATGATGGAGTTGTAATGGCAACTTATTTAACACAAACATTTGATAGAAATACACCAGAAAATAAAAAAGAAATCAGAGCATCAGTAGTAGAAGCAGGAGAAAAACGTATTAGACCTTGTTTAATGACAACTGCTACTACCATATTGGCATTATTACCAGTATTAACATCTACAGGAAGAGGTAGTGATATTATGATACCTATGGCAATACCAAGTTTTGGTGGAATGTTAATCGCTTTAATAACACTATTTGTAGTCCCTGTTTTATATAGTTGGAAAGCAGAAGTTAAACTTAAAAGAACAGTATAATGAAACATATAAAATCACACATAAAGTCAGTCATTTTTCTTTGTTTTTTAATCTTTGTTCTCAAAGGAAATGCGCAACAATTAGATGTGCTCATTAATGAAGCATTAAATAACAACCCTGAAATTCAAAAATTTGAATTGCAATACAAAAGGGTTTCAGAAAAAGTAAATGAAGTAAATACGGTTCCTAATACAGAATTTGGAGTTGGTTATTTTGTAAGTGAACCAGAAACTCGAACAGGTGCTCAACGCTTTAAGGTGTCTGCAAAACAAATGTTACCGTGGTTTGGTAATATTTCGGCAAGAGAAAATTATGTGAGTTCGTTAGCAGATGTTAAGTATGAAGATATTGTAATTGCGAAGCGAAAACTAATGTCTTCAGTTTCACAATCTTATTATAGACTATATGCTAATAAAGCAAAACAAAAGGTATTAACAGAGAATATCAATCTGTTAGAAACATATGAAACAATGGCTTTGACTTCTGTTGAGGTTGGTAAAGCATCCGCAGTAGACGTGTTGCGATTGCAAATGCGTCAAAACGAAATGCAACAATTAAAAGAGGTGTTGCAACAACAATTTTTAGCAGAACAAACTAACTTCAATAATCTATTGAATAGAAATAATGATGTTACCGTGAATGTGATAGATAGTTTAATGATACCTTCAGAAGACTTTGATATTACTTTTGAAAAATTAGCATTACATCCTGAATTACTAAAATATGATAAACTCTATCAATCCATAGAGCAATCTGAATTATTGAATCAAAAAGAAAGCAGTCCTATGATTGGTTTTGGATTAGATTATATCAATGTTTCCAAAAGACCAAATATGGATTTTACTGATAACGGTAAGGATATTGTAATGCCAATGGTTTCGGTATCTATCCCAATTTTCAATAAGAAATATAAATCCCAAACCAAACAAAATGAGTTGCAACAACAGGAAATTACGGCTCAAAAACAGGAACGTTTAAATGCATTGGAAACGCTTTTAGACAAAGCGATTAACGAACGCATTTCTGCAAGAATAAGTTATGCTACCCAAACCAAAAACCTACAGCAAGCCAAAGATGCAGAAGACATTTTAATCAAAAGCTATGAAACAGGAACGATTGATTTTAATGATGTTTTAGATATTCAAGAACTACAATTAAAGTTTCAAATCAATCAAATAGAGTCTATTAAGACCTACTATGTGCAAAGCACAATTATTAATTATTTAATTCAGTAAACTATGAAAAATAATAGTAAACTAATTGGCACAGGAATGTTAACTGCTATAACTGCTTCTCTATGTTGTATTACCCCTGTTTTAGCTCTTATTGCAGGAACAAGTGGAATTGCTTCAGCATTTTCTTGGATAGAACCCTTTAGACCTTATCTAATTGGGTTAACAGTTTTTGTATTAGGATTTGCTTGGTATCAAAAACTAAAACCTCAAAAAGAAATTGACTGTGAATGTGAAACGGACGAAAAACCAAAATTCATACAATCAAAGAGGTTTTTAGGAATTGTTACTGTATTTGCAATTGTAATGTTGGCTTTCCCATACTATTCAGGAATTTTTTACACAAATACAGAAAAACAAATAACCGTAGTTTATAAATCAGACATTAAAACAACTGAATTTAAAATCGACGGAATGACCTGCGCCAGTTGCGAAGCACACGTAAACCACGAAGTTAATAAACTCAACGGTATTGTAAACTCAAAAGCATCCTACGAAAAAGGTAACGCTATCATTGAATTTGACAAAACCAAAACCAATGAATTAGAGATTGAGAAAGCAATTAATTCTACAGGTTATAAAGTAACTGATAAAAAATAAAATTGATGCAACCTATATTAAAATCAGAAATCACTTGTCCAAACTGCGGACATAAAAAAGTGGAAGAAATGCCAACAAATGCTTGTCAATTCTTTTATGAGTGTAAAAATTGCAAAACGGTTTTGAAACCAAAGGAAGGCGATTGTTGTGTTTATTGTTCTTATGGAACTGTCCCTTGTCCGCCAATTCAGAATAATAAAAATTGTTGTTAAAATGAAACATACATATCATATACACGGAATGACTTGCAACGGTTGTCGCAGTCACGTTGAAGAAACGCTCTCTAAAGTGGAAGGTGTTTTAAAAGCAACGGTCAATTTAGAAAAGGCTGAAGCTACCATCGAAATGGAATCGCATATTCCTATAGAAAAGTTTCAAGAAGCCTTAAAAAAGGATGGTGGTACATATAGCATTCATAAACAAGGTGAACACCATCAGCATTCAGAAGCTAAAAAGGAAAAGCAACCTAAAGGTACAGGCACATTTTATTGTCCTATGCATTGCGAAGGCGATAAAACTTATGATAAACCAGGCGATTGTCCTGTTTGCGGAATGGATTTGGTGGAAGAACAAAATCTATCAGCAACTTCAAAGGAACAATGGACGTGTCCGATGCATCCAGAAATTGTAAAAGAAGAAGCAGGTTCGTGTCCTATTTGTGGGATGGATTTAGTACCAATGGAAGCAGATAGTTCAGCAGAAGAAAAAACGTATAAAAAGCTATTAAAGAAATTTTGGATTGCCACAGCATTTACCTTGCCCATTTTCTTAATGGCTATGAGCGAAATGCTCAATAACAATCCGTTGTACGATATAATGGAACAGAAATATTGGAACTGGATTCAGTTTGCATTATCAATTCCAGTAGTGTTTTATGCCACTTGGATGTTCTTTGAGCGTGCTTATAGAAGCATAAAAACGTGGAATCTCAATATGTTTACACTTATTGGGATTGGTGCAGGTGTGGCGTGGTCGTTTAGTGTTTTTGGTATGTTCTTTCCAGACGTATTTCCAAGTCAATTTAAAACAGAATCAGGTGCAGTTCACGTCTATTTTGAAGCAGCAACTGTGATTTTAACGTTAGTGCTTTTAGGTCAATTGTTAGAAGCTCGTGCACATAGTAAAACCAATTCGGCAGTAAAAGAACTGTTGAAATTAGCACCTAATAAAGCCATAAAAATAGTAGATGGTGAAGAAGTTGAAGTCAGTATTGACGAGATAGAACTTAATGATATTCTAAAAGTGAAACCAGGCGATAAAATTCCTGTCGATGGTGTGATAACTGAAGGCGAAACAACTATTGATGAATCTATGATTACAGGCGAACCTATTCCTGTAAACAAATCTCAAGAAGATAAAGTAAGTAGCGGAACCATTAACGGGAATCAATCCTTTTTAATGAAAGCAGAAAAGGTAGGAAGTGACACTTTATTATCACAAATCATTCATATGGTTAATGATGCGAGTAGAAGTCGTGCACCTATTCAAAATTTAGCAGATAAAGTTTCAGGCTATTTTGTGCCAGTTGTAGTTCTTATTTCTATTATCACATTTATTGTATGGTCTATTTGGGGACCAGAACCAGTTTATGTGTATGCGTTTGTCAATGCAATTGCAGTACTAATCATTGCTTGTCCTTGTGCTTTAGGTTTAGCAACACCAATGTCTGTAATGGTTGGTGTGGGTAAAGGTGCTCAAAATGGTGTATTGATTAAAAATGCTGAAGCTCTTGAAAAAATGGATAAGGTAAATACGCTTATCGTTGACAAGACAGGAACAATTACCGAAGGAAAACCAACAGTTGAAACCGTTGGAGCTTTTAATGATGCTTTAAGCGAAAAAGAAGTGTTACAATACATCGTGTCATTAAATACAAATAGCGAACATCCTTTGGCAGAAGCGACAGTTAAATATGGCAAAGAACACAACGCAGAAATTTTAAAGTCCGAAGATTTTAGTGCTGTTACAGGAAAAGGTGTTGAAGCTAAAATTGATGGAAAAAATGTAGCATTAGGTAATCCTAAAATGATGGAATATGCTAAAGCGGATATTACTTCTAAAATGAAAGACGAAGCTAAATCTTACCAAGAACAGGGTAAAACAGTTTCTTATTTGTCAATAGATGAAACCGTAGTTGGATATGTAGTTATAGGCGATAAAATAAAAGAAACAAGTGCTAAAGCCATTAAAGCACTTCAAGATAAAGGGATAGATGTAATAATGCTAACAGGTGATAATCACAATACAGCACAAGCAGTAGCATCAGAACTAAATCTTGCAGATTTTAAAGCCAGTATGCTACCAGAAGACAAACTCAAAGAAGTAGAGAAACTACAAAAAAATGGAAAAGTAGTTGCTATGGCAGGTGATGGCATTAATGATGCACCAGCATTGGCAAAAAGTGATGTAGGTATTGCAATGGGTACGGGAACAGATGTAGCGATAGAAAGTGCTATGATAACACTCGTAAAAGGCGATTTACACGGTATTGTAAAAGCAAAAAATTTAAGTAATGCTGTAATGAAGAACATTAAGCAGAACCTATTTTTTGCACTTATTTATAACACTTTAGGTGTGCCTATTGCAGCAGGAGTTTTGTTTCCATTCTTTGGAATATTGCTCTCGCCAATGATAGCAGCTTTAGCAATGAGTTTTAGCTCTGTTTCAGTTATTGGAAATGCACTACGATTAAGAACAATTAAAGTTTAACTATAAAATCAAATAATTATGGAAAATTCAAAAGAACACTCAAACAAAGGAAATTACAAAACCTTCTTTATAATGTTGGCTTGCTCATTTGTAGCAATGTACATCACAATGTATCTAAACACCTATGCAATAGACCACGTGTGGTTTAGCTTAACCCGATTTTATATGACCTGTTTAGGTATTTCAGCAATGGCAGTAATAATGTGGTTTTTTATGCGAAAAATGTATAATGATAGAAAGAAAAACATAGCCATACTTGCAGGTAGTTTTATCCTGTTTGTAGGTGCATTAGGATTAGTAAGAACACAAGCACCAATCATTGGTGACGTACTATGGATGAAAGCAATGATACCACATCATTCTATCGCTATTTTAACAAGTGAAAGAGCAGATATTCAAGACCCAGAAGTTAAAAAATTAGCAGAAGACATTATAAAAGCACAACGTAAAGAAATAGAAGAAATGAAAGCAATGATAAAACGATTAGAGAATGAAAAATAATAAAATAGTCATATATATTGGCATACTCGTAGTAGGTGTGTTATTGGGTTGGTTGCTTTTTGGTGGCTCATCAAATGAAGAAATAGACCATAATCACGATGCGGTTGCAGCAACCAATCAAATGTGGACGTGTTCTATGCATCCACAAATTATGCAACCAGAGCCAGGCGATTGTCCTATTTGTGGGATGGATTTAATTCCTGCCGAAGCTGGTGCAGATGGATTAACAGCAGATCAGTTTAAATTAACCGCTAATGCAATGGCTTTAGCAAACATTCAAACCACGGTGGTTGGTAATGGTTCAGTAGAAAATGGAATCATAAAACTTTCAGGAAAAATTGCCGAAAACGAAGAAGCCAATGCAGTACAAGTCAGTTATTTTTCAGGTAGAATTGAGCGTTTAAATATCAGTTTTACAGGTGAAGAAGTACGCAAAGGGCAACTATTAGCAACAATCTATTCACCAGAATTGTATGCGGCACAACAAGAACTCATTACGGCAGCATCTTTAAAGGAATCACAACCTGCTTTGTATAAGTCAGTTCGTAACAAATTGAAGTTATGGAAGCTATCTGAAACTCAAATCAACCAGATTGAAGAAACAGGAAAAGTAAAAGAAAACTTTCCTGTTTATGCAACCGTTTCGGGTACTGTTACAGAAAAATTGGTAGAGCAAGGCGATTACATCAAACAAGGACAACCCTTATTAAAAATTGCCAATCTCAACACAGTTTGGGGAAACTTTGATGTGTATGAAAATCAGATTGACCGCTTTAAAAAAGGACAGGAAGTGATGATAACAACCAATGCTTATCCTAATAAAGAGTTTAAAGGTAAAGTAGATTTCATTGACCCAGTTTTAAACACGAAAACAAGAACTGTAACCTTACGTGTTGTTTTAAGCAATAAGGACGATGTATTTAAACCAGGAATGTTTGTAACCGCAAATATTGAAGGCAGTACAGCTAAAAATGATGAAGTATTATCAATTCCTGCATCTTCTGTATTATGGACAGGTGAACGTTCTGTGGTGTACCTTAAAACAAATCCAGACCAACCTATTTTTGAAATGCGTGAAATTAAATTAGGCAATCAAATTGGTAATGAATATGAAGTTGTAGAAGGTTTATTTGTTGGAAATGAAATAGTGACTAACGGAACATTTACGGTTGATGCAGCAGCACAATTACAAGGCAAAAAGTCTATGATGAATAAAGATGGTGGTAAAGTAATGACTGGACACGAAGGTCATTTAGGTATGGATAACAATGCATCTAACAAAGAAAGTGACCACACTAATATGAATGAGCGTTTGGAAGTATCAGAGAAATTTCAAGAGCAGTTAAATAGTGTTTACAATGCGTATATCAATTTAAAAGATGCTTTAGTAAAAGAAGATTCAATAAGTACTTCAGCAAACGCAACAACTTTATTAAATAAATTGAACAAAGTAGATATGAAATTGTTGTCAGATAATAAGGCGCATAACCATTGGATGTCATTAGAAGGCGAAATAAAATCTTCTGCAACTTCAATTTCTGAAACGTCCGATATAAAATCACAAAGAGACCATTTTAAACATTTATCATCACATCTAATCAATGCTGTACAACTATTTGGTATCAATGAAAAGGTCTATGTAGAATTTTGTCCAATGGCAGATAACAATAATGGTGCTTATTGGTTAAGCAAAGAAGAAAAAGTAATCAATCCATACTTTGGCGAAGCAATGCTAACCTGTGGTGAAGTAAAACAAGTAATAGAATAATAAATCAAGTAATAACAATTAAATTTTAAACAATGAATTTTTCAAAGAAAAATCACGAACACAAAAACAAAAATGTAATCGACGTGAGTAAAAAAGTAATTTTAAGTGTAGCTGTAATAGCAGCATTAGGTTTAACAAGTTGTAAAAACGAAACCAAAAAAGAAACAGAAACCACAACTACTGAAATGTCAAAAGATATGGCAATGACAGACCTGTCTTTTGGTGTAAGAGGAAATTGCGGAATGTGTAAAAACACTATCGAAAAAGCAGCTAACGGTGTTGAAGGTGTTGCAAGTGCTAATTGGGATGTCGATAAAAAGAAGATTGATGTGTCTTTTGATGATACAAAAACCGATGCAATGGCAATCCATAAAGCAATCGCAGCTTCAGGATATGATACCGAAAAAGTAGCAGGTGATGAAGAAGCATATGATGGTTTACCAGGTTGTTGTAAATACGACCACGAAATGATGATGAATCAATCTGGTGAAGAAGAAAGTGATGACCATTCAAATCACGACCATTAAGCAATAATGAAAGAGTCTTTTTCGGAAGGCTCTTTTTTATTCCCCACAACCCAAAACCCAGTTTTTTCGTACCTCAAAATCCTCTGTCTTTTGTGTTGTTCCGCTCACCTAACAAGTTTAGCGTTTTTTTGTCTTTAAGGTAATAGCATATTACAGCTTTGGTTTTCATAAAATCAAACCAAACTGCAATAAGCTATTCTGTTATTATTATATCATAAAACCCTAAACTCACCCAAGCTATATTACATAATACAAGTTATAGTAGCAAAAATCCTTTCAAGGGTTTGCTATCGCAGCATTCTTATATTTTCGTAGCTATAACTGGTATTATGTAAAATATCCGCAATTCCAACGCGCAATTCCGAACATTTAACCACATTTTGAACTAACATTAAACATTTAAACATTTTAAGGTTTCTGTTAATTGATAATAATATTCGTTATCTCATTCAAGCTGCACAAAACCATCGTTAAGTCCAAGTATTCCTTACCTCAAGTCTTTGTTTGTTTCATTTCGTTAACAAATATAAAAGTCCACTTTTCCCCACCACCCAAGTCAGCGGTTATAGAAAAATAGGTTTATAAAGTGTAGTGCTACGCCATAGCATATTGCTTTTTCTCGTGCCTCAAAAAAACAAAAAGCTATTGTCTAAAAGTCCTGTATAAGTAGCTTGTTTAAATGCTGTTTTATCAAACAACTATTTAAAATGCTACCCATACAAACGCTTCACCCAACGCTCAGTACGGTACTAAAACCTATTTTTTTAAGTGTTAATTCCCCAGAAAAGTTAAAGGCATTTTCAATCAAGTTTAACTAATTTGAAAATTTAAAATAAAAAAGATGGCAAATATATGTGGCTACCTCTGCCAACCGCACAAGGCTATAAAGGTCAAGCCCTACGGGTTTTGAATAAAACTTTTTTCAATACCTTTTTTTTTGATTTAGTCATTCAATAAAAAAACTTTTATCCAAAAACCTTGACAGCCTTACCCACGCCACAACAACTATGGCTATCTTTTTTCTTTTCAAAAAAAAATAATGGCGCGAAGCGTAGCGAAGCAATTTTAAATTGGATAGCTATGTCAACTTTTGAACTAAAAACACATCAAGTCGGAAAGACTTACTCGAACCCTCATTTTTTCATTTTAAACAAAGGTCTAAACAGCGGAAAACCACTCTTAAAATCCTGTGCTAACTGTTTCGTTGTCACTACTACAACAGAAGAGGTAAAACACACACTTTTTCACTTATCTATGATGTTGCAAATAGGCGGGTTTTATGCTTACTATTTAAAAGGAAGTGTTATTCCATTTATTTCAAGAGATGATTGCAGAAATACTCTAAAAAATAGTTTTATATCATTAATAAATAACGAATTTCAATTGCAAAAGCATATTAATATAGTGTCAGCGATTAGTAAAAAAGAAGACGAACTTCAAAAAGTCATTTCAAAAATGGCAGATTTGAAAGTATCATACATTCAAAGTTTATTTTCTAAAATGCAAAAAGAAGCAATCTAAAGCAACAAAATCCATATCTAACGAATAGCATAAAACTTGCCATATATTCAGTCGGAAGGTACAACTTCGTGTTAAGTCCGTACCAAGTCCGAAGAAAAATAAGTTTCATTTAAATTATTTATGTTATGGGTAAAATTTCCCAAGGTATTTTAGGAGGGCTTTCAGGTAAGGTTGGAAACGTTATCGGTGGAAGCTGGAAAGGAATTGATTACATTAGAATTAAACCCTCAAGTGTAGCCAATCCAAGAACTGTTGGTCAAGTAAACCAAAGAACAAAGTTTACTGCCACTTTAGAATTTTTACAGGCTGTAAAGCCTTTTATTAAGTTAGGGTATAAAGGATTAGCAGTTAAGAAAACAGAATTTAATGCTGCAATGTCGTATGTGTTGAATAATGCGATTACAGGTACTGAACCTAACTTTGTTGTTGACTATCCGAACGCTTTAGTAAGTCGAGGAGGTTTATCTGGTGCGTTAAACCCAACGACTGATTTAGCAACTGCTGGAGAAGTAACTTTTGGGTGGGATGATAACTCTGCCGAAGGTAACGCAAATGCAACTGATAAAGCGATGTTGTTGGTTTACAACCCCTCAAAAAAGGAATCTATTTCTTTACTTGATGGAGCCGACAGAACTGTTGGTTCTCAAATTGTTCCAATCCCAACAACTTATGCAGGAGATACAGTAGAGCTATTTATGGCGTTTATTACTGCTGATGGTAGTCAAGTATCAAACAGTATTTATTTAGGCTCTGGTACAGCTAATTAATGCTTGGTGTTTTTATTTGGAAACCGCTCTAATCGAGCGGTTTTTTTTGTGCTATATTAGTAGCTCAATTTATTGATGTTTACTCTTTATTTATTCTTTTTATGTATTTTTTGCACCCTATTTGTTGCCCAAATGCCTTAACGTCAATAGACATAAGGATAGTTAAATATTGTATTGGGAAGTAGGTTATAAAACCTTAGGTGTTAAAGAAGAGCTTACTAGTTTGTATTGCTATTCTAAAATCTTCATTTGAATAAAATTTTAGTAATTTTAAAAGAATTAAGATAATATATGTCTTTTTAAAAAATCGTATTTATTAGGTACACATCTTCCGATTTTTTAATTTAAATAAGTTTTATAAGCCCTTTATTTTATGAAGTTATTTTTAATGTGTTTGCTAATATTTGTTCCGCTTTGGGGCTTTTCTCAAGTAAAAGACAGTTTGGCTAACCCTATAATTTCAATAGAAAATAGTAGGCTTTTAAATAACATAGATATTACCTTCGATATGCGGACAGAGCTACAAGCATACACCTATAGAGGCGGAGATCAATATTATAATGGGGTACAATTTGAAAATGGTTTTACAGCACTAGGGTTTTCTGCAAAGCTTCATGAGCAAGTAAGTTTTTATTTCAGAAATCGATTTAACAGAGGTAGTGATATTCAAAGCCTTGATCAATTGGGTAGTAACATTGAATTGGCGTACGTAGATATTAAAGCTACTCCAAAACTTAATGTTTTGGTAGGAAAAACATACGCATTTTATGGAGGTTATGAATATGAGTTTAGTGCACTAGATGTTTTGGAATATAACGACATTCAAAGCAATGCTCTAGCATACGTTACCGGAGCCGGAATAACGTATCAATCTAGTCAAGATCACAAATTTGGTTTTCAGGTTTTGAATTCACGCACTATGCTTTATGAAGATATTTACGGTGATGACGTGGCAGCAAACATTGAAGAACCTATATGGCCGGTAGCGGTTGTTGGTAACTGGCGCGGTAACTTTTTTGACGGTAAATTTCAAACTATTTATAGCTTGAGTTATTCCAATCAAGTTAAAAATAAAGGAACTTATTTTTTTACTTTAGGTAATAAGTATCAAAATGATAACCTCACAATAATGTATGATTTTAATTTTAGTTATGAAGAGGTTGACACCAAAGGTATTATAACTAGTATTTTTAATACCGATACAGTGGCTCAAGATGCTTTATATATTGAAAACTGGGTAAGAGCAGAATATCGCATTAATTCAAAATTTAAAGGATTGGTTAGCCTTATGACTAGTAGTGCTTATGGTGAAGTTGAAAATGATCGTAACCGTTTGAGAACAAGTTACAGTGTTGTTCCCACCCTATATTACACTCCAATTAAAGACTTTGATATACGATTTTTCTTGGCCTTTATTGGTAGATATTATACATATTCAAACTATGCTATCGAAGAATTTAATGCAGCAGATTATAATAGAAACGAACTGAGAATAGGTATTATAGCTCCTCTTCTGTTATTGTAAAATTACTTTTATTTCAGAATAATAAGCAGATAAACTACCACTAGAGTTTGATCATTAAAAGTAAATCAAGATTTGACAGAAAAAATAAATAAGGTTGATATTCAGATTCAGAAAACACCTATGAATCATTAATCAAGTTTTAATTTCGATTGAAAAAAATATAGAGAAGCTCAGTAAGTAAATATCTATAGTTTTGAAATTCCGATATTATAAAACTTAGCATTGATAGTTCCGGAACCGTCTAGTGTATATTTAATTTCTACAATATCGTTTGCTTGTAATAACAGCACCGAGTTACCGCTGGTGCCCCAGTAATCATTACGATCTAATGAAACATTCCCACTAGTGAGATATGATTTTAATGCACCGTTTACAAAAACCAAAAGTTTATACTTTTTTGCACCCGTTGGAAGGTTTGTAGTTGACATACCTGCAGTCACCAAATAAAGCCCGTCTTGAAGAATTTTTACAGTACTATTTCTAGTTGACGATTGATCGCTTTCTACTAAATAATACTCTTCGGCATTATGTAAAATATGTGTAGCATTAAGAGGTAGCGGAATAGGCGGTTCTTCTTGAAGGGTAAGGCTTCCGCCATTTTTATTTAAAATAATAGATGGTGTATTATTAAATTGCTTATACTTGGTCCATACTCCATTAATACGAATGTATAAACTAGCATCAGTTGTGTTAAAAACAATAGAACCATTGAGCGGTTGGTCAATAGCTTGCATTTGAGCTTCTGTCATTCTTGGTAATGCGACTGTACCGGTTGTACTTTCTACTTGAAGTGCACTTCCATCATCAAGGTTGGTCGTATTAATCCCTACTCCTTTTTGTGCATAAACAACTGAAGATAAAACTATAAGAAACACACCTATTACTCGGTTAAGAAACAATTTCATACGTACCTATATTTTAATAATTCCTATCTTGAAAAAACGTGCGTCAAGTGGTGTTCCTCCGTTATTAAGAACATAACGAAGAATTATTTTATCATTTGCCTTAAAAGGAAGTGTCATTACTCCGCTTGTACCAAACTCTTCATCAGATTCCATAACCACATTACCTCTTACAAGATAGCCTATAAGGTTTGCTGTACTATTTTTGTAAACACCAATAATATATTTGTGACCTCCTATGGGTAAACTATTTACTGAAAAACCTGCGGTAATCATATAATTACCATCCTTTTTTACTTGTACAGTACCATTTGCAGTGACAGTAAAAAAATTCTCTTCATTTGAAGCAACCTCGTCAACATTTAAAGGAAAGTTATAGTATTGGTTTAAATTGGTTTGAACCAAATTATTATCGTCATCTTCTCCCCAATCTTTTGATAAAACTATTGAAGGTAAATCCGGTCTTGTGATATTATTCCAAGTACCAGATGAGTATAAATATAATGCTGAGAAAGTAGTATTATAAACAATAGAACCCTCCAACGGTGTGGGTATTGCATTCATTTGTGCATTAGTCATTCGAGGTGGTACAAAACCACCTGTAGTACTATCTATTTGCAGTGCGCTACTTGGCTCGGGATTGGTTGTGCCTATACCTACTTGTGCGAGTACTGGCGACGTACTTATTAAAAGTAAAAGAGCAATTTTATAGACTCCCAAAAGGGTGAGTCTTATTTTGGTATTTTTCATCGGGGGCTAGATTTAAATACTTAAAAGGTTAGTAAGTTAACGGATAGCAAATTTATAAGAATTATTGAATTTACAAAGAAAATAAACATATAATCCTTGTCTTTCAGCTTTTTATCGAAACTTTTTTTGAGAAAAGTAAGTTTTTTCTTATCAAATTATTGCCAATTAAATCAAGTTGAACTAGTCGAAGGAAATTGAAATAGTTTCTGCTCTTGAAATGACTAACTTCTCTACTTATGTAAATCTATTTTATAACGCTTGCTTCTTTTCAACCTTTCAACAAATCTATGATTAAATAAAACAAAATTTTAAAACATATTTATGTAACTTGTTACGTTTATTTTATATATTTGTGTAACCAATTACATAAATTATGGATGATTACTTAGTTAAAATGGATATTTCTGGATTAACAGGAAGGCTAAAAAGGCTTAATGACCTCTTTGTTTATCAAACAAAAGAGTTTTATCAAGAATTTGATATAGACATTGAACCAAATTGGCACATGATTTTTTTGATGCTTGAAGAGAACGAAAACTTAACCGTTACCGAAATGGCCGAAGCAACAAAATTATCGCATCCAGCAATTATAAAACTAACCAACAAGATGAAAAAAAGAGGGTACTTAGAATCATTTCAAGACCCAAATGACCTTAGAAAACAACAATTAAAATTATCTAAAAAAGCAAAAAACAAGATGGATCAACTTAAAAAGTATTGGGAAGCTGGAGAAAAATCATTGAATGATTTGGTCAATAATAGAAAAGAACTTTTAAAAGAAATGGAGCTCCTAGAAAACAATCTTATCGAAAAAAGCTTCAAAGAAAGAATGGTTGAATATTTACATACATAACTTATGAAACTACTAATTGATATATTTGGCTGGGTAGGTTCTATATTAGTTGTTTTAGCCTATGCCCTATCTTTATCAAAAAAGCAGAAGTACACTCACTATGGAAAGTACCTTAATCTTTTCGGCGGCTTTCTTATAGCCATTAACTGTTATTACTATAATGCATATCCTTCTTTTGTTACCAATGTTCTTTGGTGCACCATTGCTACGCTCACAATTTTCAGAACTAAGAGAAGCACTCAACAATCTAGTTGTTAAAAATCATTATTCTCACCATTAAAGGATATGTAGTTTAATTAATCAGAGATTTTATAACACTCTTTAAATTCAAATTTGAAATAACAATTTTAGGGTAAACCAGCTTAAGCATTTATTTATGGGGTATTAAATAAATGCTTAAGCTGGTTATTAAGTTAGCTTAAAACACTTTTCAAAAAGGTGTCATAATTTTTTAACTCCAAAGGTACATCTGCATTTTTCTCCATATCATGAAAATGATACGTGGCCAAGAGTTCCATTCCTGTAAACTTGTTCATTTTATGAAAACCAAACATAGCACCTTCATCTACACTTGTTTGATCAAAAAATTCACCTTCCATAGTAAAAGCAGCTTTGGGAGCATTCCAGCTAGTAGTAAGAATGTATTTTTTTCCGTGCATGAGTCCGCCGGTTCCATAATTGATATTTGGGTTGCTTCTGCTTCTGCCATCACTTCTGTAAATTCCATTTTGATGACCTTCTGTAAATACAACATCTAGATATTCTTTAAATCCGAAAGGAATTTGAAACCACCATACAGGCGTATGATAAATTATAATATCTGCCCACTTAAATTTTTCAACTTCTTCTTTTGCCTCATAAGGGTCGCCTACAAAAGTAGATTTTACCTTATAGTTGTCTAAAGACTCCAAATAATCAATGGTTGTATGGTAAAGGGTTTTATTAAATTTTCCACCAGAATGTGCAAAAGGATGACTTCCGTTTATAATAAAAATGTTTTTCATCACTGCTGTTTTATATTTTTCAGCAAATTTAAAAGGCTTTTTACTATTGTAAAAATAATACAAATCATATCTTTGTATTAAAATAATAATAGTATGGTAAACTTAGAATGGTACAGAACCTTTAAAGAAGTATATGAAAACGGCACTCTTACAAAAGCTGCCGTAGCTTTATACTCTTCTCAGCCCGGTGTGAGTGTGCATCTTAACGCTCTAGAGGCTTATGTGGGAAAAAAGTTATTTGAACGTACATCGAGAAAAATGATTCCTACCGAGGACGGAAAGTTTTTATACGAATATATTATCAACGCCATCACAAAGCTAGAAGTTGCAGAACAACACTTTAAGAAAACAACTCAAGAAAAAAATCCTTCTCTTAATGTGGGTATGTGTTCAGAAATGTTTCAATTAATTATTGAACCTGAAATTCCGAAGCTTAATTTTGATTTGGTAGCGCGTTTTGGTGCGCATACAGATTTAATTAAAGATTTAAATAACGGTATTTTAGACCTTGTAATCACTCCCAAAAAAAAGTCTGAAAAAAAATCACTCGTAGAATATGTTCCTTTTTCTAAAGAACAAATCATTTTAGTTGCCGGAAATAAAACCGATACTACTCAACTAAAAAAACAAATACAGAATGAAAAATGGAGCAGCTTAGAGAAGGAGTTACAAGAAAACATTTGGTATAGTGCATCCAATGAGATGGAACATTTTAGACGATTTTGGTATGAAAATTTTAATAAAAAACCATCGTTTAAACCTAATTATATTTTGCCCAATCTCGCATCTATAATTCGCTGTCTAAGTAATGGTAAGGGACTTGCTGTAATCCCTGATTTTTTATGTGAGAAAGAAATTTTAAATAACGAAATACAACTCATCTGGAAAGGAAAACTCCCTACAGAAAACACACTATACTTTGCTTCAAGAACAGATTTAAAGCACAAGGAAGAGCTAGAATCTATTCAACGTATATTTAGGTCTAAAATGAAAAAATCTTAAACAAATAAAAAAATAAATATATCATTCATCTGAATGATTTTCTGAAACATAATCTCCCCAATCTGCTATAGACTTAACCAGCGGAATTAATGTTTTTCCGAAAGAAGTTAACGAGTATTCAACCTTTAAAGGAGGTTTAGATGTATATACCTTTCGATTAACCAAACCATCATCTTCAAGCGCTTTTAGCTGTAAACTTAGTGTGCGTTCAGTAACCATGGGCATTTCTTTTCGTAATTCATTATAACGAAGTTTTTTATCAATTAAATGATATAGAATTACCGTTTTCCACTTTCCTCCTATTATTCCCATTGTTAAACTAGTACAACAAGGGTATTCATTTCCTTTAAACTTCAACGTTTTATAAGCTTCTTTTTCCATAAAATCTATACTATCATGTTTGACCGTTATTGCAAAGATAGAATACTATATTTAAGTTTGCAACTATAAAAAGTATAGTAAAAACAAAAAAAATTGAAAAATGAATTCAGAAACAGAACAAATTGAAACAACAGTTAACATTAAAGAAGTACTTAATTGGAGATACACCACTAAAGCTTTTGATACTTCAAAAAAGATTTCTGCAGAAAATGTAGAAAACATAAAAGCTTTATTACAATTAAGCCCATCATCAATCAACTCGCAACCTTGGCATTTCATTATTGCTGAAACGGAAGAAGGTAAAAAAAGATTGGCCAAAGGAACGGAGGGATTTTTCAGTTTTAATGAGCCTAAAGTTACCGGAGCGTCTCACGTAGTATTATTTTGTTCAAAAACTGAAATAGATGAAACGTTTTTAAATGATATAAATGAAAAAGAAGACCAAGACGGTCGCTACGCAAAAGAAGAGTTTAAAGAGCAAAGTTTAGGCGCAAAAAATCTTTTTACCAACATTCACAAATATGATCTTAAAGATGCACAACACTGGATGGAAAAACAAGTTTACTTAAATATAGGTAACTTTTTACTGGGAGTTGCAGCTTTAGGTATAGATGCGGTACCTATGGAAGGTATTGATATGAAAGCCCTAGATGAAGAGTTTGGGCTACGTGAAAAAGGTTACACGGCATTAGTTATGGTTGGTTTAGGTTATAGAGCCGAAGACGATTTTAACGCTACTTTACCAAAGTCTAGATTAACCGAAGAAGAAATATTTACCATCATATAAAAACCAGAAACTATGATTTCTATTAGAACGTATGCCATTATTTTTAGTGTTATTTTTTTATTTTTTTCCTGCAAGAAAGAAACAAAAAGCACAGAAGTAACAACTAATCCGGTTATAGATAGTATCACCAATCCTACAAACAGAGTAATTTTAAGTTCTGAAATTAATTGGCAAAAACTCAATCCGGCAAGAGGTGATCAAAGTCCGCAAGCAGGAACCATTTGGGGTGATCGAAACGGAACTGAAGCAACCGGATTTCTTGCAAAATTTGCAGATGGTTTTTCATCTCCTCCACATATCCATAATGTAACATACCGTGCTGTAGTGATTGAAGGATTAATACATAATGATGACCCTGATGCAGAAAGTATGTGGATGAAACCAGGTAGTTTTTGGACACAACCACAAGGTGAATCACATATTACGGCATCTAAGGGTGAAAGCATCGCTTTGGTAGAAATAGATCACGGTCCCTATTTAGTCAAACCCATTGATGAAGCATTTGATAATGGTGAGAGACCTATAAACATAGATGTTTCAAATGTGGTTTGGCAAAATATGGAAACTTCAAACCTTGTAGATAAAACAAGTAATGCTGAAGTTTCGTTTTTATGGCAAAGTGAAAAAGCCAGTGGGTATTTTGTAAAATTTCCGAAAGGTTATAACGCTAAAATAGTAAGTGATGGTTCGGTTTTTCATTCAGTTGTTATTCAAGGTGAATTGCAATATATACTTCCGCAAAACGGAGATAAAAAAACACTTGATCAAGGTAGCTATTTTGGCGCAACCGCTAAAGCCGTTCACAACCTTTCAACTATTTCAGATAATGAGGTGATACTTTATATAAGAACTAACGGAAACTTTCAAATTTTGTAAGTATGAAAACCATTTTAATTACCGGAAGCACTGATGGTATTGGTAAGTTGACCGCTATAAAATTGGCCAAGAAGGGTCATCAAGTTCTTTTACACGGAAGGAATGAAAAAAAACTTCGGCAAACAATTAATGAAATAAAAGAGCTTAGTGGAAATGACACTATTTTTGGGGTTATTTCAGATTTTTCAGATTTCAAAAGTATTGAAACCATGATACAGGAGATAAAGACCAACTACCAAAAAATTGATATTCTTATTAATAATGCCGGAGTTTACACTAGTAGAATTCAAAAAAATGAGCAAAATCTGGATATGCGTTTTGCTGTTAACTACTTTGCGCCCTATGTACTTACAGAAAATTTACTTCCTCTCTTAAAGCAAAGTGATGCTCCTAGAGTGATTAATTTAAGTTCGGCAGCGCAAGCTACGGTTTCAATACCTGCGTTAAAAGGAAACAAAAACGTAACTGAATCTAATGCCTATGCACAAAGCAAGTTAGCACTTACCATGTGGAGTTTTGTATTTGCCAAAAAACATCCAGAGATAAACACGATTGCTGTAAATCCAGGTTCGTTGTTAAATACAAAAATGGCTAATGAAGCATTTGATAACCATTGGTCACCGGCAGATAAAGGTGCAACTATTTTATATGAACTAACACTTTCTAATGCGTTTGCTGAAAGTAACGGTAAGTATTTTGATAACGATAAAGGTGATTTTAATAAAGCACATGATGATGCTTATAACACAGAAAAAGTTGCTACACTTATTGACGTTACAAAAAACATTTTAAGTGTTTAAACAACTTTTTCTAGTCCAAGAATTCTTACAAACTATTATTACTTGGCTCTAATAAAATTATAAACGCCTTTACCTTCTGCAACGAGTATCTCTTCTTGAAAAGCTTTCATTTTGGTAACCATAATACGGTTTCCCATTCGTACTAGTTTGCCTTCAAAAATCAAATCTTTCCCTTCTGCAAAACGTAAGTAATCAATACGCAAATCGATTGTAGCGAGTTTATCTTCGGGTGATTTAAAGTTTGCAATACCTATAGCACCTCCCACCGAGTCCATAATGGTTGCCATAACTCCACCGTGCCATCGATTGGTGCGAATATCACCTACCAAGTCTTCTCGAAATGGAACCTTTACACGTATAAACTCTTTTTCAATACGGTCTACTTTTAGCCCAAAATATTTATGGATGGGAATCTCTTCTTCGGCTAGGCGAATTAACCGTTTTTTTGTTTCTTCATTCATATTTTAAAATTACAACATTTCTCCGCGTGCAGGATAATCTTCAGAAACAATAAAATCAATTGCTTTTACAAAAGATGGTAAGTAAGGTCTTCCCCAAGGATTACTATTAATGGCGCTGTAATAAATTTGGTTTGTAGAGTCAATAAGAAATAAACCCGGCTCACTAAATACATCTGGTTCGCCATCTTTTACTCCTTTACTAAGGTATAGTGCCCAGTTGCGCGCTGTTTCTTCGTCTAACTCGTAACCCAAATCGAGATTTGAAAGTTCCCACTTTTGGCGAGAAAGCCTTGCTCTTTTTTCTGAGTCCATACTTACAGCTACCACTTGTACGCCTCGTTCCTTAAAATCTGGTTGTAAATCTTGTAATTGTTGTAAGTACTTTTTACATATTGGACAATGCAATCCTCTATAAAAAACCACTAAGGTAAAGTTTTTGGGATTTTGCTCAGTAAGAGAAAACTGGTCTCCGTTTACTAAATTAAATTTTAGGTCTGGTGCTGTCTGTTTTGGTGTTGGTCTTTTCATAGCGTAATAAAGTTATTTCTTAAATGTGTATCAAATCGTTTAAAATCTGTTTCAATTTCAGGATTTTTCATAACATCATAAGCCATAAATGTTGGCATAGGTTCAAATCCAAACCACTTAAAGTTAAGATGCATTGGTTTGAGTAAATCATCTTCACTCATACCTCCAAAAAATGACTCCTCAGGGTTATTGAAAGCCTCTTTAGGAGCGTTTGCAGTAACTGACATCATATATTTTCCTTTCAGCTTTCCTCCTAAACCATAATTTTTTTTGGGAGAACTACTACTTCTACCATCTCCATCAGACATTTCGCCCATCATTCCTTGTGTAAATACTTGGTCTATATATTTTTTGAATGACCAGCTCTGCCCCATCCAGTTGATAGGTGTTTGAAAGAAGACTACATCTGCCCATTTCCATTTTTCTATTTCTTCTTCAACATTGTACGTTTCATCTTCGGTTTTTATGGTTTTTACGTTATAACCATTATCCTTAAAAAAAGTTTCAGCTTTTTCTGTAAAGCTTGCATTTAGCTTTCCTTGAGCAAAAGGATATTCTTGATGCCCATTAATTATAAATACGTTTTTCATTTTATATTTTATTATATTTGTTTCAAAAATAAACTATTAATAGTATATAAACGAAACTAATTAAGGAAACACTAACAAATTTGTGGTAACCAAAAAGTAACTAATGGCTAGAAAGTATATAAATAATCCAAACGCTTGTACACTTGTACATACCATGAATATCATAGGTAATAAATGGAAACCTATTATTATTTACCTATTATCTAATGGTGCAATGCGCTTTGGAAAGTTAAATACATTAATACCAAGTATTTCAAAAAAAGTATTAACAGATCAACTTAAAGAAATGGAAAGTGATGGTTTGCTACTTAGAAAATCATTTGCTGAAACACCTCCAAGAGTTGAATATTCATTAACTGAAAAATCTATTGGTCTGCTACCTGTTTTAAAACTTTTAAGCGGATGGGCCGAAACGTACTATCCTGAAATAACTTTTGAACAGTGTAGAATTATTGAAAAAAATAATACTATCAAGGTTGAACAACCTACTTCAGAATAATAGTAAGCTACCTTACTATAAAATGAATTCAACCTTTTTCCGCACCAAAAAGTATACACCTTATACCAAAATGTTTACGTAAACTATCTACTACCCTCTGTAATTTTGCATTAGAATTTGTAATACAATAAAATATTGAAAGATGTAAAAGTAGGTTGTGTTGTATTAACACCTCCAAAATAAAGTCATATTTAAGGCTTGGTTGAAGAGAAATAACCTATTTATTACGAGCGTAATCAATACATCTTGGTTACAAAATTTGCGTTTAATAATGCAAATTATAATTCAATGAGATGTAAGAAATATAATAATGAAAAAACTATTTAAACTATTAAAAAAGGTGCTACTAGGAATAGGAATTTTAATTGGACTACTTGTTATCGTGGGATTTGTTTTTGTTAATACGAGTCCGCAATTTGGTGGAAAAGCAACAACAGAACAAAAAGAAAAGTTTTCTAAATCAAAAAACTATGTTGATGGCAAGTTTGTGAATTTGGGTAATGTATCTACCAATATGAGCGCCAAAAACATGATTAAAGCCATTGGCGGAATGTTTAAAACTATTCCTAATGCAAAACCTAATAATCCAATTGATGTTACAAGCGTAGACGCTACATCACTGGCTAATTATAATTCGAAAACGAGAATTATATGGTTTGGCCATTCTACATTTTTACTACAAATAAATGGAAAAAACATTTTAATAGACCCTATGTTTAGTGACGTGCCTGCTCCTCATCCGTTATTGGGTTCTAAGCGATTTAACGAAGACAAACCTATTACTATTGAACAATTACCACATATTGATGCCGTATTAATTTCACACGATCATTATGATCATTTAGATTATGAATCAATTAAAAAATTAAAGGAGAAAGTATCAACCTTTTATGTACCATTGGGCTTGGGCAATCATTTGATAGAATGGAATGTTGCAAAAGAACAAATTATAGAGTTGGATTGGTGGGAAAAAGCTTCTTTTCAAGATTTGACTTTTACTAGCGCTCCTGCTCAACATTTTTCAGGAAGAGGATTGACAGATAGAGACGCTACTTTGTGGTGTTCCTGGGTAGTACAATCTGATAATGAAAATATTTTTTTCAGTGGTGATAGCGGATATGGCCCGCATTTTAAAACAATAGCCGAAAAATTTGGCGGTTTTGATTTTGCAATGATTGAATGTGGTCAATATAATGAGTTATGGTCTGAAATTCACATGTTTCCTGAACAAACCGCGCAAGCTGGTATTGATTTAAACGCAAAAGTAATTATGCCAATTCATTGGGGAGCTTTCAAACTGGCACAACACTCGTGGACAGATCCTATAGAGCGAGTTTCAAAAAAGGCTATCGAATTAAATATTGAAATGGTCGCTCCAAAAATAGGTGAAGCATTACTTATTTCTGAAACAAATGAGATTACCAAAAACTGGTGGAAAAACTATTAAAATTTCCTATTTTTATAACACCTAGCACCATGCAAATGCCAGAATATAATTTTAAAACTATACGTGATTTTCATAAGTATTTTGAACTTGCAGAACCTGAAAATCCCTTATTCAGTATTGCTCAAAATATCAATACAAAAAGCGACACTATGTGTTCTCTTTCACAGAAGAACGAGACAATTAGTGTTACCAATAATTTTTACTCAATTAGTATAAAAAATATTACTTCTGGTGAGATTATATATGGTCGCACCAAATATGACTGCAGCAAAGGATCTATGTTGTTTATGGCTCCCAATCAAACTTTGTCATTTAGTAATTTGGTCGTGAGTTCAGAGAGTTTTCATCTTGCTTTTCATAAAGATTACTTAAACGGAAGCGCCTTATTTGATAAAATTAAACAATACAATTTTTTCAATTATCAAGTAAATGAAGCACTTCATCTATCGCCAAAAGAAGAAGAATTGGTTAAGTCTATTTTTAAAAGTATTCAAACAGAGTATACTAACAATCAAGATGAATTCAGTAAAGAAATTATCCTTTCACATTTGGAAACTTTATTGAAATATGCTGATAGGTTTTACAAAAGACAATTTTTAAACAGAAAAGAAATTAACCAAGCTTTATTCACTCGGTTTAAAAACACGCTTGAAGTTTATTACAGTGAAAATAAACTTTCTGAAAATGGTATTCCTTCTGTAGAATGGCTTGCCAATCAACTCAATGTAAGCCACAGGTATATGAGTGATTCTATTAAAGCTGAAACTGGAAAAACGGCAGTAGATCAAATTAATTTATTTCTTGTAGAACAGGCAAAACATTTGTTGTTAATTCCTCACGTTTCTATTTCAGAAACTGCTTATAAATTAGGTTTTGAATATCCTCAGTATTTTTCTAGGATATTTAAGAAGAAAGTTGGCGTAAGCCCAAAACAATATATAGAAAATATTTCTCAAAATTGAGTGTAACATTTTGAAGTATGAGTCGTCTATTGTTAAAACCCCTATGCCAAAATACACATATTTTTTAGTCCTACTTTTTACCTTACACATTAATGCTCAATCAAATAAAATAGAGGTTTTATCATTAGGTTCGTTTCATTTTAATTTTCCGAATAACGATTTTGTTCAAGTTGAATCTTCCAATCAAATTGATGTTTTAAAACCGAAGTATCAAGATGAGATAAAATTGATTGTAAAGAAGATTGAAAAATTTAATCCTACAAAAATTATAATTGAGTGCAAGTCATCAAAACAACGTGTTATAGATTCTCTTTTCACTTCATATTTACAAGGCAAGCATACATTGAGTAGAGATGAACATGAGCAAATAGGCTTTAGACTTGCAAAAAACTTAGGAATTAAAAAATTATACTGCGTTGATGAGTGGGGCGAATTTAATGAACAAGTTAATCAAGTGATATCGGGTAAGGATTCTTTAGGATTTAAAAAGTTTGATGCTTTTTATAAACAAAACCACGAAGCAGATTTAAAACACACACCAACTCACGTCTATAAAGATCGAGGCATTTTAGCCGAGCTTATTGCTCTAAATAAGCCTGAAAACATCAAAAAAAGTCTGGGTAATTACCTGATTGGCCCTTTTAAATATGAAGGTAAAGAAGGTGATTTTTTTGGTGTTAATTTTGAAACCGGTCGTTGGTTTAATAGAAATTTGAAAATTTTCAGAAATATTCAAAGAATTGATTTACAACCAAATGATAAGGTTTTGATTATTTACGGAGTAGGACATATGAATATTCTTAATATTTTATTTGATAGTTCGCCAGAGTTTGAGCTGGTACATACAAATAAGTATCTAGATAGTAATTAATAAGCAAAACCTAATTGTTATCTTTTTAGTGTATAAATCTGTAGTTTTGAAGTAAGAATTAAAACAGCTTTAAAATTTAATTTATAGCAAATCATAATATTTCAGAAAAAACTCAAAATGAGTATTGAAAAAGCATATAATAGTTGGGCAACTCAGTATGATACCAATATCAATAAGACAAGAGATTTAGACAAAAAGGCAACTATAAAAACACTGCAACGTTTTGAATTTTCACACGTTATTGAACTAGGTTGCGGAACCGGAAAAAACACCGCATTTCTATTAGAAAAAGCTGAACGAGTGATTGGCTTAGACTTTTCAGAAGAAATGCTGAAAAAAGCAAAATTAAAATTTAATGATAGTAGGGTAACATTTCAGAAAACAGATTTGACAGCTTCGTGGCAAATTGATGATCAAATTGCAGATTTAATTACTTGTAATCTAGTACTTGAGCACATTAAAGATTTAGACACTGTTTTTAATCAAGCTAGCAAAAAATTAAAAAAAGGGGGTTATTTATTTATTAGTGAACTTCATCCATTTAAACAGTATGCGGGTAGTAAGGCAAAATTTGAAACCGAAGCAGGGATTCAAGAATTAGAAACCTATATTCATCATATTTCAGAATACTTAGATACTGCCTTTAATAATAAATTACAACTACTCGAGTTAAAAGAATGGTTTGATGAAGACGCTGAACATGAAATACCACGATTAATAGGACTTGTTTTTCAAAAACTTAAATAATAAGCTATTTATTATTTAATAGCAATCCATAAGTAGTCTTCCCTCTTGCTCTAGTTGATTTATTGTGATATTTGTAGAATGTTGCTCAAGTATGGTTTCAACTACTGTAAGTGTATCCTTTTGCATAGCAATACTTCCACAAATCATGACTACTCCATCGTTTAAAATTGAGGATACTAATAATTGCTCTTGTGATTTTAAGCTGTCTTGCACATAAGTTTTTGAACCGCTTTCACGAGAATAAGCCAATTGAAATGAGGTAAGTTTTTTATTATCAAGAGCTTTTTCAATGTAGGGATTATAGAGTGTAAACGACTCTTTTGTACGTCCTCCCCAAAATAGATACATAGGTATCTTCTTTTTATTATTTGCTATCATACCCAAAAATGGGCCAATCCCGGTACCGTTTGAAATAAAAAGTACTTCTGAAGCTTTTTTAGGAATAGTAAAAGACGGATTTTTACTTATTCGTCCTTTAATGGTATTCCCTATTTTACACGTATTAAAATAAGAAGAACAAACTCCGTACTCATGTTTTTTTACACTTAGTAATACATCCTTTTCCATTTTTGCAATACTGTACAAACGAGCTATCCGTTCACCTGGAGGAATCACCTCCAGCAAATCACCAGATATAAACTTTTTCTTCTTTTTAGGTCT
The DNA here is from genome assembly GCF_019904255.1 of Marixanthomonas sp. SCSIO 43207. Taxonomy (GTDB): domain Bacteria; phylum Bacteroidota; class Bacteroidia; order Flavobacteriales; family Flavobacteriaceae; genus Marixanthomonas. The sequence continues at coordinate 2,691,679 of NZ_CP063203.1, forward strand.
AAGCTGAAGTAAAAACGTATCATCACAATTAAGTTCTGTTTTATTAATTACTTTAAACTTACTTTGTTTTTTCTTCGTTTCTTTTTCTGAAAAAGGTTCTAACGCTAGGTGCAAGTTGTGTTGGGTAGCCCAACGTACGGCCCAATGTTCAAAATCTGTTGCATCTTGGTTATTAATTTTATAAAGCGGAATATCTTGATTAAATCTAGAATGACCTTGCAATGCTTGATCTACATCAATTGCATATTGACAATAATCTTCATACAAGATTGAACCAAAGCCAACAACCGAAAACTGGATTATGTGAGGTTGATTAACAGTAGTGATTTTATTCAGAAATTTTGTAGCATTTGCAGGAGCTTCGCCTTGTCCATACGTTGCAGTAAATACAAATACATGCTTTGCATTGTTGTAAATGGTATAATTGTTTAATTCAGAGACGAAAGCTTTTTTCCCTGCTTTAGTAAGTGCTTTTTGAAACTGCCAAGCAAAATCAAATGTGTTTCCGGTTTCAGAACCTACAAGAATAATATATTCACTTTCATCTTTTGTGTATTTATTTTTAAAAGCTGTTGTTTTTTTGCGCCTTTTCAGTGTCATCGCAAAACCGGAATAAACAAAAAATAGAATTGAAATACTAGCTATTAAAAGTATGATGGACCACAAAATGCTACCTCTACCTGTATGTAGGGTTAGGCTAAAATTTGACATCCACGTTACCCAAGGATATTCATATTTGCTTAAAACATCTCCGGTAATTTGATTTACTAATATTTCTTTATTTGAGAGTTTTGCAATAAAATAATCTTCGGGCGCTGGAGAAAATGGAAATTCTAGTCTTTTTACTTCAGAAAGTGATACGTTTTTAAACGCTGAAAATTGAGTTGGTTTTTTTTGAGGTGATTCAGCTATAGCATCAAAATCAACCGTATGTTCAACTGTATAATCTGGAAAAACATTAAATTTTTCTAGTGAAAGGTAGACACCTGTAAGGGTTATAATTATAATGGGAACTAAAAACAAACGACCTACATACACATGATAGTGTTGTGTAAACGATTCGTTAGAAATTTTTGAAAAAAACCGTTTTACACTTCCTTGTCTTTTAATGATTAAAAGTACTCCGGTTACTGCTATTAAAAAAAGTAAAAAGGAAGCAACACCTACTAAAAACCGACCGGTTGATTTTAAAAACAACGACCTATGAAGATTGGTAGCAAAGCTGAATATAGGTCCTTGCTCTAGTAACTCACCTACTTTTTCACCAGTTTTTGGGTTTATATAAAACGTTTCACTTGCTCCCTCATTTGTAATTACCGAAGCCGAAACAAATTTGTTGTGATCAACCTCTACAAATAATACCTCATCATATTTTTTTTGAAGTGTTTCTATAGTTTCTCCTACAGTAATATCTTCAATTTCAGAAACTGCATAGGGTTTTACTTGTTCAGAAATAGGCTCAAAAGCCAAAATAATTCCTGTAACAGAAGCTAACACGACAAATAGAAAAGAAGATACAGCCAACGCAAGGTGACTGTATCTCCATATTGATAAGGTCATCTTGTTTTACTTTATTGAGGCATCATACGGATGTATCTTATAAATCCGTTGCCATCTACTTTTCCTTTCACTGACGTTGATGTTAATTCAAACTCAACATCATCTTTATAGTATTCTTGATCTTCTACAGCAGTTTCAAAACGTATTTTATAGCCCGCATCAATTTTACTATCGTCAATTTCAATTACGCTCACTGCGCGTTGTCCTCCTGCAATGGTAGCTCCAGTAATTGCATCAATGTTATTACGTTTTTTTCCGTAGAAATTCCACCATTCTGTAATGTCAAAATACCATTCATCATCATCGCCTTGAACATAAAGAGTCTCTTCATATTCTCCGTTAGGATTAAGCAATGAAATTACTACGTATGCTGCTTCACCATTATAATTGGTCATTTGTATTAAGCATTTGTATTTACTAGCAGGTTTGGGTTTTGAAAAACCAAAAGCCAAAAATAGTACTAGTGCAAATAGGGGTAAAGATTTTAATATTTTAATACGTCTCATATTACTTTAAAAAGGTTAAGTCTGTTTTATTTGCTTTTAGTTGCTCGTTTTCTTGAGCCAAATCAAAGGCTGTTTCGCCAAAATCTGTCGTTGTATTTTTATCTGCTCCCATCGAAATTAAAAATTTTAATATCGATTCATCTTTGGCATTCATAGCAGCTAAGTGTAAGGGTGTGAGACCATCGCTGTTTTTTTGTTGTAATTGATTTTTTGGAACCATTTTTACAACTCTTTTTAGCAATAATTTACTGTTTTTTGAAACTGCCAAATGATATAGCGTATTCTCTTTTTCTTGAACTTCAGAAAGTGATACACCGTTTTGTTTTAATATTTTAAGTTTTTTATCAAAGTCGGCTTCGTTTGATTGTGAGTAACTTTGTATGGTATAAAATAACAAGGTATTGTTGTTCTCATCTACTACGGATGCATCCGCTCCTTTTTTCAGAAGAAATGAAACTACATCTGCCGTATTGTTTTCTACTGCCATTGTTAAAGCAGATTGACCTTTTTTATTGGTGTGATTGATATCCTTTGTTTTATTTGCCAAAAGAGTAACAATTGATAGGTTGCTTGAAGCTGCAGCGTTTATCAAAGCAGTATTTCCGTCATCATTAACTTGATTTACGTCAACTCCTTTTTTAATGAAATAATTAAAAATTGCTTCATCTTTATTTCGGTAAGCTAAAATATGTAAAGGAGTGTTTCCTTCTCTTGTGGTTACATTAGGGTTGACTCCTTTTGATTCTAAAAATTCATATATTTCTAGACCATTGCTTTGCCCACGTGTTCCTTGTGCTGCAAAAAGCATGGCATTGCCGTTATCTTTATTAAGACCGGTGGGAGTTGCTCCTTTTTCAATAAGTGCGTTAAGCATATCGATGTTTCCGGTACGTGCAGTGTAATTAAAAATTCCGTTACCGGCTTCATCTGTACTAGTAATGGAAAGTCCTTTATTAATAAAATAATGCAACTCATCCATACTTGAAACATTTGGTGCTGCCAATAGTAAAATAGAGGCTCCTGCTCTATTTGTCTCGTTAATGGAAGCTCCGTTATTCAATAGTAAATCGTATAGTTTTGGGTCTGTTTGACCGGTACTTGCAGCAAATGTTAGAACGGTATTTCCGTGATCATCAATGATGTTCATTTTGGCATCTTTGTCTATTAAGTACTGTACAAGTTCTTGGTTGTTTTTATAAGCTGCCCAAAAAATATAAGTTCTACCATCGTGAGTAAGTTTGTTCACATCATTTCCTTCCTTGGATAGCAAATGAATAATACTTTCTGAAGAAGCATTTTCAAGAATTGCATACACAACAGGATCAAACGCATAGGGGTTTAATTCACTTGCGTCGTTTCCTTCTGCTATTTTTTGATCAATAGTTTGAATACTAGGATTGGTTTTCCAAAACTCACGCTTTAGTAATACATTTTCTTGTGAAAATGCAATTGTAGCGTAACATACCATCAATAGTGTAATTATATTTTTTGAGCGAGCCATAGGTGTTTATTTTTCTATTACAAAAGAATCAATGATTCTATTAATTTCTTTTTTATCTTTCACTTCTTCATCAAACAAAAATTTGAATAGTACTTTATTATCTACTTTGTCTTTAAGAGCTAAATTTTCTTTTTTTGCAAAAACAGTATTCCATTTTTTTCTAACGGTTGCCCATTTATCTTCGTGTTCTTTCCACCAATCTTGAGCAGCTTTACATCTACTGTCTGCTACTTTTTTATAAACGTTGTAACCTTTTTCTTTTGCAATAATAATATCTTTTGCTCCTTCTTTACGCACTATTTTTTCATTGTCTTGGTCGTGAATCCATCCTGAGTCTACAATTTCATGACGGTTACCTCGCATAGTTACGTTGTAATCACTGCGCTGAGTGTATTCTCGTCTTGGTAATGGTGCAGTGGTTGTGTTTTCCCAATAGTTTTTCCCGTCAACGTGAACCCAAGTAGCAGATCCTTCATAACGCGGACTGTCATCTACCTGAAATACTTTTTGTGTCCATTGGCCTTTTACTTCGCTCTTAGGCAATTTGGTATAGGTCCATTGGTTGTCACCGTTGAATAGATACAGATCAGTGTTTTCATACTCCCAATCTTGACGCCAGTGTTTTACAATATAAGGTTGATCTGGTGGTCCTACAATTAATAAATGCTGAATAGAAATCTTTTCATCTTCGTCTTCAATTAATTGAGCCCACTCAAGACCTCCAGCAATTTTAGTTTCTGAAGGTATGTAAGTAGAATCTTCTACATAATCAAACGTTTCGGTAAAGTTAAAAGTAACTTCATAACAACCACACATACTTTTTATGGCTTCTCTGTCCTTTTCAATTTTGTTTGTTTCTTGTGCTGTAAGAGTTGCTGTGAATGCAAACATCCCAATTAAAGCATATATACATTTTTTCATATTATGTTATTTCAAAATTAATTTTTTAGTTATTGTGTTTTTCCCGGATGTAACATTAACCATATATACACCGCTTTGTAAGGCTGAAAGGTCTAAGGTTTTGTTATAAAAACCAGATGTACTAGACATGGTTTCTGAATACACTTTCGCTCCATTGATTGCAAATACTTCAATTGTGTTTTTTGCTGAAGCAGTGTTGGCAACATCATAAACAATTGATACTTGACCGTTAGTCGTTGGATTTGGATACATTCCAAAGCTTATATCTTCTGTTACGTCTTCAAAACCTAATAGACCAGATACATCTTGATAGTCTAATTCGATATTGCCTGTTGATGCTCCGTCAAATTCTGTAAACACCAATCTATAAATTGTGCTTTCGTCATATTTTACATAGTATGCCATATCGCTGTTTACGGTATATCCTGACCCATCAAAGCTTTTCCAATCATAACCAATGGTATTGATATCTTCAGAATAGCTTAATCCATTTGGGTCGCCTTCTCCATCTAGTTCTTCATTTTGAGCTACAGTAACGTTTGGGTTGTGTAATACGCCTGTTACGTTATAATACGTACCCCCTCCTAGGTCTGTTACGTATTTTCTGAAAACCATATCCCAGTCACCAACTGCAGGCTCGGCAATGACAGTTTCATCATTTTGTAATGAGTAATAGTTATATCTATTTGCCGGGTTATCATTATTATCAACAGTTACCGTTTTTTCATTTACCCAATCATTACCGTCCCAAGTAGCAAACTTAAATGTGTACCCACCAAAAAAGTCTTCGTTTATAAACTTGCGGTAAGTACCATCTGCATATTTTAATACAAAGATGATGGTTCCTTCTACGTGATGTGTTACTGGGTTGTACTCTCCCCAACCATAACTTGCTGAACCTTGCATAAATGCACCATTGTCCCAGTTAGTATCATCATTATATAAAGCTGTCCAAGAGCTTTCATTTGCTACGTTAATGTTATTCCATTCGGCTGGATCATCTGCAGCTTCAAACACCTGTATACCAATACCGTCATTTACACGTATTCCTATATTTTGAGGGCTGTTTCTTAAAAAAGCAATATCCCAACTGTTGGCCGCATAGGTGTTCTGTGTTTCGTTTGCTAGTTTTAGATAAACTTCATTTTCATAATTGGCACCCATAGATAGCTCAACAGTTTCTTGAGCTGTGGTTGAGAAACCAACTGCTAAAAAAGCAGCAATATGTAATAGTTTTTTCATTTTAATATGTGTTGTAGTGTTTGTAATAGGTTTAGTTTTTATTGTACTAATTGATATTTAAATTCCGGGTATCCGCGTTCTCCCTGGTCGCTTAATAGCGCTGTAAATTTTAGTTTATAGGTATTTCCATTTAGGTCTTGAATGATATAAAACATATTGTCATACAATATTTTGTCTTCGCTAATTACCTCTCGCCAAGTACTACCTATAGCACGTTGGTCTTCTTGAAAATTAGCTGTATTTAGATCACTTAGTGAAAAGTCATCATAATTCGTGTTCACCTCATCGGTATTGATGGCATAAGCCACAACGCCTCCTTTACGGTTGTGCAATACACCATCGGAATAACCATAAGAACCAGCCTCTTCTATTATATTGGTAAATACGGTAAAGTTGATATCCCATTGGTCTGCTTCAGGTTCTACCGAAACAACATTATTGGTGTTGAAACTGAAGAAGGTAAAATTATATCCCTTGTTTTTTGAGATGGTCACTTCTTGGTGTGTGGTAGCATCTAGATTGGCGTATTGTAGTAAGTAATCATCCCCTCTTTTTAATACACGAATCTTTTTCCAGCCTCTAGCATCTCCTGCTACGGCTACACTTCCTTGTTCTGCTGTAGCAGTTCCTACTTCATATCCTAAATTCACTAAATATACGTTGTTCTCACCGTCGGTATCACTAATGGCATCTATCGCTGTTTTGGTAACATCTCCATCTGGATGGTCTATGTAAGCTACATTCGCAGGATCGAAGGTTCCCACCGCTACTTGGTCTTGTATACCTGCAACATCGTCTTCGGTTACCGCATCAATATTGGTAGCGTCCAATTGTGCCGCCGCCATATAGATAGAACCGTTAATATCCACTCTAAACTCCTCTCCGGCATAAAACCCAAGGTCCCAACTGTCGCGTTGTACCACGGTTGTCTTTTCAGAACTTAAATCAATATATACTTGATTTTGTTGATTAGGCCCACCTACTTCCGGTGCTAACGAACGTCCTAAGGAAGCTGAGTTATTCAGCGTAAAAGCAGTATTTCCTTGTATTTGTCCGCCAGGATATGAAACATTTGTAATGGTAAATGTAATGGCTACTGTTTCATCTAAGGTTGCATTCAGCTTATTGAATACAAAGGTATTATCTGCAGTTCCTTCTGTAATAGGCAGAGTAATGGTGTTTCCTTCCGCAGCAGGTTCGGTTGTATAGTCTTCACCGTACACTGCGTTTGTTGCTTCTACCAAAATAGTAATCTCCCCGTTTTCTGAAGCAGTTTCTGAATACACTAGTTTAATATCCTTATTGCCTTCTATTTCTCCTAAGTTGGCCGAAAGGTTTTCAAAGGCAGCTACAAAAGGCTCTCCTTGTACCGAAGTACTATTGTCATCACTACACGACACCAAAGTGGTAGTGGCAATACAAGCAAGCAATAGGGTTTTAACTGATTTAAAGATTGACATAATTATAGGGTTAAATGATAGGTTAATTTTAAAAAGTATGAGCGGCCATAGCCCAACGGTATTTGTGTGGGCGGACCGTTATGGGTTCCACCTTCAAAAGCAGTGGTGTTTACTGCCGTGACATCAAATATGTTACGTGCACCTAGTGTGGTGATAAACGCACCATTGAAAAACGATTTGTTAATAGTGGTATCCAGCCAACTGTAGGCGTCGGTTTTACCTGCAACAAATTCTTGATTGCCTTCGGCGTTGGTTTTTTCTACTAATTGCTGTTGCTCGCCTATATGTTTAAAGAACAATGAAAAGGTCGTGTCCCATTTAGGCACGGTATAGGCAACATTGGCATTCAACTGAAAATTGTATAGAAAGTCGTCATTGCTATTGGTGCGGCTGTCCAATACCTTTGAAATTCCCTGTACCGAAGCGCCCAATTGTGCTTTGATGTTTTGGTAGTACAATTCGTTTTCTGAAAACACCCCCATCGCCTTGTAGCTGTCAATATTATTGTACTGATACGCCAACGGACTCTGATTCACCACAATCAATTCAATTCTATCTTGTAGATTCAAATAATTAAAACTGATCTTATTCTTTAACCGAAGCGCTCCATCGGCTAGACTACTTCGTTTTTTAATATGAAGAAAGGTAGAAACTCCTTGCTCTGGGGTTAAATCACCATTTCCTTGTACATCGTGATTTACATCTACAAAGTAGGTATATAGTTCATTGTAGTTAGGCGTACGGTTTGCCGAACCTACAATAGCACGCAACTCCCAATCGTCGCCTAACGTTTGCTTGGCACTTAACGAGCCAATGTACTGTGTATCAAATAAGTTGCTAAAGGAAACCCGAACGCCCGGACGTAAAGAAAACCGTTCTGTTAATTGCATTTCGGAAGCGGCAAAAAGGTCGTAATTATCTAAACTTTGTGTCACGCCCCCTTCTTCAGGATCGATCACAATCGCTACCGATGAGCCAGAACCTTCTTCCAGCGTGAATTCATAGCCCGCTTGTAATGACAGCCAATCGCTATTGAGCAAATTACTGAACGTACCTCTAGAAAAGACTGCACTCCTACTCTGATACTCGCCTTGTTCTACATTTTCTTTAGCCCCTGACCGAATGCAATAGGTATAGCGTTCTAAATCTTTGGTCTGCTCTTGGTAGGAAAGCGATACATTGTAGTTCACTTTTCTGAATAATTTCCCGGTGCTGTTTAAGTGATGGTACCAACGATTGTTGGTATATTGCTCATCCAATGCCGATGGGTTGGTGGTTCCCGTTGATGCGTTTTCGTTGAGATCTACCGTTTCGTTGTACTTGTAAATGTCTTCATGCAAGTACTCAAAGCGATAAAAAATGTTGAATCCCTCTGTTTCGTAGGATAATAAAGCCTTGCTGTTTTGTTGTAGTTTTGGTAACCATTCATGTCCGCGTTGGCCATCGTTAAATTCATAGTTTTCGCCTTCTCTATCGTTCCAGAAGCCTCCAAAGTCATTTCGGGTATACGTGGCATTGGCGTATAGTTTTTCTGAAATATTTCCGCCCACTTTAATTAATTGAATGTGCCTTCCTTTATCAAACCACTCATATTCGTCACCAATCGTTTCTTCTTGTATATAGGCTGTAATATCGAGTTTGTTTCTAGAAGATTTCTTAGTGATAATATTGATGATGCCCGAAACAGCATTTGATCCGTACTGTACGCCCATTGCGCCTTCTACATACTCTATGCGCTCCACATCATCCAGATTAATCAAGGTAAGGTCGGTGTTGTTGCCCACGCCCTCTTCATTGATCATGGGGATATTATCAATCAACACTTTAAAATACTGACTGTCCAACCCAAACAAACTTACGCCGCTTTTCCCGGTAGATGTATTGGGCGTAATATTTAGGTTCAAGGTGTTGTTTAATACATCGGCGAGGTTGTTTCCTGCTTGACGTTCAATATCTTTTCTGGTAATCACCTTTACTTCTACTACCGATTTGTTAACCGATTGTGGATTAATCTGCCCGGTTACCACTACTTCATCCAAACTTTCAACATCAGTGGAATCGGTTACAGAGGTATTTTGAGCCAAGGAAATTGCGCTACAAAAAAGGAAATAGATGGAAAGAAATGTAAACTTCATTAAGTCGATTTGTTAGACGCCGCAAAGCTATACAATTATTCTTATTTAGAACAAATAAAAATAATATTTATGAAAAAAAAAATAATTACCACAGTCCCTCTTAGGATTTAAGATCTAAAAGAGATTTTAAAATTTTAAAGAAATATTGTTTGAGCTTTAGTATTTATTCTACAGTAAGATTGGGTACTGCACCTATGTATTGCCATATATGCTTTATGTTATTTTTTGGCTCAATAGTATGGTTAAAAGGGTGGAAGTTTTTTAGCTTAAACTCCTGTGTAGTTTTGTTTGTTGTAACTTTTTGAAGTTCGTCAATAATAATTTCTTCGGTTTCAAATTCTATTATGTAAAGAACACCATCTGTAGTTTGATTCTTTCTTATTTTTTGACCTATTACAATTGTATTTTCTTTTACTATTGGGTGATAGGAGTGTTTAGTTTGAAATAAAGCAATGTTTCTATTGGTATTAACGAGTTTAAATTCATCAAAAAGTTTGGCTTCAGGTTTTATAGCCGAAGAAGATACTTGGTCAGCGGTGGTATTTGAGTGATTAACTTCGCTTGTTTTATCCCGCTCTTCAAAAAATATATAGTTTAAATCTAAATTTTTGTCTTTGCAAAGCGCGATTACTTTATTAAAGTCAAGTGTTTCTCTTTTCTTCCAGGTAGATAGCGTATTTGGCTTAATATCAAGTAATTGACATAGATTTTTATCAGTTTTAATCGATAATTCTTCTTTTAATCGATTAATTATTTGAATCGCATTTTGTGACATTTAACATTTTTTTAAGAAAAACTAATGCTTTTTAAAATAATTTTAAGGTAACAAAAAACTCAAAAAAACTTTTCAGCATACCCTTTCTGTAAGCGTCTATTTATAAATAGGATGGCTAAAATTTTATGTGTTTTTTTCTCATTATTTAAAGTGAGTTAAAATAGTAAAATTTTAATAAACCCAAAATTTTAGACCTAAAAATTACCATTTGACATATTGTATAATAAAACCAGACTCCAATGAAATCTAAACTACTTAAAAAAAGTACACTGTGTTTTTTTTACTTGCTTTTTGTAGCAGGTATACTTACACTTGCCCCCAACAAATTGACCGCACAAACTCAGGTTTTTGCTAATCAAGTCACTTTTGAAGACAACGTTGACAACGCAATTAATGCTACTCAAGAAAACGGAGATTTTGCCACATTAAACTCATATGGCGGAGTGGCGGTAGGTATTGGTGCCTATTCTGGAGAACTAGAATTACAATTTCCTTCTACTGTTCCGGCAAATACTACAACGTTTATCAAAATCGATTTTGACAATGATGTTTTAAATAGCCTCTTGGGTGGTTCGCTTGGAGATTTATTAGCAGATGTATTAGGAAATGTAATCTTAGGAGATCATTATTTTGATGTTGAAGCTCGTTTCTTTGATGGAAGTACTTCAAACACAGTATTTAATTCTACCTCCAGAATTCCACCATCAGATACACGATACCGAATTGTAAAAGATGCTGAAGGAAACTTTTTTATAGCTATTACTCCAGATCAAGCCTATAACCGCATTTATATTGAAGATAATACAGATGCTTTATTAATTGGTTTGTTTAATAGTATGAACGTGTACAACGTTTCATATTATACCGATAATGAATGTGCTATAACACCATTATTTACAGATTTTGATGGTCAAGGTTTAACGGTAGACCTTCTAGGTATAGGAAAAGCAGGGGTTACCAATCCTGAATTTGTAATTGATGAAAATCCTGATAATTTTTCTGAAATTAGCCTAGGAGCAATAAATATCATAGCTTCCATACGTCAAAATGTATATTTCCCAAATACATACCAACCTGATGAAGAGTTTTCGGTAACCTTAAAAACAGATCCTACATTGGTCACACTTGGCCTTTTAAACAATGTACAAGTAATAGCGTATAATGATGGATCTTAAGTTTATGTTGAAAACATAAGTTCAGTTTTAAGTTTAGATTTATTAACCCTTTTACAAAATGGTGAACGAGCAAAGATTGTATTTACACTAGATGCCCCTTTTGATCGTGTAAGTGTAAGACTTACGTCATTATTAAACGTAAATATAGCTCAAACGTTAGATGTTTATGAAATTGCTGTAGAGAGCCCCGACACCCCAACTACAGATGAAGAAAGTCAATTATTTTGTGCTGAAACTAATCCTACTGTAGAAGATTTAGAAGTTAATGAACCTTCCGTTATTTGGTATGACTAGCCCACAGGAGGTACAGCGTACGATGCTTCAGATCCGTTAATGGATAATACTTCATATTACGGTGCTCAAATTATTGATGGTTGTGAAAGTGAAGGTCGATTAGAAGTAGAAGTCACAATAGGTGACGCCCCTACTCCAACAACAAATAACACCGAACAAGATTTCTGTGTAGTAGATAATCCTACCGTAGCAGATATTCAAGTGAACGAAACAAATGTTACTTGGTATGATCAACCTACAGAAGGAACTCCTTATAACTCAACTGATCCGTTATCAGACAATACAACTTATTACGCTTCACTAACAGATGCAACTAGCGGTTGTGAGAGTTCGGTTCGATTGGCTGTTTTAGTAAACGTAGGTGATGCTCCTACTCCTACAACAGATAACACCGAACAAGATTTCTGTGTAGTAGATAATCCCACCATAGCAGATATTCAAGTGAATGAAACAAATGTAACTTGGTACGATCAACCTACCGGAGGAACTCCTTATAATTCAACTGATCCCTTATCAGACAACACAACTTATTATGCTTCACTAACAGATGCAAACAGTGGTTGTGAGAGTTCGGTTCGATTGGCTGTTTTAGTAAACGTAGGTGATGCTCCTACTCCAACAACAAATAATACCGAACAAGATTTCTGTGTAATAGATAATCCTACCGTAGCAGATATTCAAGTGAATGAAACAAATGTAACTTGGTATGATCAACCTACCGAAGGTACTCCTTATAACTCAACTGATCCGTTATCAGACAATACAACTTATTACGCTTCCCTAACAGATGCAACCAGCGGTTGTGAGAGCTCGGTTCGATTGGCTGTTTTAGTAAACGTAGGTGACGCCCCTACTCCAACAACCGATAACACCGAACAAGATTTCTGTGTAGTGGATAATCCTACCGTAGCAGATATTCAAGTGAATGAAACAAATGTAACTTGGTATGATCAACCTACAGAAGGAACTCCTTATAACTCAACTGATCCGTTATCTGACAATACAACTTATTATGCTTCACTAACAGATGCAACCAGCGGTTGTGAGAGTTCGGTTCGATTGGCTGTTTTAGTAACGCTAAGTGTACCAGCAGATCCGATAATAACATCAAACGCTACTGGAGAGGTATGTTTAGAAACGCTAGTAACCTATAGTACTGAACCCGGTAATCAAAATTATATTTGGACTGCAACGGGTGGTAACATTCTAGATGGTGGAGGTACAACTGATAATACAGTTTCTATTCTATGGACCGAAATGGAAAATACCTCAGTAAGTGTTTCATATGAAAGTAATACAAGCTGTGGGACAGGAAATACCACAACATTTGAGGAAATAGTAATGGTTTGTGCAGATTTAACAATCAATAAAACGGTAGATAACAAACAGCCAACTATAGGTGAAATTATAACATTTACCATTGCAGTCACCAATGAAGGACCTAATGATTTTATGGATGTTCAAATTTCTGAAGACATGCCTTCCGGCTTTGAACTAGTTGATTTTACAACATCTCTCGGAACCTATAATCCGGTTACTTCAATTTGGCAAATAGATGTTTTACCGGCAAATGTTACAGCGACATTAGAAATTAGATCCGAAGTATTAGGAGAAGGAAACCATACCAATGTAGCAAGCATAGTTACCTCTACACCAACAGATATGGGTGTTCTCAATAATAGTTCAGAAATTGAAATAGAACCGTTGTGTTTAATTGTCTATAATGAGTTTTCGCCAAATGGAGATGGGGTTAATGATCAGTTTGTGATTTCCTGTATAGAAAATTTCCCTAATAACACCTTGCAAATTTTTAACAGGTATGGTTCTTTAGTTTTTAAGGCAAATCAATACAGTAATGAGTGGGACGGAAGAGCTAATGTAAGCGGCATTACCAATACAGGTGATGTACTCCCTGCCGGAACCTATTTCTATATTCTTGAAATGGATAATGCATCTTCAAAAAGTGGATGGGTATATCTGGCAAAATAATAAGGAAACCAAAAAAGTATAAAAATTAAAATCCCAAATCATTATGATATATAATTCAGCACCCCGAACAAAAAAGATAGTGCGCTTATTGCAATTCTTCCTCTTTGCAATGATAGGCTTAGTATCTTTTAAAATGACCGCACAACAAGAATCGCAATACACGCAGTATATGTATAATACAACTGCAATTAATCCAGCCTACGCAGGTTCGCTAGGTACGTTAGATGTTGTAGGAACCTACAGAGATCAATGGATTGGTCTAGACGGAGCGCCAGTTACCCAAAATTTAGGCATACACGCTCCTCTTAGAAATGATAGAATTGGCCTAGGACTTAACATTCAAAACGAGACCATAGGACCTGCCAAAGAGTTTAATGCTGTAGCAAATTTTTCATACACCATTAGAGTAAGTCCTAATACCAAATTAGCATTTGGTTTGGGAGCTGGTGTAAATCTTTATGATCTTGATTTTTCAAAAGGTTTAATGCTAGATCCCAATGACAAGTTACTTATGAACAACATAGATCAAAGAGTTACACCTGTAATTGGAGCCGGAACCTACTTATATGGTGATAAATGGTATTTAGGATTATCTGTTCCAGATTTTAAAACCGATGAATTGTATGATGATATTGAGCAATCTATAGCCGAAGAAGAAATTCAATATTACTTAATGGGAGGTTATGTATTTGACCTCAACCCACGGTTTAAATTTAAACCTGCCTTTCTTGTAAAATATCAAACAGACTATCCTTTTGTTGTAGATGTTTCAGCAAATTTCTTATACAATGAGCGTTTCACATTAGGCGTATCATACCGTTATGAAGATGCAGTGAGTGGTCTGGCCGGTATTGAAATTTTTCAAGGATTTTTTGTAGGCTACTCCTATGATTACACATTGACAGATTTAACAAATTATAACTCTGGAAGTCATGAGATTGTTTTACGATTTACATTACCTAGTAAACTAAAAAGAATTAACTCACCAAGATTTTTTTAAACCCTCATTATGAAACTACTTATACGTCTATATATACTATTTTTTGCAGCTACTTGTTTTGCACAAGGAAGCTTAAGCAAAGCCGAACGATTATATAATAAAAATGCTTTCAAAGCAGCTGCTTCTGCTTACAATGAATACATTGATAATCATAGTTCAGTTTCAGAAGAAATACTATTAAAAGCAGCCACTGCCAATTATCATATTAATGAAAATAGAAAAGCTACAGAATTATACCGTCGAGCGTACAATCAAAATTCATCATTAGAAAAAGAAAATTTATATCGCTACGTACAAAGTTTACGAAGTGTAAGAGAATATGAAAAAGCAGATGAAGTATATCTTCGGTTTTTAGAACAAAACAATATGAACGCTGTAAAAGAGCGTTTTAGTAAAGAACGTGATTCCTTCTACGCTATTTTAAATTCTGAAAAACCATCAAGATACACACTTACCAATAGCACAATCAATTCTGAATATTCAGACTTTGGCCCGGTGCTATACCAAGACAGTCTCCTGTTTTCATCTTCTAGACCCGGTGCTGCAAAAGAACTTTACCTTTGGAACGAGCAACCCTTTTTAAGCTTATTTGTAGCACAAAAAGCTGAAAACGGAACACTTGAAAACCCAAAACTGCTATCAAAACAAATAAAATCAGATTTTCACGATGCAACCATAGCTTTTAACCCAACAAACAATGTGGTTTATTTTGCCTCGAGCAATACTGAAAAGCGCAAACTTATCTTAGATAATAATCGCAACAATCAATTTGTTTTATACAAAGCAATCATGGAAGATGGCAAAATTAAAAACAAAGAAGAGCTCTTTTTTAACAGTAAAGAATACTCTGTTGGGCATCCGTCGGTAAGTCCTGATGGTAAGTATTTATTTTTTGCATCTGATATGCCCGGCGGATATGGAGAAGCAGACATTTATTATTCTGAAATATACAGCGACGGAATGCTTTCTGAACCCAAAAACGCAGGAGCTCAAATAAATACAGAAGGAAATGACTTTTTCCCTTTCTTAGCAACAGATGGTTCATTTTATTTTTCGTCAAATGGTCACGTAGGTTTTGGAGGTCTTGATATTTTTGAAGCAAAATTTGATAAAACCACCCAAAATTTTTCCGAAGTTAAAAATATTGGAAAAGTCGCTAATACAAGTTATGATGACTTTTCTATCATTTTTAATAAAGACAACACCTCTGGTTATCTAGCTTCAAACAGACCCGATGGAAAAGGCGATGACGATATTTACTTTTTCACGCGTAAACCACTTACATGCAATCAAACTGTAAGCGGTAACGTAAAAGATCTTAAAAACAATACCAATCTTTCTGAAGTTTCAATTACCATTCGTGATAGTACCAACACCGTTATACAAACCGTATCTACAGATGCAACTGGTACCTTTAAGGTTACAATACCTTGTAATACTAAAGTTATTGTCACAGCCAATAAGCCTGATTATTTTGAACAAACTAAAGAAACAAAAACAGGAAACAAAGATGAAGGAACCACACCTCCGGTTAACTTCAAACTTGAGAAAGCCAAAGATATGATTGTAAAAGATGAAGAAGGATTTGAAAAAATAAAAATGGATCCTATTTATTTTGAATATGACAAAGCAAATATTACTCCACAAGCTGCTCAAGCCCTTGATGGAGCAGTAAAATTGATGAACTTTTATCCAGATATGATTATTAAAATTGAAGCTCATACAGATTCAAGAGGTTCAGACAAGTATAATCGATCACTTTCAGACAAAAGAGCAAAAGCTACTCAACAATATTTATATTCTCAAGGAATTGCTCAAAACCGAATTGTAAGCGCTATTGGTTATGGAGAATCACGTCTACTTAATGCTTGTAAAAACGGAGTAAAATGTACCGATCAAGAGCATGAAAAAAACAGAAGGTCAAACTTTATAATTCTTAAAAAATAATAGATACATAAACTTACTATTTAAGATTTGGGGGTCAACAGTTTATGTATTTAGCAACAGGAAAATGTCGGTATTCTTTTAACGACTTCCTGTTGCTTTTTTTAATAACTTTTTCTTGCATTTTATCGAATTTTTATGTAATTTAATCGATAATTAACTCCCTGTTAATTGGCATAACTAACATTATTTAACATTTAATGAAGGTTTGCGTATGGAAAATAAAATTATTTTATCGGCTAGCCGGTATGTAGAATCTACTAATTTCGGAAATATTTCTCATCGTTTTAGTGGCAAAAACTATTCACTCCCCAAAGTGAATCCTTTCAAATCACTATTGGCACTGCAAGAGTTTTTCTTAAAACCCGGCTTAGGTTTACTGCCCCATTCTCATGAGGGTATAACCTCTATTTTAATACCTTTAAGTGGTTCATTGGCACAACGAAACCTTAAAGAAGGACTCGTAACTATTTCAGAAGGAGAAGTACAATTGCTTTGTTATGAAAAAGGTAATATGCATTTAGAATACAATCATGATAAAAAAAGAAATCTTGATTGCTTAGTAGTTTCTCTTTCATCTAAAAACAAAAAAAACTGTAATGAGTTATTTAAACTAAAAAGTGAACGTAACAGTGTACAAAAAGTGTTTGACAGTCCTATCATTAATGATGAGAAAGAACACCTACATATGTATGTAGGAAATTATGATGCTCAAAAAAAGCATTTTTGTAACCTACATCCCCAACGCAAAGGTGTTTTACTTTATATGGTTTACGGTGAAATGACAGTGCATAATCAAGAAAAATCACACACACTCAATAAAAAAGATGTATTTGCATTGTGGAACAAAGACGACGTTTATTTTACAACTAGTAAAAAATCAAAATTTTTTATGTTTAAAATTACGTCTTGAAAAGGTGTAGATAAGATTAAAATTATTTCTGAAATAAGTAGTCCTACGCTGTAAAATCTTTAAAATTAAGCAACTTATCTGAAAACTTTAGTCCGTTTTTTTAGAATTAATGTATATTGTCAGTTTTATAATTAACATCTAACTAACTTTCAAAATGCATAAACTTACCTTTTTCGCAATCTTACTTTTTAGTGTTCAAGCCGCAAATGCACAAGAAAATTATCTTGAAGAAATTGCCAATAAAGCTTGCTCTTGTATTCAAGAAAAAAAAGATAATCAAGAATCTGTTACAAAAGCAGAATTAGGGATTTGTCTATTTAAATATGCCGGTGACTATCAAACCCAATTTAAAGAAGACCACGATATAGATTTAAATGATTTGGGTGGTAATAGCGGTGTGCGATTAGGTGAAGTTTTAGGAGCAAAAATGATGTTTGTTTGTCCAGATTTATTAGTAGAATTTTCAAGTGACGAAGAGGCAGAAAGCGCTATCACAGGTACCATTACCAATATTTTTGACGAAACAAATGTACTTATAGAGATTACAACACCCGATGGGAAACGTCAAAAATTTTATTGGCTTACTTTTATTGAAACAGATTTTGATATTCAAAACTCTTATAATGAACTAAAGGGTAAAAACGTAACTATTAAATATGTGGAGCGTGATATATTTGATCCTAGAATTAATGAATATAGAACATTTGGCGTGATATCCTCATTAGAGTTACTTCAATAGTCCAAATTATGACAGTCACCTACGCTACCCTACCCGATAGAATTAAAGCTGCTTTGATAGATTCTGTTTTACTTATAATCGTAATGTTTATTTTAAGTGAAATGTTATCTCAGTTTGAAAATGTTCCTAGTTATATTCGTATACTAATCTTTGTCTTTTTGTTCATACTTTATGATCCACTTTTTATAAGCCTTTTTGGCGCAACAATAGGTCATTCATATTGTAATATTTCAGTTAAAAAAGAAAATAATTTTAACAAAAACATTGCATTTCCACAGGCTGTTATACGCTATATATTAAAAATTACTTTAGGGTGGATTTCCTTGCTAACAACCAATGGTAATGAAAAGAAAAAAGCTATACATGATTATGCAGTTGGCTCAATTGTAATCGAAGACCAGAAGTAAATACATACTTATTTTTGAAAGGTAAATTCAGTAATAAAATAAAACAGGTTACAACCTAAGTATTAACCTAGAGCACATCAGCTCTTTTGTAAACTCATTGCAAAGCTAATTCCTTATCTTTGTGTAAGAAATGTATTTATTATACAGAAAAGGGTTAAAGTATGAGTAATGTAGAAGAAAGATTACAAATTAAAGGCATAAGACCTACTGCAATGCGAACTTTGGTATACCAACAACTCGCAAAACAAAAAACTGCTGTAGCTCTTACAGATATAGAACTTGCGTTTACCAAAGCAGACCGTACTACCTTATACAGAACCATCAAAACGTTTGAAAAAAAAGGTGTTGTTCACCAAATAGATGACGGCACCGGAATTTTAAAATATGCATTGTGTAAACCCGGATGCCAATGTGATATAGATAACGATTTGCATTTACACTTTCACTGCAATAATTGTGAAACTACCGTGTGTTTAACTGAACATAAAATTCCACAAATTAGTCTGCCGCAAGGGTATGAGGCCGAGGATGTCAATCTAGTGATTAAAGGAACCTGTGCCAATTGTACGTAATGTTAATGCACTTCCATTGCACTATATTATTAGAGAACTTGCACACTATTAATTAAGTACTCTATGAATAGTGTAAACCATACTACAACTAGCTGCTGTTCTCATACAGGTTGCTGTGAGACTGAAAACTCATTTATTGATGACGCTCACCCTAATGAAAGTTTTGCAGAAAAATTTAAAACATACCTACCGGCTCTATTTAGTTTTATTCTTTTAGCAATTGGTATCATTTTAGACTTTACCAATACCTCTTTTTTTTCAAATTGGGTTCGTATTGTTTGGTATGGTATTGCTTATTTACCAGTTGGCTTACCTGTATTAAAGCAAGGTTTTGAGAGTATTAAAAATGGTGTCTTTTTTACAGAGTTTTTATTGATGTCAATCGCTACTCTGGGGGCATTTATTATTGGCGAATATCCAGAAGGTGTTGCTGTAATGGTTTTTTATGCCGTAGGCGAATTATTTCAAGGAGAAGCTGTAAAAAAGGCTCGAAATAATATTAAAGCATTACTAGCTGTTCAACCCAACGAAGCATTGGTACTTAGAAAAGGTGATTTTGTGCCGGTATCTCCAGAAACGGTAGCTATTGGTGAAACAGTTCAAGTACGCGTTGGCGAAAAAATCCCTTTAGATGGAAAATTACTTTCCAGTAAAGCTTCGGTTAATACCGCAGCCTTAACAGGTGAAAGCAAACCAAACACTATAAGAAAAGGGCAAGATGTATACGCAGGTAGTATCAACCTAGAAAGTGTAATTGAAATTGAAACTACTAAAGAATTTAAAGATAGTTCCATAGCAAGAATTTTGAATCTAGTACAAAATGCTACTGAACGTAAATCTAAAACCGAACTTTTTATACGAAAGTTTGCACGTATATATACCCCAATCGTTGTTATGTTAGCGATAGGAGTCACCCTTCTCCCCTATTTTTTTGTTTCAAATTATGTTTTTGAACAATGGCTGTATCGCGCTCTCATCTTTTTGGTTATCTCATGTCCTTGTGCTTTGGTTATTTCTATTCCTTTGGGATATTTTGGTGGATTAGGAAATGCATCTAGACACGGTATATTGTTTAAGGGCGCTTCATTTTTAGACACAGTTACAAAAATAAATACTGTTGTGATGGATAAAACAGGAACGGTTACCAAAGGTGTCTTTAAAGTAACCGAAATACACCCAATAAAAATTTCAGAAAACGAATTAATATCATATGTAATTGCCCTAGAAAAACAATCTACGCATCCTATTGCAAAAGCTATATTAGCTCACAAAACAGATGATTTTAAATATATGGCTACAGATGTTTCTGAAATATCTGGAAAAGGCTTATCAGGAATAGTAAATGGAAAGCAGGTATTGGCCGGAAACATATCATTATTAAAATCAAAAAACATCTCGGTACCTTCAGAAATAGAAAATATAACTGAAACAACAGTTTTTGTTGCAATTGACGAAAAATTTGTAGGCTATCTAATTATTGCAGATGAATTGAAAACCGATGCTGTTGAAGCTATTAATCAAATTAAAAAAAGCGGGGTTTCAAAAATCATCATGCTTTCTGGAGATACAGATGCTATTACTCAAAAAATAGCAAACCATATAGGAATTGACGCAGCCAAAGGTGATTTATTACCTGAAGACAAATTAAATGAAGTTGAAAAGCTAAAGCAACAACCTAATACAAAAGTAGCCTTTGTTGGTGATGGTATAAATGATGCTCCGGTTCTTGCAACAAGCGACGTAGGCTTTGCTATGGGAGGATTGGGCAGTGACGTTGCTATAGAGACAGCAGATGTAATTATACAGACAGACCAGCCATCAAAGGTTGCTACCGCCATACAAATAGGTCGTTCTACTCGAAAGATAATTTGGCAAAACATAGCATTAGCATTTGTTGTTAAAGGGCTTGTTATGGCACTTGGCACTGTAGGACTTGCAACAATGTGGGAAGCTGTTTTTGCAGATGTAGGGGTTGCTTTACTAGCTATTTTAAATGCGGTTAGGCTTCAAAAAATGAATTGGAACTAATTTAAATTTTTAAAACTGTTAAGCTTATCCTAAATCATGGGATTAATTACGTATTCTTCTTTATTTCAACATATAACCCTTAGTTTTGCAGCTTGATAAACAATAGATAATAAAGTAAATCAAATTTATGAGTACAGTAAAGGAAAATGACACAGTACGAGTGCATTACACAGGTAAATTGGAAAATGGACAAGTTTTTGACAGTTCATTGGAAAGAGAGCCTTTAGAAATTACCCTGGGACAAGGAATGTTGATCCCTGGTTTTGAAAAAGGACTTGTTGACATGAAAGTGAACGAAAAGAAAACAGTTAGCATCCCAAAAGAAGAAGCCTATGGTGATGTACAAAAAGAACTGTTTCAAGAAGTTTCCAAAGAAAACTTACCTAAAGAGATAAAGCCTGAAGTAGGTATGGGATTAATGGCTAAAAATCCTGATGGATCTGAACGTCAGTTACGTGTAGCTGAAGTAAAAGATGAAAGCATTGTAGTTGATGCTAATCACCCTCTTGCAGGAAAAGACTTGACATTTGAACTTGAAGTTGTTGAAATAAAATAACATTTCAAATACTATATAAATAAACCCTCGAATAGTTAATTCGGGGGTTTTTACTTTTTATGCATTTGTTTATAATTCTATAATTACTTCATCCATAGTTTTTCTCACTTTTTTCTCGTTGGCCATAAAGTCACTTTTATCTCGATATCCAACAGGCAGTAACAGTACAGATGTAAGTCCCTTTTTATTTAAGCCCAAAATACGATCATATTCTTTTGGGTTGAAACCTTCCATTGGGCAAGCATCAATATTTTTGGCTGCACATACCGTTAGCAAGTTGCCAAGAGCCAAATACGCTTGATTTGTTGCCCAAGTGCGTATCTCTGCAGAGGACTGTTCTTCAAAAGAGTTTAAAAGAAACTCTTCAAATGGTTTTAATATAGTATCTGGTGTATTTCGAATAGTTTTTACGCGTTTAAAGTAGTTTTGAATATATTCGGGGTTTAACTTTTCTTCTACGCAAAATATAAGTAAATGAGAAGCATCTACTACTTGTTGTTGGTTCCAACTGTGTGGCAATAAATCTTTACGTTGTTCTTTATCTTTTACAATAACAAGAGTAACTGGTTGCAATCCATATGAGGTTGCTGTTAAGTTAAACGCTTCTTTAAGTTGTTCAATTGATTGCTTAGTAAGTATTTTATTAGAATCAAACTTTTTTGTAGCGTAACGCCATTTTAATTGTTCAATGATATTTGTTGCCATAAAATGAGAGTATCTTTGTTATACAAAAATAACAATAGCTTTA
This sequence comes from Marixanthomonas sp. SCSIO 43207, assembly GCF_019904255.1. GTDB lineage: Bacteria > Bacteroidota > Bacteroidia > Flavobacteriales > Flavobacteriaceae > Marixanthomonas. The sequence continues at coordinate 2,714,144 of NZ_CP063203.1, forward strand.
GAATATAGTAAAAGCCTTTGATAAGTAAAACTAATACACTTAAAAATCAATTTTATGCCAGAATTACAAACATTACTAGACAACAGTGAAACTCGCATCTGTAAGGCTGTTTTTCCAAACACAACCAATCATTATGATACATTGTTTGGTGGTACTGCATTGCAGCTAATGGACGAAGCTTCTTTTATATGTGCTACGCGATTTTCACGAAAGCGTGTTGTAACGGTTTCAACAGATAAAATTGACTTTACTACACCTATTCCTCAAGGTACCATTGTAGAATTAATTGCTAGAGTAGATTCTGTAGGAAAAACAAGCTGTGTAGTAAAAGTAGATATTTTTATGGAAGATATGTATAGTTATCAACGTGATAAGGCCGTGACAGGCTTTTTTACATTTGTAGCTGTGGGGTCTGATAAAAAACCAATTGCAATAATTGACAATTAATTTTAAAAAAGGCTTTTCAGAATAAAAAAAGGATGTTATATTTGCACTCGCATTTGGGAAATACCCAATGAGATTCACTGGAGAAATGGCAGAGTGGTCGAATGCGGCAGTCTTGAAAACTGTTGAGGGTCACACCTCCGGGGGTTCGAATCCCTCTTTCTCCGCTGAAAAGCCCGTAAACGTAATGTTTATGGGCTTTTTCAATTTTGGGGGCATATTGAGGGGCATAATTATTCTAAACTTTCACATAAACTTTCCAACCACTTAGAGGTAATTCTAAAGGATCTAAATCCATAATTACTGTTGGGTTTTTATAATACCGGTAACAAAGTTTATATCCTTTTACAGATATAACAATTAAAAATTTATTTGCATTAGTTGGTTCTGGATAACCTTTGATAGAGCAGTTTTTAAGTATTCTATTCTTTGAAACTCTCTTAATAGTTTCTCTTATATAAACTGGGTGTTCATTGACAACATATACTTTTTTGGACATATTCCAAAAATAGGAATATTTCCTATATATTAAATAGAAAAATTATTAATTAAATTCGGTATATCTGTTAATGGCATTGTTTATTCTATCATCATCTTCTATATTATTTTGCCGTGCCATTTCTCTAACAACTCGATCCCAATAATTGATTGAGCACACTTTACTGTTTCTAGGCATTGTTTCATTTAATTCTAAAGCAAATCTTACTTTAGAACATATACAAGGAGATAACTGATTACCATTTTGATCAAAAAAAGCCATATGCATTTATTTACCTGTTAATTTACGGTATTTTTTAATAATTAGATCTATACCTTTTTTAAAATGTTTTATGCGTTCTTGTTTACTCATTTCTTCTGCTTCTTTTCTGTTATTAGAATACAAAAGTAAATCACTCTTAAAATAATTCCAGTAATACTTATAGCCGTCAAAATTTATTTCATCTTTACCTGCATCCCATATCTCATAAAGCTCTTTACGTTGTGCAGTTGATAAATCAAATTCTATTTTAATTCTCATATACTCAAATACTATATGGATATTATCATAGTAATTTTCACAATAACAAGTGTAATCGTAGTCACTTACCTTTAAAGGAATAAATTTTTTGTTCAGAAAATAATTGTTTAACAATCTGCAATTTTCCTCGGTTAGTTCTTTGTTAGTTTTTAAAATATCAATTTCGAAACCATTGGTTTTATAATAAGAGTTTACACGTTCTAAAGTTCCGCTTTTTACAATATCACATAACTCGAAAATAGTATCATAAAAAACTTCTGGATCATCGTAATCTAATTGAAAAGAATTTTCTGGAGATTCAAAATATTCATTGTAGAACAGAACGCCCATTTCTCGGTTATTTTCTTCGGAATATTCGTATAAATTCATTGATCCGATGATTAGAAGTGTACCGTTATAATAGCATTTACAATGAATATTTGGATGGTGTAATAAATTCAACTTGTTTAATTCAAGTATTTTTTCCTTTTGAACATTAGATAATTTATTTTCTCTATATACAATGGTTATTGCCACTCCGTTTTTATCTGCTTTTTTAAGTGCTTTAAATATAGGTTTGGATATTTTAATGTAAGGAACCACTAAAACTAGTTCTTTTTCACTTGTTGCGATTAATTTGGGCAACCATTCGTTTAACTTGGGGGTGTTTAAAAATAGGGGCATTCAGTATTCTGTTTTATATAAGTTCAATTTTATCAATTTCTTTCATAATGCGATCGGTCTCTGTGAGGGCGACAATTATTTTTTGATAGTGTAGAATATCATCATAGCTCAACTCTCGATCCCTTCTATCTTTTAACCATTTTTGAGCGGGTTGGTAGCCACCTATGTAAAACTCCCAAGCTTTTAAGGGTACATTGTCAAAATATTGTTGGTCGTTGATCCAAACCTTGCCGGTTGTTTCGGTGGTTCCTTCATATCCTATGGAGGTTTTTGTAAGCTTTCTTGTAACCATATTATCACCATCTTCGGGGTAACTGGTTATAAACTCTTCTACTTTTGGGCTTTCTAATAGGTGTATTTCACGCAACTCACCGCCCAACCTAACTAGTTGCCAAAAGGTTGTTTTATCATCTGGGTATGGTACTCTTGGGAAATCTATTTTTAAAAACTCTTTATAGGTTTCCCGGTAGGTTGGTGAATGTAACACGCCATAAATATAATCGAGCAAATCCAGCGGAGTAAAAAACGGGTCGCCTTCTTTTTCCAGACGTTCTCTTGCTTTTTCAATAGTTTCGCCTTTTTTTGGTAACTCTGGCGGGGTAAGTAAACCTTCCGGGGCAAAAGGTAGTTCGAGTTGTTCTTCAATCTTTTTTACGATATCCATATCGAGATTGGGAACACGTTCTTTTATATCGCCATCTGAGGTTTTAAAAATATCTTGGGTTTCGTTTTCCTTAGAATAAAGATATAATGGAGCGATACTTTCGGCTCCCTGCATACCAGATCGAGTCCACCCTCTGCGGTCTGATAATTTATTTACTATGAAAGTTGGTGGTGTATCACTTTGACTAAACCCTCTTTTTATTATTAACCCCATACTTCCAGATAATATATGTTCAAATGTGTTATAACTTGGTCTTCGTAAAATATTCGTGTCGTAATAAGAATACCTTATATCAAATGGACTATAACTAATTCTTTTTATTTTAATAGGATCATATATAGCCTTTTCTAATTCTGTCTTTAATTTAAAGCTTTTTGTGTCTTTTATTTTATATTCCCTATATACCTTTTCTCTTTCCAATAAGTCTGAATTTAAAACGTCTTTTATTTTATGTTCTAGTTTACTGGAAGAGTAATCAAGGAATAAACTATCACGCCCACTTTCAACTCCCGGGTTAAATTCTAGAAAAAGGTTAGACAGCAAAAAACCTTCTTCATAAATATCTTTATTATCAAAGTTTTTTGGTTTAAAATAGTAGTGAGGTTTAACATTTTTAACTTCTATCCAAGAAAAATCTATAATTTTCGTTTCTCTTAAAATATTATATTTGTATTCTCTTTTACCATAAATTTCTTTATAAAAAACTGATCCCAAATCTGATCCTTTTTTATTTCCGTTTTTTACAAAAATATTAATCGAAACACCTTGCCTAATATCAAATACATTTTCATCTTTAATGTTTGATGGTATTGCTTCTTGTGTTCGACTATTACCGTGTAAATTAATTATATAGATTTTGTCAAAAGTGTTTAGTAGACTTTTACGCATTTGGCGATGTATAAGTCCATCGATAAAACTATTATTTGAAATATATGCTAAAATTCCACTTCCATTTTTATCTATATAATGTTGTCCATATCTTATAAATTTCACATAATCATCTGACAAGGAGTTATAACTTCTTTCCTTTAAGCCTCGTTTATAATCGTCAATTAAAGATTCAATCCACTGACCTTTATTTGTACTACTAACAGAGTAAGGTGGATTCCCCATCACCACCATCACGGGTGAATCCCGTTTAATATGGTTAGCTTCATTTGCTTCACTACTTAACCAACCACTAAATAAGGTGCCGGTATCGGGATGATATTCTTCTAGGCTATTAGTAAGATATACTTTAAAGCGTTGGTCTATGGTGGGTTTATAACCAGTTTCAGTAAGCAACAAATCTAATTTTAAATGTGCCATGGCATAACTAGCCATCAATATTTCAAAACCATTTAAGCGAGGGATCAAGTCTTTTTCTACATAGCCACTCCAAGCTCCTTGCATTTTTTTAAAGCGGTTGTTGTAAATATGGGTTATAACTTGCGCCAAAAAAGTACCGGTGCCGGTCGCTGGATCGAGTATTTGTACCTTATGTACTTCTTGATCCACTTCTTTATAACCACTTTTATAATTTTTATTGGGAATATCGGTTTTAATCTTAACGGTTGTTTTACGGTTATCAGCCAATCCGTTGGGAAGATCAAATTCGGTTTTTAAAATATCATCTACAGCACGTACTATAAAATCTACTACTGGTTCCGGTGTGTACCAAACGCCACGGGATTTTCGCAACTTGGGATCGTATTCTGCCAAGAAATCTTCGTAAAAGTGAATAATTGGATCTTGGCTTTGCCTTGCTTCACCATAATTAGTGAGCATTTTATTTACATCGGTTGCTCTAAATATATCAGCAAGATCACTAACTATCCATTCAATACGTTCGTCAATATCATAACCGGAAATATACTGAAACAACTTCCGTAGAAATGGGTTTGTTTTAGGTATCAAGCTTGCAGCTTCGTGTCTGGAAAAATTTTCTGGTGTTGGATCGTGCAAGCGAGCTGCAAACATTCCGTAGGCAATGGTTTGGGCATAAATGTCTGCAAATTCCTTAGGCGTAATATCGTGGATCAATATTTCCTTAAAGGCTAACATCTGTTCTTTTAAAGAACTGTTTTGTTTGGTTTCTTCATCGCTGTTTAAGGCATTTTCAATTACTTGTGCTAACATTCGGGCTTTTCCAGCCATCATTTTAGATAGTTTGGACGAAGATTTAATGCTTTGCCCTATGTAGGTTGTAAAATCAACTATAAGGGCTGTAAAGTGTTCAAAGTTTTCTGTTTTAGGGACTATCTTGCCATCAACAATTTCTGCCAATTGTATCGTGGTCGTTAATTCGCCTTGGTTGTAAAAATGAAAGTCTAAATAATCGGTGAATATTAAATTATCCAAAGAATCTTTATAGCGATTAAATTGCCTTTTATTTTTCTTTTTACCGTCCAGATCGGGATCACCTACATCTTTTGCTTCAATATAGCCAACTGGAATTTGCCCTTTTGTTATTACATAATCGGGCGCACCGCAAGCTTGTCTTTTAGGCTCGTTGGTTGCTGAAATTTTAGGATTGATTTGTTCTATTAATAGTTGTAGATCACCTCGAAAGGTATGCTCGGTTGCGTTCCCCAACTTGTAGCGTTGGTTTACTTTTTCGATATACTCCCTAATCATATTTTGCTAGTAGTTGAATTAGGGAAAAAAGATACGTTATTTAGGTGTAACCATTAAACCTATGTAAGAAAATCATAGCGCAACTAGTTAAGTTGGCTGTTTGCAACTAAGTAAATTGTCGAATTGCAACTGTTAAGGTTCTTTGTTGCAACTTGGGTGGTTTTTTTGAGATTTTGTTTAAAACAATCTTAATAGAATAATTTTCATATATTTGAAAACATACTCCCCTATTTTTATTTTAGCCTTAAATAAATAATATATAAACGCAATTGTGTTTATATAGACGTTGTGGGTAATGTAAGGACACAATCAACATTTGAACAAAAATTAAAGTAATATCTTTATAAGTAAAAAAATAAAATGACCAAATACACAAAATTTTTAGGACTAATAGCTATAGCATTATTTCTAATAGCCTGTAACGGAAATAAAACCGAAACAAATACTACCGAATCCAAGTATGACAAAATCATAGAAAGCGGAAAAATAAAGGTTGGTTACATTTCTTATCCACCAAGTTTTATAGTTGGTGCAGACGGAAATAAATCTGGAATATTCTATGAGGTTATGGAAAAAATTGGAGAGAATTTGGGTCTTGAAATTGTCTATCAAGAAGAAGTAACTTGGGATGGAATGATAGAATCTGTAAAGCAAGGGAAAATTGATATGGTTGTTACAGGTATTTGGCCTACAAGTCAAAGAGGTAAACACGTAGATTTTGCAAAACCTCTTTTTTATAGTGTTGTGAAAGCATATACTGCATATGGAAATGATAAGTTTGATAACAACCTTGACGCAATTAACTCTTCTGATGTTATAATCTCTACAATTGATGGAGAAATGACCTCAATAATCGCAAATTTTGATTTTCCAAAAGCAAAACAACAAGCAGTAACACAACTTACAGGCGTTTCTCAAACATTGTTGGAGATTAAATCTAAAAAAGCAGATGTTACTTTTGTCGAACCTGCAATTGCATTAGAGTTTGCGAGTAAAAATCCAAATTCAATTCAAGAAGTTAAAGGAGTCGAACCGTTAAGAGTATTTCCAAATTCAATGCTATTGCCTAAAGGTTCAGTTAAATTAAGAACTACACTTAATATTGCAATTGAAGAACTTCAAAATAATGGGTTTGTAGATAAGGTAATTGCCAAATATGAAAAATATCCAAATTCTTATTATAAAGTACAATCACCTTATAAATCTAACAATTAATGTTTGAAACTACTTTTGACTTAATTGTTAAATATAAAGAAGCATTTGCAGGCGGACTATTAGTTACTACTAAACTTGCCTTAATCTCTTGGTTTTTAGGAATTACTATTGGTGCTTTTATTGGTGTGGTATCTTCTAAAAACAAAAAAATCATAGGAATACCATTTCAAATTATTTCAATTGTAATTACAAGTGTACCAATATTAGTATTTCTCTTTTGGTTACATTATCCCGCACAAAGTATTTTAAATGTTGGCGTTCAACCATTTTATACGGCAACTTTTATGCTGACAATAATTAATATTATCGCAGTTTCTGAAATTGTGAAAAATGGCATTTTGAATTTACCAAAACAATATTTAGAAGTTGCAAAATTATCTGGTTTGAGTAAAAAAAAGCAGATATTAAAAATTGAGTTTCCGCTAATTATTCGTCATATTTTACCTTCAATTTTAATGGCACAAGTAAACATTTTGCATATGTCATTATTCGCAAGTTTGATTTCAGTAAATGAGATATTTAGAGTTTCTCAAAGAGTAATTTCATTGGAGTATAAACCAGTAGAAATTTATATGGCACTTGGCATTTTCTTTTTGCTGATTTCCTTACCAATCAATTTAATCGCATTGTACTTCAAGAAAAAATATATTAGAGACATTTCCGAAAGATGATAGTGGCCAAGAACATATCAAAGTATTATAGTCATAAAGAAGTCCTTAAAAACCTAAGCTTTAATTTAGACACCAATTCCATTACAGTTTTGTTTGGTCCAAGTGGAAGTGGAAAAACAACTTTATTACGGTGCTTATCTTTGTTGGACTATCCAGAGAGTGGAAAATTAAACATTTTTAATAGTACTTACGATTTTAACAGCAAGCTAACTAAAAACATCAAACCAAATTCAAAAATCAATCTTGTATATCAACAATTGTTTCTCTATCCACATTTAACTAATCGTGAAAACATTTTGATTGCAATTGATGATTTCAATTCTTCTAAAAAAGAACTCTTTAAAAATTTAACAAAACTTCTTGAAATAGAAGATGTTTTAGAAAATTACCCAAATCAATCTTCGTTAGGTCAAAAACAAAGAATTGCAATAGCAAGAGTGCTAATTCTTGAACCTGATTATATTCTTTTTGATGAAATAACAAGTGCGCTGGATATTGTTCAAACCAATAATATAATTCGTTTGATAAAGGATTTAAAAAACAAAGGTATTGGCTCGTTAATAGTAACACACAATATGTACGTAATAAAAAAATTAGCTGATAAACTTGTTTTTATGCAGAACGGAAAAATAATTGAAGAAGGAGGTTCTGAAATTTTAAAAACACCCACAACAGTAGAACTTAAATCCTTTCTAAAATGATTAAAGCATTTTTTAAAAGCCCAGAATTTAAAATAGCTGGTCTGATATTAGCTATCTTGATTGCAACTTCATACTTTATAATTAAAGAAACGAGTTTTATAACCAATACTTTCAGCTATAATGAGTTAAGCCCGAATGACATAAACTCACTTGAAAATGTTTTATCGTACATTGCCTATTTAACAATTACAGTTATTGGTATTTCTGTTGCTTATTACGTTTATTATATAACAGCTAAAATAGATAAGAATAAAGAACTTGTTAAAATTATAGACAAATCGGAAGTACCAGATTTAAAAAAAGAGATTTCGTCTCTTAAAAAAGACCTTAAAAAATTTGAAAAACCTAATCATATAATTCATAAACGGTTTGAAAAAATTGTTAAAAAGAGATTGAAATATGTAGCCATAGACTACAAACCTTTCTTTTGGATAAAAGATGACGCAAAAAAAGAAACACCGAGTGGTATTGGTTACGAATTAATGAATAAAATTTTTGAACCTTTTAATGTAGAACTAATCAATGAAACACCATCAAGTGGTTACAGCTGGAAGTCTATTTTTGAAGACTTTTCAGGTGCAAAAAGACAAGAAATTGACTTCATTATGACACCAATGTATGAAACAAGAAGTCGGTTATATGATTATGATGTAATTTATAGCATTCCTTTATTTTACAGCGATATAGGCATATATGTGAAAGAAAATACAGAAACAGAGAACTTGAAGTTATCTTATGATGACGCAATAACCTTTTTGAAATCGAAAAGAGATAGTAGTGAAAAGTGGGAGATTGAGTTTTTGGAAGGAGAAATATCGGAAATAGTTGGCAAAAAATCTATGTATGAAAAAGGAGATGAAAGAAGAAAACTTTCAGAGGACATTGCTAAAAGGTACAAATACAGAGATTTTTCAGAAAAATTAAATAATGTGTCGTCTGAAGATAAGACTACTGGAGACGTTATATTAATGGAGATATTTAAAGCTCAATCAATTATTGACGAAGAGAATCTAAATATCGTCAATATTCTTAAAGACAATCAACTCGTATATCCTGTTTCATTTGTTATCCACAAGGAAGAAACTGTTTTGAGAAATTTTATAAATCTTCGTATTTCAGAATTAAAGTTTAATGGAGAACTACAAAGAATAATCAAAACCAATGCTCTTCAAATAGATTTAACTGATGAAAAAGTGATAGACAAGGTGTTTTTGCAAAATTATGACTTCACATTAATTGATAACAATTACATTAAAAAACGTTCTCGTTTTTCGGACAGAATGAGAGAGAAATTTGACTTGTTAGACAAGTTCTATGGCAATTATGGTTCCTTTCAAAAAAGTATAAAAAACACAATAGAGAACTTTAGAAAAGATGAGCCTTTAAATATTTTAGAAATTGGGTTTGGCTCTGGTCTAACAACAGAAGTTATTTTAGAAGCAAGAAAGAATAACAACGACAAAATTACTGTTATTGATGACGATGTTTTTATGCAAGAGCAAATTAGAAAAAACAAAAACGTAAATCCCAAAAAGGTTTCAATAATAATAATTGATGTCATAAAATATTTAGAAAGTGATGACCTCAAACCTTTTGATATGGTTGTTTCTGGCTATACTATTCATAATTTAACGAAACAACAAAGGGAAAAACTGTACGAATTACTGTATAAAAATATGAGTGCTAATTCGATTTTTATCAATGCAGACAAAATTGCTCAAGACAAAGATGAAGAAAGAATTGAGGCTCTCAAATACAGGGTAAATAAATACATTGATTATTTGAAAACAAATCCGGAAAAATACTTACTAATTGAGGAATGGGTTTCGCATTATATTGACGACCAAAGTGAGAATATTGTAATGAAAAGAACAGAAACTATTAATGCTTTAGCGGACAAAGGCTTTAAAAAAGAAAATATATCAATAGAAACACCAACTGATTTTGAAGAAAAAGAAATGATGGCGATATTAACCGCAAAGAAAACAGAATAAAACACTTCCCACAACAATGGCTATAAGTAATTGCTTCTACTCGCCTACTTTGGAAATTCCTGCGGAATTTCCAACTCGGTGTGTACTTGCAAAGTTAAATGCTAAACCACGCAACTACTCATAGCCGAAACCGTTGGGTGTAAGCTAAATCGAACTGCTGAAAAATGAATAAAAATTCGATTAATGAAATTCTAACTCTAAACAATTCTTATAAAAATTGGAGAATCAAAGAAACAAAAAAGAAATTTTTACTTTCTATGAATCTATTGGAGAATTTTTCTTCGGTTTATGAAATTGAATTGAACAAATTACCTTACAGATTAAATCTTCTTGACGATTTATCAACTAATGAAAATGCACATAGTAAATTCTTAATAAGACTTTTACAATATCAACCTGCTCTAATAAATTTTTTAAAATTTATTAATACTAAAAATAAACATCATTTTTCATTCGACATTAATATTATAAATAAACCAATATTAACTTATGAAAAAATGAGAATTGACGGTTTAATTAAAGAGAATAATAAATATGCAATTATTATAGAAAACAAAATACATAATGCAGTTGAACAAGAACATCAAATTGGAAGATATATAGAAAAATGTAAGTCAATAGGATTTAAAAAAGAACAAATATTTGTTCTTTATTTAACAAAAACTGAAAAAGATAATCATTCAGAGCAAACTTGGGGAGAAGAATATAATTTATCAGATTTTAAAACAAGATATTCTAAAATATCATACAAATCAACAATACTTCCTTGGCTTGAAAGCTACTTGAAAGTTTTGTCTAAAAAAGAAGAATTAATAAAAAGTGCTATTATACAATACATTGACCATTTAAAACATTTTTTTAATAAGAAAGAAATATACTTAAATATGAACAAAGAACTACAATCTTTTTTATCTACAGAGTTAGAACTGAATACAGATAATATTGAGAATATTGCAGTTATTAGTAAGAAAATTGATGAAATTAGCGAACTAAAAGAGCAACTTGAAAAACTGGAAAGAACTTCAAAGGAAATGTTATTTAAAGAGTGGAAAAATAATTTAGATGAACGTTTTAATTTTGAGGAAAATCAGAAATTTAACCAATCTAAAGATTCATTTATAAAAACAGGAGTTATTTTACATTACAAAGACAAACCTTTCTCTGTTTTAATCGAACATAATTTTAAATCAACATACATTGGCATTGGAAGGCATTTTGCAAGTGAAACTTTGGATTCTGAAATTAAAGAACTTTTAGACCTTATTGTTAGTAAAGAATCTTTGAAAGAAGAATATCCTTGGTGGTATGGCTGGAAATACAGTTCACTTAATGATGGTTATTCAGATTTTGAAAACTTATTAAAGTTAATAATTGAAAAAATAAATTCGGAAAAATAAGCCTACACCCAACACTGTATATAATTTATTGCTAGTTCTAGCCTACTTGCGAAAATCCTTGCGGATTTTCTATTCGGTTTTCATTTGCTAAATTAGGTGCTTAAAACACGCAACAAATCATATACAAACACGTTGGTTGTAATATTGGAGCAAAAACGAAAATAATAAATGATAAAGTTTTATTTAAAAGCAAAACATTGGCAATTATTTCTTCTAATGTTAGGTATACCGCTATTTTTTGAATTTCTAGTAATACTCGATATTGGTATTTTCAATGTTTTTCCGATAATAATGCTTCTTTTTATTGGAGTTCTGTTTGGATGGTTTTGGTCAATTGCAATTGGGCTTCAAAAATACGTCCCGCAAGAAATAAGGATGAAAGTTAAAAAATTCAAGGTCTTTTTTTTTATTCCGTTAATTTACATGGTTTTCCTGACAATTTATATGAGTGGAATTTTTTCCGAAATTGGAATTAATGGATTCTCTAAAAGTGGTTGGATTGTAGCGATTATATTACCACTTCACCTATTCTCTATGTTTTCCATTTTTTATTCAATCTATTTTGTTGCGAGAACATTAAAGACAGTCGAATTACAGAGAAAAGTTGGATTCGGAGATTATGTAGGTGAATTTTTTATGATTTGGTTCTATTTCATTGGAATGTGGATTATTCAACCAAAAGTGAATAAGCTATATCGAAATGGAAACACTACAGCCAACAAAGAACTAAAATAAAAATCACCCTTAAGATGTATAAATAAAACTTGATAATAAAAGTTAGAATATTTGTTGATTTGTTGAAATGTCTCATAAACCCTAACCAATAAGGTTATATACGTTCAACAGAATGTCAACAAGAATCATATTTTGTTTTGTTGAATGTTTGTTGATTTTAAAAAGCTTGTAAAATACCAAATACGCAAGCGTGCTTTTTAATTTCAACAATTCAACATATTTTTAATGAATTGCTTCTCGAAACTAAAATACCTACCTTTTTTATTTTGAACAGATACTTGCCACGTATTTGTTGATGGATCAATTGATTTATAATAATGATTATAACTACTGTTTTTGTGTTCAATTTTCCATTTATCTATTACTACATTGGCAATTTCTCTTCTCGAGACTTTATGTCTAGCATCGTTAAAAAGGTTAATAATATCTGAATAAGAAAGATCAAGTGTTTCAACTTCAAAATCCTCAAACATTTCATCTAACAAGAGAATCAATTCTTTTTCGAAGAAAAACTTAGTACCTCGTTTTATAATTTCTAAGGCTTCAGTATGTATTTGTTCCTTCGTAAACCACATTCGGGTTTTTCTATTCGTTGAATAACTTCTGTTTGACATAAAGTCTAAAAAATAAGGTAACTCATCTTTTAAAATTTCTTCTAGGTCTGGATCTGGCTTATCGATTTGTGGTATTTTCCGTACCCAAAATCTAATTTCCTTATCATCAACCAATATAAAGTTGCGTTCGTGGTTTGAACAAAGAATAAACTTTCCAAAAAAGTTTGTTTCTACTTTGTCTTTGCCTTTTGCTTCAGTTTTATAGGTTTTAGCAGTAGATAGATTCTTTATTCGTTCACTATCTTCCCTTTTTTCTAATAAAACTTCTTCAATTGCAACAATCAGTTTTTCTGACCAATCAGCATTAAACCGGCTCCTGAAATCTTCATTTTTATTGATTGTCATATTATCTTGAAAAATAAGTTTTAACCAATTTAAGAAGGTGGTTTTACCGGTGTTTCGCTCCTCGCTTACCAAACAAAGTATTGGCAATATTTGAGTAGGCTTATTCCATAAAATTGAAATATAATCTAATCCTAGTTGTAGTTGATCTCCAAATATATGTTCTAAAAAACCCAATGTTTTAGGTATAGAACCATCTGTATATGTGGCATCAAAGCTATGGGTTAACGGCATATATCGATTGTAAAATCCTTTTACAGTTTTTTTATAATCAATATGTGCGGGTTGAACGGTAAAGCCTTCGTATTTGGGAATTTCCCTAATATAGTCTTTACTGTGGTCGTCAATTATGGTGTGCCGTTTCCATTTCACAATTGATGGAGCTACACTCCCATCGATTAAAGGTCGTTTTACTATTTTGTAATACTCTGTTCCTATTCTTAAATACTCCATCATTTCGCAATATTTAAGTGAATCTTAGAAAATCTTCCCATATCAGGATTTTTCTTAATAGAAACTTGTAAAGTAACCCCGTGCATAGTCGGGTCCTTTTTATACATTTCATTTATTAACCACTCCATATTGGCATTGCTCAATGAGGGTTTCTTTTCAAGTTGGGATTTAAAGTATTGTAATAATTCTATTTGCTCAACTTGATAAGTTTTTTCATTCTTTCGAAGATTAACTAATTCTAGCCTTCTATATGCATTGATTAATAACCTATCAATTAGGTGTTCAAAAAACGGGTAAACTGTTTGGTAGCTCATTATCTTTTATACTTTAAAGATTTAACTTCCTTTAAAGTAGCTTCGAGTTTTTTCCGGTTTATTAAAACCCGATTACCGATTTTATCAGCTTTAATAAGCCCGCGCTTAATGTAGTTACGAACTGTGAGTTCAGAAACATTTAAAAATGTTGCTGTTTCACGAACGGAAAGGTTCTGATTCAGTTTTTCTTTTTCTCTTTTAGTAGAGTAAAACTGTTTTAGTGATTTTTGGACAGAGGTCTGTACTAACTCTTCGAGATCCTCTTGTTTGGTTATGATTATTTTCATACTACAAATCTCAAGAAGATTGATTTTAGAACAATTTGGTAAAATTGTTAAAAAATAAAATAATAAACCGCTGTAAGCCAGTTTAATACATATAGCTTAAAGTCTTTGTGTTTAAGTTTTGTTTAGGTAAGAAGTAATAATTTGTGTGTTATTTAATAATTCAATAGTATTTTTTATGTCATTGTGTATTTTGTTATGCTTATCTAATGCTTGTTTTATAGTATTTAGTTTCTTGATTTCAATACTATCTCCATATCTAGTTTTACCTTGTTTCGAAATATATCTTATTTTATGTTTAACCCATTCGATATATTCATCTCTGAATCCTTGATAAAATTTTTGCAACAATCCTAAAAATAAATCTAAATCAGGTTTGGTAAATTCAGTGTTTTTCAAATCAAAAATTATAACTTCACTAGATCCTAAAAAATTTAAAAAGAAATTTAAATCATCTGAGGGTTTTAATAATTTATGAGAGTTTAAAAAATGATATAAATACATTATTGAAATGATATTTAAATCAAAATCATTAGGGTGAAATGTATTATCAATATCTACATTTTGATTTTCCAATTTTACTATTCTTTCTCTTAGTAATCTAATAAAAGTTTGCTCAAAAAATGGATGTTCAATAATTTCATTAGAGGGCATTCCTTTCGGCAAAGCTTTTTTATTATAATCTGGATAATGAATTACTTCATTATAGTAGAATATTTTAAAAAGAATATTTTCTATCTCATTGAGAAGGTCATCGAGACTAGAATTATCAATATTTCGAATCAAATAACAACTAAGATTCTGAATATATTCATCATCGAAAGGTTCAAGAGCAAACCAAAAAATTGGATGCCTAGATAATTTAAGCAATTCGTTTTTAGAATTTATATAGAAATCTAAAGTGGCTAAATTGTAATCTTCAATAGTCGTGCTTACAGAGTAGTTTAATTCAAAATATGGATCTAATCGATCTTTTATATTGTTTGTTTTTTGTATTTCGGCAAGCTTTTTAGCTTTGGAATATTTTTCAAAAAATTTATCTTTCAGGTTTTTACACGAAAATTCAGTTTGGGCTATTTTATAAAAATCCATTAACTCCAGGCTTTATTCATTTCTTCTTCCCTTATTTTTTTGGAAAGCTTAATATACTTTTTAAAACTGCTATAACTTTTATGTCCAGTAATACTCATAACAATATCTGGGCGCATTCCTTTTTCAAGTGAAAGAGTAATAAAAGTTCGTCTAGCAGTATGTGTGCTAATCATTTTATATTTCGGGATCACTTCTTCTATTCTTTCATTTCCAATAAAAGACGTTTTTACAATATCCTCATTAAAATCAACTACTTTACAAGCTTCTTTTATATATTCTCTAAATTTTTGTGGGCTTATTATAGGTAGGTTGTAATCATACTTTTCAAGTATTTCTTTTGAATACTTGTTTAAAGGAATACCCAAATTACTTTTTTGCTTTGTAGTATTGATGAATATTTGACCATCTCTTATATTTCTTTTACTTATTCTAGAGTAATCTGAGTACCGCATTCCTGTTGAACATCCAAAAATAAAAACATCAACCACTTTCCGTAATCTATTTGTTTTAAATTTATGAGTGTATAATTTTTCTAGTTCAGTGAATGAAAGTGCTACTTCATCCGTATCGCTGGAAACCTTTTCAAAATTCTTAAAATCTAAATTTCTGTGGTACTTTTTCATTACCGCCCAATTCATAAAAGTTTTTATAAAACCAATATTCCTTCCAAGAGTATTATTCTTATGTCTTAATGTCTTTCTACTATACTTCACAAATTTGATGTAAAAGTCATTATTGATTCTATTGAAAGTTAAATTATACTTTTCTGCAATAGAAAAATCTTCAAGTACCGATTTAATGTTTTCGTATCGACCAATCGTGCCCGTTGTTATTTTTCCTAAATCTTTTTTCTCTTGAATAAATTCATTGAATACATTAAAAAACGATTTTGGAGCCGTAGTAAATTTTTTGAATTGATAATCTAATTCTGCTTTAATTAGATTTACGGTTAATTCTGTTCCTTCTGCTTCAATCTTCGAACAAATCAACTGAAAAGCTTCCCCATATCTTGACAATTGATTTATAATTGAATTAACTTGAATTGCTTTGGTTGTACGACCTTTTATTTTTTTCGGAAATTGTAATTCTTTGTCCCAGTTCTTTGGCTCAATCTTTTCACCAGTAGAATATTTCAAATATTTATTTTCGGCTTTTATTCTTGCCCTTAAATAAATAAGAGTTGGTTTAGTACTGTTCGGGTCCTTGAGATTAAAAGTGTAGGAGTAATTCATTACAGGGGCATAATTAGGGGCATAATTTTGTTATAACTGCTATATATTCGAAATATACACAAACATAACAAAACCTTTATTAATAGGCAATAACATCACTAATTATAAGGTTTAAGATAAATATAAATATAAAAAGTTCGAATCCCTCTTTCTCCGCTAAAACCTGTAAACCAATTGTTTACAGGTTTTTTTGTTTTATCTGCTATCTTTTCAAGTCAAGAACAACACCTAAATAATTAATAGCAATAAATTAATTTATAGTTTACTATAGTTTTAATCAAAAAAAAAACCCTTAAAGCATTATCTGCCTTAAGGGTTTGTTATGTAGAAAAATAATTTTAATTAACTATCTGCATCTAGATAATTGGGTACTCCATCGCCATCGCTATCAAGGAAAATAATATTGCCTTCGTCATCAAATTCAATTTCAACACTCGTTGGAACACCATCACCATCATCATCACTATCAATAAAGTTTGGCACTCCATCTCCGTCTGTATCATCATCTTCTTCAAAACCATTTTCATTTCTGTCTTCTAGAACAGAGGGAACACCATCACCATCTTGATCCCCTACTTCCATCTCATATAATTGAAACGTAAAAATAAGCTGATCATAACTACTTATTCCTGAAGCAATAGGAGGCTGATTAAAATATCCTAAACCACTAGGTATAAAAACGGCGCCTATTCCAAAATCTTTAAAGGTTACGGTACCATCTGGATTTTGAACAGTTAATTCTGGATCTGCTGTATTAAACTCTATAACTGCATCTTGCAATCCATTAATAACTTGTGTTAAATCAAACTTTACGGGTGATACAGAACCATCAAAAACTACGTTGTCTAGAAGTGTTTGTCCTTCATATGAAAGAATAGCCAAGTCTGGAAAACTTGGAGAATTTTCACCACCACCTTGATTCACATTTAAATAATACAAAGTATATTCTAGATCGGTTTCAAATCTATCTCTTACTTTTTTAGATTTTACTTGATTGATTAAAGGTTCTTTATCTGCATTATCTCCTGCAATGGTGTCAAATTTTATTCTGAAATCAAAATTTTCAGGAGGGTTATTAAACTCTTCATAGTTATAAAAGTGAGTCTCTAGATAGGAAACAATTTCAGCTTCTGCGGCAGCGGCTTCTTCGCCTCTATCACGAGCAGGAATCGTGGTTCCTCCATTATCATCATCATTTTTACAAGACGTTAAAATTACACTACAAACAAGTGTGGTAAGAAATATAAATTTGTATTTATTCATCATCATTTTTTTCGGGGCGGAAAGATACAATTTTCCATTATTTTTGCAGTATCAATTAACGTAGATTTTTAAAT
This sequence comes from Marixanthomonas sp. SCSIO 43207, assembly GCF_019904255.1. Lineage (GTDB taxonomy): Bacteria > Bacteroidota > Bacteroidia > Flavobacteriales > Flavobacteriaceae > Marixanthomonas. The sequence goes on from NZ_CP063203.1 coordinate 2,731,930, forward strand.
AGTAGTATGAGAGTAGACAAATATTTGTGGAGTGTTCGCTATTTTAAAACTAGAAGTATTGCAACCAAAGCCTGTAAAAAAGGTGCCGTAAAGGTTAATCAAGATGTTGTTAAACCTTCTAGAGATGTATATCCCGGCGATCAAATACACGTGCGCAAAAACCAAATTAACTACAGTCTTGAAGTTTTAAATTTGCCAAAAAACAGACTTGGAGCAAAGTTGGTCGATATTTATAGAAAAGATACTACCCCAAAAGAAGCGTTTGAAAGTCAAGAAATACTTCAATATGCCAAAAAATATTATCGTAAAAAAGGTACTGGTAGACCAACCAAAAAGGATAGAAGAGATTTAGAAGATTTTACCAATAATCAAGAAGAATAATACGAGTCGCTTTTACTATCTTTGATAAAAAGAGAATCATAATATGCCAGAAGAAGTTACCATCCTTGATAAAAAACAAATTGATTATAAAATAAGAAGAATTGCGTTTCAAATTTATGAAGCAAATGTTTCTGAAAAAGAAGTGATCATTGCCGGTATCAAAACAAATGGCTATGTTTTTGCTGAAAAATTAAAAAAAGCGGTTGAAAAAATTTCACCTTTAAAAGTAACGTTGTGCGAGGTAATTATTAATAAAAAAGAACCTACTTCAGCTATACAAACCTCAATACCACAAACAGACTATAAAAATAAATCACTTTTACTGGTAGATGATGTACTACACTCTGGAACTACATTAATCTATGGCGTAAAGCATTTTCTAGAAGTTCCGCTAAAGCAATTTAAAACAGCTGTTCTCGTGGACCGAAATCACAAAAAATATCCTATAAAAGCAGATTTTAAAGGAATATCCCTATCAACCTCTTTAAACGAAAATGTAGCTGTTATTTTTGAAAAAAATAAAGATCGCGCTATTTTAGAATAGTTTGGCAATAATTTCCTCAACAATTTCTGAAGTATCTTTATTATCTACCGTAACTGTTACATCTGCTTGACTGTATACGTGTGATCTTTCAAAAAGGTGTTTTCTTATAAAGTCTGTCAACTCTTCTTTATTGGGTAGATGAGAAATAAGTGGTCGTTGCTCTTTTTCTAAAAATAATCGATCTGTTAAAACTGGCAAAGAAGCCTTTAAATATACCGTTACTACTTGTTCAGACTCAGATAAAAAACGCATTGCATCACCATAACAAGGTGTACCACCGCCGGTGGCTAAAACTAGTTCATGATTTGTATTGACAACTTCCTTTAATATATCACCTTCTTTTTTTCTGAAATAAATTTCTCCTTTTTCTGAAAAAATGTTTGATATTGTTTTTTCTTCTTTTTGTTCAATTTCGGTATCTAAATCTTTAAAATTGTAATTTAAAATCTTGGAAAGCTGATTTCCTACTGTAGATTTTCCACTTCCCATATATCCTATTAGTATAATTTTCATAAAATTTATTTCGGTATTTACTGATTGTCACGCACTTTAAAAATTCCTTCAAATTTAATTGAAATTCTTTTGGATAAATCGAATAAATGATAGTATATTTGCACCCGCTATTGCAAACAAAAGCAATCGCACTTTAAAAGTAAAATTTTAAAGCACTTATTGACCTGGTAGCTCAGTTGGTAGAGCATCTCCCTTTTAAGGAGAGGGTCCTGGGTTCGAGCCCCAGCCAGGTCACAAAATGATAAAATCCTTGTTACTTTATAACAAGGATTTTTTTTTATTGTAATATTTATTAAAAGTATTTCTCCACTTTCTCCAAACAAAGATTTTTTGATATAGTTGCTAGTTCGGCAACAATGTTATTTCCTTTGTCTTTATTGTACCAGATTTGCAATTGTTTTTTAAAAGCATCATCTAGTTTACCGTGTTCAGTTTTATAATCATTTACTAGGTTTGTAGCTGCCTGCGAGCGTGGCCCCCACTCTGCTAATACTTCAAAATCTGAATCTAATATTATTACCTTCGGAATACTTTTAGAACCGTTGGTAAGAAACAGATTCATCAACTCAGGATGCTCATCACGAAATACAATTTTTAAATCTATATTTTCTGAAAGTTCTGATGCTTTATTAATAAATGGAAGTGCTTGTACGGCATCGCCACACCAAGTTTCAGTAATAACCAACCAAGTTTGTTTTTCACAGGTTTCTTTAAAATAATGCCGATAAGCCTCTGGAATTGTAGCCGTTTTATCAAGTCGTTTATTGCGGCTGTAATTAAGTTTGGTATACATAACCTTTTGTTGCCATTGTTCTTCGGTATTTTCGGCTCGTATTCCGGTGCTGCTTTCTTTTTCAACAAGTTGTTGAGTTAGTGATTTATACTCAGCATATGAGATCCCGTTTAAAACAGAATTTTTTAAAAGTGTTTTCATATCAATTTATTTTTCAAAAATGTAAATCCTTATTTGTAAGCTACCTTTTTCTGAAAGTATACTACTTAAAAGATATCTTTCAATTATAGTATTTGTTTCAGAAAAGAAGAAAAACTTACAATAAAGTTAGTACAAGTTTATTGTAATAAAAATGACTTATATCAACCCTAAAAAAAAGTTGAAATACAGCGTTTTTTAATGCTTAAAGCGTTCATATGCTGCTTTTTCAAGAGCTTCTTGGTGATCTGGGTGTGCAATGCTTATAAGAGCTTTGGCACGCTCACGCAATCCTTTACCAAATAGGTTCACCACGCCGTGTTCTGTTGCAACATAGTGAACGTGAGCACGTGTTGTTGTTACGCTTGCTCCTTCTTTTAAAAACGGTGTTATTTTTGAAATACCTTTATTGGTGACTGATGGCATTGCAATAATAGGTTTTCCGCCGGGTGATAATGAGGCTCCTCGAATAAAATCCATTTGACCTCCTACTCCAGAATATTGATACATACCTATTGAATCTGCGCAGACTTGACCTGTTAAATCAATCTCAATGGCGCTGTTTATTGCTGTTACTTTGGGATTTCTACGTATAATCGCCGTATCATTAGTATATCCAGCTTCTTTAAAATGAACTAAAGGATTGTCATCTATAAAATCATAAAGTTTTTGAGTTCCCATCGCAAAACAAGTAACAATTTTATTGGTTTTTACTTCTTTCTTTTCACCGGTTATAACTCCTTTTTCAACCAACGGTAAAATACCATCGCTAAACAACTCTGTATGTATACCCAAGTGTTTATGGTTAGTCAGGTTATTTAAAACAGCATTGGGTATATTACCAATACCCATTTGCAACGTAGCACCGTCTTCAACCAATCCTGCTACATGCCTACCTATTGTTTTTTCAATCTCTGTTGGTATAGAAGCAGCAGCAGCATAAATGGGTTCATCTACTTCTATAGCCATGTCTATATTCTTCACATGAATAATACCATCTCCGTGAGTTCTAGGCACACGTGGATTTATTTGTGCTATGACCTTTTTAGCAGTCAAAATTGCAGGTAATGTAATATCTACTGAAGCTCCTAGAGAGCAAAAGCCATGTTTGTCCGGTGGTGAAACTTGAATAAACGCTGCATCTAGCGGCAAGATATTTCGACGAAATAACCAATGTATTTCACTTAAAAAAACCGGTACATAGTCACCCTGTGGTGTATGAACACCTTTTCTCACGTTTCCACCTACAAAAAATGTGTTAAGATGGAAAGCCTTGTTATAAGGTTCATCCAAATATTTTGCTTCACCATGTGTGTGAATTTGTACTATCTCGACATTTTTTAACTCTTCATAACGTTTGCATAAAGTATCTATTAGAACATTGGGAGTCATTGCGGCTCCTTGAAAAAACACTCTACTATCTGATGGTATTATTGAAACAGCTTCTTCTGGAGAAACAATTTTTATATTTTGTTGATTCATTTTTAATCGATTTTATGACTGCAAAGGTCTTGTTTGCAACTTGCATTTAGAATGATTTTTATCATTTAAAATACATTTTTTTAAATAAAGCTACTAGCTGATTTATATCATTTTCTGAAATCTAAGATGGTGATACTTTTGACCCGTATTAACATCCTAAATCATTTACTTAAAATAGTATATAGGAGCTTTAAAATGAATGTATACATATGTCATCATTATTAAACAAGTACAACGTAGCCGGTCCTCGGTATACGAGTTACCCAACAGTGCCTTATTGGAACGATAAAACATTTTCCGCAAATGCTTGGATACATACACTTCAACAAAGTATTAATGAAAGCAATCAAAAAGAAGGAATAAGTTTATACATACACCTTCCTTTTTGTGAAAGTCTATGTACATTTTGTGGTTGCAATAAACGAATCACAAAAAACCATGGTGTGGAAACTCCCTATCTACAATCGGTTTTAAAAGAGTGGCAACTGTATTGTAATTTTTTTTCTGAAAAACCAATTATTAAAGAATTACACTTAGGTGGTGGTACTCCTACATTTTTTTCGGTGCAAAATTTAGAATTATTAATTAATGGCATTTTTGACCTTGCTATAAAAGCCGAAAATGCCGAGTTAAGTTTTGAAGGACATCCTAATAATACTACACAAAATCACTTACAATCACTAGCATCATTAGGTTTTAACAGGATAAGTTTTGGTGTTCAAGACTATAATGAAACTGTTCAAAGAGCTATTAATCGCATGCAACCTTTTGAGCACGTTAAAGTCGCTACTGAAAATGCAAGAAACTCAGGGTTTACTTCGGTGGGTCATGACATTATTTTTGGATTGCCTTTTCAGAAAAAAGAACATATTATTCATACTATTAATCGTACAAAAGAGCTTTTGCCAGATCGTATTGCTTTTTATAGCTATGCACACGTACCATGGATAAAAGGAAATGGTCAACGAGGGTTTAAGGACTCTGATCTACCAACCGCTGAAGAAAAAAGAGAACAATACGAGATAGGTAAAAAAATGCTACTGGAAGCCGGTTATATTGAAATAGGTATGGACCACTTTGCTTTACCTACTGATAGCCTTTATAAAGCCGTAGAAAATAAAACCATACATCGTAATTTTATGGGATATACAGCTTCAAAAACGCAAGCTATGATAGGTTTGGGTGTTTCAGCTATTAGCGACAGTTGGTATAGCTTTGCTCAAAATGTGAAAACAGTAGAAACGTATCAACAATTAATTGAAGAAAACACCATACCGGTATTTAGAGGACACATACTTAATGAAGAAGATTTAATTATACGCAATCATATTTTAAATCTTATGTGTAAATTAAAAACCACTTGGGATAAAGAAAATGGATGGTTTGATGAACTTCCAGATTGTTTAATAAGTCTTCAAGAAATGGAACTAGACGGTTTAATAATCATTGAAAAAAATGAATTGTCTATTACCGAAAAAGGACGCCCTTTTGTCCGCAACGTGTGTATGGCTTTTGATTTACTTCTGAAAAGAAAACAACCACATCATCAATTGTTTTCTATGACAATTTAATTAGTGTAGATATATTTAAATTTTGATAAAAAAGGTCACTTATATTAGTAGTGACCTTTTTTATGCAATTATTTCTTTTTTCCGCCACTAACCATTGCATACACAACGGCAAATAATACCACACAAACAACAGCAAAAACGATTATCATAGCTGTGCCCATTCCCCAGTCTACCAAAGGCAATATAATAGTAGTAAGCATAATTAAAATTTTTATTGGTTAATATGTATTTTGAATTGTACTTTTTTCTGAAACTGTATGACAGTTGTAATTTGCTCCCACAACTTCTACAGCAGGTTTTGGCGAAATATAAGGAATACCCAGTCCCAGCCCGCGAACAATAAACAAACAACCTACTATCACCACAAATACAGGGATAGTTTTACGTATACGTTGTCTCATATGACCGGTTAAAAAGTTTCCTAAATAAATTGCAGTAGTCATTAAAGGAATGGTTCCTAAACCAAACAAAGCCATATACAAGCTTCCTTGTAACGCATTACCAGATGCTATAGCGCCAAATACTGCCATGTAAACTAAGCCACAAGGAAGAAAGCCATTTAAAAAACCAATACTTAAAAAAGTATCTGGAGATTTCTTTTTTAATGCTTTCCCTAATTCGTTTTTAACTTTTGATACAACTTTGTAAATAGGTTTTGAAAAATTATATTTCTGAAAAACTTTATAAGGAAGTAAAATTGTAATCACCATAATCACTCCTATTGCAATTGTTAATTGCTGCTGCATCCCGAACAAATAAAAGCTTTTACCTAATAGACCAAAAAGTAACCCAATAATTGAGTATGCTAGTATTCTACCGAAATGATATAAAAATAACTGCCCTACTTTTTTAAAAGAGTTGGTACGGTCTACCGGTAGTAAAAAAGCAATAGGACCGCACATACCTACGCAGTGAAAACTTCCTAGTAAACCAAATAATAAAGCAGATAGTATCATCTTTAAAAGTACTCAGGGTTTTGATTAATACAGTATTTGATCTTTGTATAAGTATTTTTTTCCTTTGTATTGCCAGTCAATAGTAATGTTCCAGCGACCATCTAGCAAGCTTTTGTCAGGTATGAGCAAATTGGATCCGGATATTTTCAAAGGGAATTGAAAGTCCAGTTTCTTGTTAGATGGTCTATATAGGAACACTTCTCCTGTAATTTGTTTTGAGTCTATTTCAGAAGGAAACGTTATTTGCCAACCGTCTTTGGTTTTAACGCCGTTTATGTTTTCAGAAAAGATAGATAGGTTTTTTTCTGCATCTATTTCTTCTTGATAAGCTAATTCTTTTTTATAATATTCTTCTACAACCAAGTCATAGCTGTATTTATCATTTGTACTCATTTTGATTACAAAAAACATTATAAAGCATATAAATGCTATAATTCCTATTAGAATGCCTGTTCCCCAATTAATTTTCATAATTTCTAGTATTGTGTTATTTATAGCTTCGAGGTCCTAAGAAAGATGTTGTCGTTGTTTCTATAAGCTTATCTTCACTATAAACACCTATTTTTACTTTGTCTTTATCACCATTTAACGCGCTTGCGTTTATTTCTATAAACAAGGTTCCTTCAGCTAGTTCTTGTTTAGGGACATCTATAGCGTTATTGGTTACCAACTTAATTGTTCCTTTATGCGAAAGAAGCTTGAATTGAATATTGTTTATTGTATCGGTTGTTTTATTTATTAGTTTGAAAGTAAACACGTTACTTATTATATTATCATCTTTGTGTTCATACAGTTGACCGGGTAATCTAAGTATACGTGCTTCTACATCGTTTCGTAAAAAGAGCATTCCTGTTAAAATTCCTATAAGTATGAATAAAACAGCTGTATATCCTTTTAATCTAGCAGTAAACTTGAATTTTGCTTTCTTTTCAATGTTTTCTTCACTAGCATAACGAATAAGTCCTTTAGGAAGGTTAACAGCTTCCATAATGCTATCACAAGCATCTATACAAGCTGTACAGTTTACACATTCTAGCTGCGTACCATTTCTTATATCTATACCGGTAGGACATACATGAACACACTGAAAGCAGTCAATACAATCACCTTTACCTGTGGTAGCACGGTCTTCTTTTTTATTGAATTTTGCTCTCCCTTTCTCTTTTTCTCCTCGTTTATGGTCATAAGCAACTACAATACTTTTGGTATCTAACAGCACACCTTGTAATCTGCCGTAAGGACAGGCAATAATGCACACCTGTTCTCTAAACCAGGCAAAAACAAAATAGAAAACCCCTGTAAAAATTATTAATGAAATAAGAGTATTTAAGTTTTCAAGAGGTCCTTCTTGAATGTATTCTAATAATTTGTCACTTCCTATAATGTAGGCCAAAAACACATTGGCTATTAAAAATGAAATGATAAAAAACAGAAACCATTTAAGTGCTTTTTTTCTTATTTTTTCTGCATTCCAGGGTTGTTTATCCAACCGTATTTGTTTGCCCCGATCCCCTTCAATGGCATATTCAATTCTTCTAAAAACCATTTCTAAAAAAATAGTTTGAGGACATATCCATCCGCAAAATATTCTTCCAAAAGCCACGGTAAAAAGAATAACAAACACAACACCTATTATCATTGAAATAACAAACAGGTGAAAGTCTTGTGGCCAGAAAGGAAACCCGAAAATATTAAACCTTCTTTCTAATATATTAAATAGTAAAAATTGATTACCGTTCACTTTTATGAATGGCGCCGAAAATAGAAATGCCAATAAAAAATAGCTTACGTACTTACGGTATTTATAATACTTACCTGAAGGTTTTTTAGGATAAACCCAAGAACGTTTTCCTTCTTCGTTTATAGTACCTATACTATCTCTAAATGTTTCGTTTTGAGGCGTCTCCACAATCTATTTTTATTGTAACTATAATTAATTAACTACGTCTTCGGTTACGGGTTGGTCTTCCATTAGTACTTGTATAGTAGTAGAGTCTATTTGTTTTACTTCTACTTCTTCAATTGGAGCATTTGGGTCTACCCAAAGATCACCTTCTGGGTCTTTTGCATCTGCAGGATTGGTACCGTGCAAACTAAGGACGTAGCTGGCAACTTGAGCCATTTCACTAGGTCTTAAATCTGTTTTCCAAGCAACCATCCCTTTTCCATCTCGACCTCCTTCAGAAATGGTGTTGAATACATTTTTAATACCTCCTCCCAAAATCCAGTAATCATCTGTTAAATTAGGGCCTATACCTCCACCACCATCTACTTTATGACAAGCTACGCAGTTTGCTTCAAATACTGTTTTACCAGCTGCAATGTCTTGTTTTCCTGTGAGTAACTCAACAGTGTTTACATCAATTAAATCTTTTGCTGTTTTTTTGTATTCTTCTATTTCTGCTCGTGCTTCAGCAACTGCAATTTCATACTCTTCATCTTGATTTACACCATCAAAAATGTGATATCGAACTAAATAAACTACTGCAAAAACGATGGTAGCGTAAAACATATATACCCACCAAGGAGGTAATACATTATCAAGCTCTCGAATACCATCATAATTATGATCAAGAATTATTTCTTGTTCTTTTTCAATTGGTTTTTTAGCTAATAACTTTTTGTAAGTTTTTTTAAACCAATTGTTCTCTCTTTTATATTCTTGTTCTGCGAGGTACCGTTGTTGAGCTTCTTCATTCAAGCCTCTAAAGAGTATGCTTTTAAGCGTTTCTGAAATTACCTCAATAGCTATTGCAAAAAGAAAGACCAACGCCAATACGGCCCAAATAACAGGGTATTTAATTATGGCCCAACTATCACCGGTATCAACAGTGAATTCCATAAGTATAAAGGCAATGGCCATTATGCCAATTACTCGTAAATAGGATGCTGTGGTTTTCATAACTGTTGATTGTTTTTATCGTTCTCTAATGGTATTTTACTTACTTGTTTTATATGTTCTTTTTTAGCTGTAAAAACCCACCAAAATAGGATTACAAAAAATATAAAAAAGATGAGCAGCGAAATGATTGGATATACCGATACCCCATCAATACTTTCTAAATTTCCTTTTATAAATTTTAGCATGATTAGTTATTTTCTGCTGAAATTTCTTCAGCTGTTTTTACTTTAATATCTGTTCCTAAGCGTTGTAGATATGCTATCAAGGCAACAATCTCTCTATCTTTCATTTCTACAAATGGCTCGTTGTTTTGCTGAGCATATTTTTTGTCTGCTTCATATGTTTTTGCAAAGTCTGGGTCGCTGTAAAGGTTTTGTTCAATTTCAGCTCCTTGCTTATTCATAGATTGTTGAGCGTTTGCTATGTCTTCTTCTGTATAGGGTACACCTAAGGTTACCATTGCTTCCATCTTTTTCTCAGTACTACTTTTATCAAGCTTTGAACTGATGAGCCATTGATATGCCGGCATAATTGATCCTGAAGAAGTACTTTGCGGATCATACATATGATTAAGGTGCCAATTGTCACTGTATTTGCCTCCTACACGTAATAAGTCTGGTCCTGTACGTTTACTTCCCCAAAGGAAGGGATGGTCATACACATATTCTCCACTTTTTGAATATTCACCGTAACGCTCTACTTCACTTCGGAAGGGACGAATCATTTGCGAATGACAAGAAACACAACCTTCTCTAATATAGATATCACGACCTTCCAATTCTAATGGTGTATAAGGTTTTACACTTGAAATTACAGGTACATAATCATCAACCAGTAAGGAAGGTATAATTTGAACCATACCACCTATTAAAATAGCGATAGTAGCATAGATTGTTAATTTTACCGGTCTTCTTTCTAACCAAGTGTGATACCCTTCTTTTGCTGTTCTACGCTTCGTTACACGTTCTAGTGGAGCTGCTTCTGCAAGTTCATCGGTTACCTTACTACCACTTCTTGCTGTCATAATTACATTATAAAGCGAAATAAATGCACCTATGATAAATAAACTTCCACCAATTGCTCGCATCCAGTACATTGGTATGATTTCAGCTACAGTTTCTAAAAAGTTACCGTAGGTTAGTGTACCGTCTGGGTTAAATTGTTTCCACATTGAAGCTTGAACAAACCCTGCAACATACATAGGTAATGCATATAAGATGATTCCTAACGTACCTATCCAAAAGTGAACATTGGCTAACTTTATAGAATATAATTTTGTTTTAAAGAGCTTTGGAACTAACCAATACACCATACCAAAGGTTAAAAATCCATTCCAAGCCAGAGCTCCTACGTGTACGTGAGCAATAATCCAATCGCTAAAATGAGCAATCGCATTTACATTTTTTAAAGAAAGCATAGGACCTTCAAAAGTTGCCATACCATACCCTGTTATTGCGACAACCATAAATTTTAAAACTGGGTCTGTTCTCACTTTATCCCAAGCGCCCCTAAGTGTTAAAAGCCCATTAATCATACCACCCCAAGAAGGAGCAATTAGCATTACAGAGAAAGCCACCCCTAAGTTTTGAGCCCAATCTGGTAAAGAAGAATATAATAAATGGTGAGGACCTGCCCAGATATAGATAAAGATTAAGGACCAAAAGTGAATTATTGATAACTTATATGAGTAAACTGGTCTGTTAGCAGCCTTTGGAACAAAATAATACATTAAGCCTAAAAAAGGTGTTGTTAAGAAAAATGCTACTGCATTATGACCATACCACCATTGCACTAACGCATCTTGAACACCTGCATAAAAGGAATAACTCTTTAATGCAGAAACCGGCAACTCTATACTATTAACAATGTGAAGTACTGCTACAGTAACAAAAGTTGCTAAATAAAACCAGATTGCAACATATAAGTGTCGCTGTCTACGTTTTAAAATAGTTCCTATCAAGTTTGCCCCAAAAGCAACCCATATTACAGCAATTGCTATATCAAAAGGCCACTCTAACTCTGCATATTCTTTTGAAGTAGTATACCCCAATGGTAAAGTGATTGCTGCACCTACAATGATAGCTTGCCATCCCCAAAAGTTAATATTACTCAATAGATCACTCCACATTCTAGCTTTTAATAAGCGTTGCGTAGAATAATATACCCCTGCAAATATTGCATTACCAACAAATGCAAATATTACAGCATTGGTATGTAAAGGCCGCAACCTACCAAAGCTTAACCAAGATATTCCATCGGTTATGTTAGGAAATAAAAACATGAACGCGAGTAGTAATCCTACGCTCATTCCAATAATACCCCAAAACATGGTGGCATTGACAAACTTTTTTACGATTTTATTATCGTAATAAAACTGTTCTGTTTGCATAATAGTTACAATTACATTCCGTAGTACGGATTTGATTAATTAGACTTATTTATATTCTTAGATTCTTGAGATTCTACTTTTTGCTCCCTTAACTCATCTTCAAAAAGCATGCGTACCGAAGGCGTGTATGTATCATCGTATTGTCCTTTTTTTACTGAGAAAATAAATAGCCCAAAAAAGACCAATGCTACCACTACACTAATTGATAATAACACATAGATTATACTCATACCTACTTATTGTTTGGTTTTGTAAAACTACTTTTTGATGTTTTAAAAAAATATGACAATAGTCACCTTTGGTTATTTAAATTCATTCTTAATTTTCTACTCGCATATTGAGTTGCGAGGGTAGTAAAAACAACAATACTTATACTACTCAAGGGCATTAAAATTGCTGCTATAACGGGCTTTAAATGCCCTGTTACGGCAAAAGAGAGGCCAATAACATTGTAAACCAACGAGAGAATAAAAGCCCATTTTATTATGGCAATCCCTTTTTTTGAGAGGTCTATAAAACTTACTAGATTTTTAAACATTGAAGCGTCTAGAATTCCATCGCAGGCAGGTGAAAAAACATTAATATTTTCAGAAATAACAATACCTACATCACTTTGTTTTAAAGCGCCGGCATCATTTAATCCATCACCTATCATCATTACTTTTTTACCTTGTTGCTGTTGTTGATGGATAAATTGTAGTTTATCATCTGGCTTTTGATTAAAAATAAGTGAAGTACTTTCAGGAACTAGCTTTTTTAATGTTTCTCGCTCTCCATCGTTATCACCAGATAAAATGATTACCTTATTGGTATCACTTAAAGCTGTAAAAATTTCAGAAACACCTTTTCTGTATTCATTTTGAAAAATATAGCATCCCTTATAAACGTTATTTGCACTTACGTGTACAGCTGTTTTTGAAATATCATGTAACTGGTTAATCTCATCACTTTGAGAGTTTTTATTAACGTATGCAAACGAACCTACTTTAATACTGCTTTGATTCACTTCGGCTTTGATTCCTTTACCAGTTTCTTCTTCAAAAAAGTCTAACGTTTTTATATTATTATCTTTTAAAACTGAATACAGCGCTCTGCTCAATGGGTGGTTTGAAGCTCGTAGTGTACTAGTTAAAAGTTGTTTTTCATCCTCTGTTAATTCTATACCTTCATATGAAATAATATTTTTCCGGTTGGTTGTAAGCGTTCCTGTTTTATCAAAAACTACAGTATCTATTTTTGCGAGTTGCTCAATGACTGACGCTTCTTTTAAATAGAGCTTATTTCTTCCGAAGATGCGCAGCAAATTTCCCAATGTAAATGGAGCTGCCAAGGCTATGGCACACGGACAGGCAACTATTAAAACAGCTGTAAATACATTGAATGCTTTTGAAGGATCAATGACTAGCCAAATGAGGGTAGAAACAAAAGCAATACTTAAAATTGCAAGGGTAAAACGTTTACTTATACTATCTGTCAAGGATTGAAAAATCCCATTTTTATCTTTACTGAATACATCATTACTCCATAATTGAGTAAGATAACTTTGTTGAACTTCTTTTAACGCTTCAACCTCAATAATGCCTGCCTGTTGACGTCCGCCGGCGTAGAGTTTATCTCCGCTGTTTTTTGAAACCGGTTCGGCTTCTCCAGTAACAAAGCTATAATCAATTAACGCATTACCTTTTATTAAAATAGCATCAACCGGTAGTAACTCATTGTTTCTAATTAACAGCCTATCTCCTTTTTTAATTTTGTAAACCTCTGCTTGCTCTTCTATAACAGCGTTGTTTTCTGCTTTTTTTAATCGTGTTACTGCAATAGGAAAATATGATTTGTAATCACGCTCAAAAGATAAATATGAGTAGGTTTTTTGCTGAAAAAATTTACCTAGTAATAAAAAGAAGACTAATCCTGTTAAGCTGTCAAAAAAACCAGAATCCCAATCAAAAATAATTTCAATCGTACTTCTTAAAAATAATACGCTTATACCAATGGCAATAGGAATATCTATATTTAAAATACCCGAACGTATACCTTTATAAGCTGAAGTAAAATAATCTCGCCCTGAGTAAAAAACCACCGGTACAGAAAAGGCAAACATCAACCATCTAAAAACGTGTTTAAATTGCTCAAGCCAAAACTCATTAACTTCAAAATACTCTGGAAATGATAAAAACATCACATTTCCAAAAGCAAATCCTGCTACACCAAGTTTGTAAATAAGACTTCTATCTACACTCTTTTCTTTTTTGTCTGAATTTTCAAGAGATATAGTGGGCTCATACCCCAATTTACTTAATAAAACTACTATTTTTTTTAGCGTAGTTTTTTCAGAAGAATACGTAATCCTGATTGTTTTTTCAGGAAAGTTTACTTGTGAATTTTGTATAGCTTCATCTAGTTTGTTTAAATTTTCTAAAACCCAAATACAACTACTACAATGTATCGTTGGTATTACAAAGGATACAATTTGTGTTGTTGCATCATTAAACTCTACTAGCTTTTCAACTATATCTTGATTATCTAAAAAATCAAACCGCCCTTCAATTTCTTTTGGTGAACTACCGGGAGCTTGTTCAAGCGTGTAGTAATAATCAAGATTGTTCTCGTTTAATATTTCATAAACGGTTTTACAACCATGACAACAAAATGATTTTTCATGGTGTACTATATGCGTATCTATACAAGGGTCACCACAGTGAAAACATGTAGTCATAGATTAAAAATTTGCTCATTATACCTATTACAAAGGTGCGACTGAACCTTGTTTTAAAAAATGACAATTATCAGTACGGGAATAGATGTTTGTTAGCTTCTTATGTCGTGTAAAGCAAGAATAGGCACCTTGGCATGAGCTCCTAATTCTTTGACCATTGGATTGGTAAAAATGCTTCCGAAGAAGGTGTGCTTTTTATTAATAAAAGCAATCATTTCACTACCTCTGCTCTGCACAAAGGATTGAAGTCCTTTTTTTACACTTATGTTTTCTAGCTCGTGATGAGTAAACTCTATTTGATGAAAGATGTCTTCTAGCAATTGTTTATTTTCTTTTTGCTTATCACTTAGCGAAAGTTCTTCTTTCATATGCAATATGCGAATAGGTGCATTTGTTAATCTTGCTATTTCTATTAAGTGCTTAAGCTCTCTTTGTTTAAAATGTGTTTTAAAACTTGTAGGAAAAACAATCTCATTAGGGTCTTTAAAAATTACATCTCCCGGGATAGCCAATACAGGACACAATCGTATTTTTTCCATAACAGTAATGGTATTACTGCCAAAAACTACTTTGTTTGAGTCAGTTTCGCCGCGAGTTCCCATTACAATAAACTCAATGTCTTTATCATCTATTATTTGTTTTATAACATTGGTAAGGGTGCCAAATTCACTATAAAAGTAAAACCTATGCCCTGGAGAATCGTCTCTAAAGTTGAGCTGTGTTTTTAGTTTTTCAATATTTTTTTCAGATGCTTCTTTTATTACTTCATATGCAGCGTCACCGGGTTCGGGTATTAAAAGGTTTTCTGTAGAATAACCACTTAAAAAGTAGGTGTTAACTATATGAAATTCACAATGCTCTCTTTTAAAAAGGTCTATTGCATAGGTTGTGGCATTCCACGCGTTTTTTGAGAAGTCTGTTGGGATAAGGATTTTCTTTTTCATGTTGTTGATTTTTATAGCTTAAAATTAAAATGAAACAAAGGCTTAAAAAATGATAAAAATCAGTCTA
This sequence comes from Marixanthomonas sp. SCSIO 43207, assembly GCF_019904255.1. GTDB lineage: Bacteria > Bacteroidota > Bacteroidia > Flavobacteriales > Flavobacteriaceae > Marixanthomonas. The sequence continues at coordinate 2,747,326 of NZ_CP063203.1, forward strand.
TGAAGACTGTTGAAAAAAAATCACTTAGATAAGTTTGACAGTAAAACAAAGACAAAAACCACTCTTTATCAATTATTTAGCTATTTATTAAGAGCTTTTTTAGTTTTTGAAACGTAACTTTAAAATAAAAATGAAAACTTCAGCTATAACTTGGTTAAGCATCACAACTATATTTTTGCTTACAGTTACTATTTTTTCAGTGATGAATATTTTATTTAGCTGGGTGTTTTACATAACAATTATTGGTCAAGCTTTTCTGTTATACAGTGTCTATAAAATCTTGACAGACTCATACACCACAGATAAAACATTTGAAGATTTTTATGAAGATCACCCTATAAAGAAGGAAGAATAAATATTTATTCATGCAAAACTAGAAAAGGTGTTTCTGTTTGAAAACTTACTTTTTCAATATTAGGTTTAAATAAAATACGCTGAAAAAAGTTTAAGTTTTTGGCTACCATCGCAATAATATTTATTTCCTTTTTTTCTACAAACTGCTGTATGGTATCTTCAAGGTTTAAGCAGTTACACGTATTAAAAGAATGTTGTAACTCTTCAATACTTTTTGAAAGAATCGTTTTATTCTTTTTTTGTTCGGTAGTTAATGGTAGTTTTTTTATTCCTACATGAACAATTTCTAAAGATGAATTATGTAACCCAGTTATTGTTTTTAATGTTTTAAGTACTCTTTTATTATATGAAATATTATAATCTGTAGGAAAGGCAATTTGTAAAGGAGTTTCATAGCGAGCCTTTTCTGGTATAACCAAAACCGGACACTTAACCTTGGTAATCACATCACCCGCATTGCTTCCTAAAAGATACTTTTTTATGCCAGAAACACCTTTGGTTCCCATTATTATTAAATCAATTTGCTTTGCAACTATTTGTACTCTAAGCGTTTTAATGAATGAGTTATATTCAATACCAAAATTATAGGTGTGCTTTTTATTTTTACTTTCTGAAAGAATTCGGTTTTTTAAAAGGGAGAGTTGATCTTCTACAGTTTGATTTTTTGAAGCTTTAGTCACAGCTAGATCATTGGTGGCTTCATCAAGAACTGTATATTCATTCGCATTGCTTACGTGCAATATAAAAAAAGTAACCTCTACATTTTTTAATAAATGTAGGGCATAATTAATGGCATTCCACGAATTATCTGAAAAGTCTGTGGGTATTAAAACATTCATTACACTTCATTACTTAATGGCAAATGTAATCCTATGGCACTCTGTAAAGAATGACAATAATCAGTTTTAATAAATTAGGTAGTACTTAATTGACTTCTTGTAACCCTTCAAGATCAACAATTTTAATATTACGCCCCTCAATTTCTATTAGTCCTTTCTTTTTAAAGTCTGAAAGGGTACGTATTAAACTTTCAGTTGCTATTCCTGCAACACTTGCCAGGTCATATCTAGAGATTTTAATACCATCGTGAGGTTTTTTGTTTAATACTTCTGTAAACTGAAGAATAGTATTTGCTGTTTTACGTCTCACCGAACTAAAAGCCATTTGCAGTAACTGTTCTTTTACTTCTGAAATTGAATTTGATAAAACATTCAATAACTCTAAGGATACATTTTTATTTTTAGTAAGAATTTCTTTTAAATCTGAAATAGGCACACCGGCTAGTTCTACTTGTTCAACAGAAGTGGCTTCTTCAGTATATGGAATGCTTTCCATTAACGATGTAAAACCTAAAAAGTCATCGGCTTTGTGAAGATTAGTGATTAACTCTTTGCCGTTGTCATCCATTTTATGAGTTTTTACAACTCCTTTTAATATTAAATAAACCATTGTCGCATATTGACCATTTCGGAAAATTGTTTCACCTTTTTCATATTTTAAAATTTTTCCGTGGTCATCAAAAAAGTTTTTAAGCTCATTAAGGTTTCTCACACCATCTTCATTGTCTTTTTCTGCTTGTTGCCCAGGCTGCACCATATTTGATAGCAACGTAGCTTTTGCAAGGCGACTTTCTACGGCACTTATTAACTCATCTTCTTCAAAAGGTTTGGTTAGGTAATCATCTGCTCCTAGATCCATTCCTTTTCGTATTTCTTTATGCTCAGTTTTTGCAGATAAAAATATAAACGGAATGTGTTGTGTTATTGTATTTGAGGAGAGCGCACTTAAAACCCCATATCCATCTAACTCTGGCATCATTATGTCACAGATGATCAAATCTGGTATTTCACGTAAAGCTGTTTCTACTCCTAGCGTTCCATTGGGAGCTGTTAACACCTTATAATCTGATAATTCTAATAGTTCTTCTGTGTTTTCACGTAAAGCTGCATCGTCTTCAATTAAAAGGATGGTTTTCATAAAAAAGCTATTGATAGTTAAAAGATTAAAGGTTTTAATTTAAGTGTAATGGTATAGAAACTACAAACGTACTTCCCTTATTTTCTGTACTAGAAAAAGTTATTTTGCCGTCAAGATTATCTAGGTGACTTTTTATAATATTTAATCCTATTCCGGTACCTGCATTTATAAGAGCATTTTCGGCTCTAAAGTATCTATTAAAAATATGTTTTTGTTCTTTTTCGGGAATGCCAATTCCTTCGTCTTTTACTGAAATAATAAGATGCTTCTTTTTGGTTTCTACAGTTACATAAATCGTACAATTTTCTGAAGAATATTTGATGGCGTTGTTGATTAAATTGGTCAAAATAAGTTCAAGTATTTTTTCATCAAATTCAACGACAATATCATCAATATCACTAGGGTATTCAATAGATTGTCCATCTTTTAAAAGCATATTGGCGTCATAGATCACTTCATTAAGTACTTTACTTAATGGGAAGGTACTAAACTTGTATACGGTTTTACCAGACTCTAACCGTTCTATTGAAAGAAAATCACTTAAAATATTGTCTAGATATTTAATCTTTGATTTAATCGTTTTTAAGTGTTTATCTCTTTTTTCTTGTTGATGAGTTTCTTTATACTTGCCTATTAATGTAGCCGATGTAAGAATACCACTTAAAGGTGTTTTAAATTCATGAGACACCATAGATAGAAACTTTGTTTTAAGTTCATTAAGTTCTCTTTCCTTTTTTAGTGACTCTTTAATTTTGCTTTCGGCTGTTTTTCGTTTTTCTACTTCATTTTTAAGTTTGTCAACAGTTTCTTCAAGTGTTTTAGTGCGTTGTGCAATTTTTTCTTCAAGGTTTGAGTTTAGATCCAGTATTACCTTTTCTTGTTGTTTTCTTATAGTGATATCACTTACGAGTGCCATCACATACATATTCTCATAAATTTGAAACGGATTAAGTCCTGCTTCTACCGGAAAAGTTGTTCCGTCTTTACGCAAACCATATAAATCACGCCCGTGCCCCATCTGCCTTCTCTTGCTATGATGCATGAAATTTTTAAAATGTCCTGAATGATTGGCTTTATATTTTTGAGGTATAAGAAGGTTGAGATGTTCTCCTAAAAGTTCATCAGTTTCATACCCAAACATAGCATTTGCAGCACCATTGCTAGCTACTACTTCTTGATCTTTGTTTACAATTATTATCCCTTCTGAAATGGCTTCAGATAAGAGCTTAAATATATTGCCTTTTTTTTCTTCAAAAACGTTCACATACCAAAAATAAGAATTTTACTATGGAAGTTTACCATATTAAATTTATTTTATTGCGCCTTAAAGCTATCTTGAAAAAAATTCTAAATTGAAAGAAATCTCTCTTATCAAAATACATATATTTGCAATCTCTAAAAACAAAGCACCTTATTTGTAAGCCCAGGTGCTGGAACTGGTAGACAGGCATGGTTGAGGGCCATGTGTCCATTAGGGCGTATGGGTTCGACTCCCATCCTGGGCACTTACTTTCACACAGATATGATGTTGTTTAGTTTATTTTAAAAAAAACTAAACATTTTTTAAATTTATCTTTTTCTTTTTAGTAATTTGAGCACACCAATTTTAATTGCTTAATGTCTATACAAACTACGTTTAGTATCAAGGATCTTGAAAATTTAAGTGGTATAAAGGCACATACCATTCGTATCTGGGAAAAAAGATACAACCTATTAGAACCAAATAGAACTGATACTAATATTCGAGAGTACAGCTTAGATAGCCTAAAAAAGCTGTTGAATATTTCTTTTTTATATAATAGTGGTTTAAAAATCTCTAAAATTGCTGCGCTTGATGAAGATGAAATCATTAAACTTATTGAAGAATATACAGTTAAAGATAAGGATGCGCATACCATTCAGCTGTTAAAAACTGCTATGTTTGAGTTTAATTATCCGTTATTTCAAAAAACAATTCAAGAATTTGAAAAAACGAATGATTTCAGAACTTTGTTTTTTGATATTTTTATTCCATTACTAACTGAATTGGGAACTTTATGGCACACCGGAACAATTGATCCTGCTCACGAACATTTCATTTCAGAATTGATAAAACAGAAAATTATTGTCAATATTGACTCTTTAAAAAAAGAATCTTTTGATGATACTAAACCTACATTCTGCCTTTATTTGCCTCATCACGAAATGCACGAAATAGGCTTATTATACTGTCATTATGAGGTGTTAAAAGCTGGCTTTAATACCGTTTACCTAGGCCCAAATATTCCACTTGAAAATTTAAAGCATATTGTAAAACATTACCAAAACGTACTTTTTTTATCCTACTTTACTGTAAAGCCTAAAAAAACTCCTTTGGCAAAGTATATAGTTGACTATAGTGATAAAATTGATTCAGAAAAGAAACAATCACTTTGGTTAATGGGTCGAGAAACACAAGAATTAAAAGAAAAAAATACTTTTAACAACATTACAGTTGTACAAAACCACACCGAATTGATTGAGAAACTTAAAATTTTAAAAAAATCATAACATATCTATATCTATTTTTGTTTAATATTTGCTTAAATTTGTTAAACATAATATGAAAAATATCGCAATCATCGGTTCTGGGTTCTCATCATTAGCAGCAAGTAGCTATCTTGCAGCACAAGGCTATACAGTTACTATCTATGAAAAAAATAAAACTGTGGGTGGTAGAGCCAGACAGTTACATAAAGAAGGTTTTACCTTTGATATTGGCCCTACTTGGTACTGGATGCCCGACGTTTTTGAACGTTTCTTTTCAGACTTTAATAAAAAACCATCAGACTATTATAGCCTTACAAAGCTTAATCCTGCTTATAGTGTATACTTCGGAAAAGAAGAGTTTATAACTATTGAAGATACCTTAGAAAAAATATGCAAAGCCTTTGAAGATGAAGAACCTGAGAGTTCAAAAAAACTGAGAAAGTTTATTGCCAAGGCTCAAAACAATTATGATGTTGCTATTAAAGATTTAGTTTACAGACCGGGCGTTTCACCTTTTGAACTAGTAACTCCGGTTACTATGAAGAAAATAGGGCAATTTTTTAGCACTATTAGTAAAGAAGTAAGGAAAGAATTTAAAAACCCGAAATTAATCTCTATTCTAGAGTTTCCGGTATTGTTTTTAGGAGCAAAACCTTCAAATACTCCAGCATTTTACAGTTTTATGAATTATGCAGATTTTGGTTTGGGTACGTTTCACCCAAAAGATGGAATGTATAGTGTTATTGAAGGAATTAAAAATCTAGCCGAAGAACTAGGCGTAACCATAAAAACCAATCAAAACGTTGAAGAAATTATCCTTACAGACAATGTTGCTTCAGCCATAAAAATAAACGGAAAAGATATCAAGGCAGATTGCATTGTAAGTGGTGCAGATTATCATCATACCGAAACGCTGTTACCAAAAAAATTCCGTCAATACTCTGAAACCTATTGGGACAAAAAAATATTTGCGCCTTCTTCCCTATTATTTTACGTAGGGTTTGACAAAAAAATAGAAAATGTAGACCATCATACCCTGTTTTTTGATGTAGACTTTGAAGCTCATTCACAAGCAATTTATGACAATCCAAAGTGGCCAGAAAAACCCTTATTTTATGCTAGTTTTCCTTCAAAAACAGATAACAGTACGGCACCAATAGATAAGGAAGCCGGTATTTTTTTAATACCATTAGCACCGGGATTAGAAGACACACCAGAAATACGAGAAGCGTATTTTGAGAAAATAATGACAAGATTTGAATACCTTACCAACCAAGAAGTAAAAAATTACGTTATATTTAAAGAGTCCTTTTGCGTAAATGACTTTATTGAGCAGTACAACTCTTATAAAGGAAACGCATACGGACTTGCAAATACGTTGTTACAGACTGCATTTTTGCGTCCTAGTTTACAGAGTAAAAAGGTTAAAAATCTTTTTTTTACAGGACAGCTAACAGTTCCGGGGCCAGGTGTTCCACCCTCATTAATTTCGGGAAAACTAGTTGCTGGTTTAGTACAAAAACAAATAGAAAAATCGTGAAAGAAATCTTCGACATAGTATCTAGAACTTGCAGCAAAAACGTAACAAATGCATATAGTACATCGTTTTCACTTGCTACCAAAATGTTGGCACCTACCATTCGCCAAGATATTTATAATATTTATGGGTTTGTTCGGTTTGCAGATGAAATTGTAGACTCGTTTCATGATTATGATAAAGAAACTCTTTTTAATCGTTTTGAAAAAGATTTACACAACGCCTTGAAAGACAAAATAAGTCTCAATCCTATTTTAAATTCTTTTCAGCATACAGTTAATAGATACAAGATTGATCAGCATTTGATAGATTCTTTTATGAAAAGTATGCGCTTAGATTTATCCAAAAAAGAATATATCACCGAAACCGACTATAAAGAATACATTTATGGCTCTGCAGACGTTGTGGGCTTAATGTGCTTAAAAGTTTTTGTAAAAGGCGATACAGAAAAATATGAAGAGCTTAAAGATTCTGCAATGCATTTGGGATCGGCTTTTCAAAAAGTAAACTTTTTAAGAGATTTAAAAGAAGATTTTGAAGATTTGAGTCGAACCTATTTTCCAAATACCAATTTAAAAGCCCTTGATGAAATTTCAAAGCAACGTATTATTGAAGAGATTGAAGAAGATTTTAGTAAAGGCTATGAAGGAATTTTAAAACTTCCTGCCGAAGCTAAATTTGGCGTTTTTATGGCCTATCGATATTACAAGAGATTGCTGAAAAAGTTACAACGAACCCCGGCAATTGAAATTAAAAACACTAGAATTCGTGTTCCCAATTATGAGAAATTTGGGTTATTGACACGAAGTTATGTAAAATACCAATTAAAACTAGTTAAATAGCTATGACAACATTTTTTTGGATTCTTATATTTTTAGCCACCTTTTGTGTAATGGAATTCATGGCATGGTTTACTCACAAATATATTATGCATGGCTTTTTATGGAGCTTGCATAGAGATCACCATCATAAAGACCACAGCAGCTGGTGGGAACGCAATGACTTATTCTTTATATTTTATGCAGTAGTAAGTATATGCTGTTTTATAGGTTGGGAATATTATGGCTTTTGGGCAGGATTACCCATTGGTTTAGGTATTTTTGCCTACGGAATTGCTTACTTCTTTGTTCATGATATTTTTATTCATCAACGTTTTAAGCTTTTCAGAAATGCTAATAATTGGTATGCAAAAGGAATAAGACGTGCTCATAAAATACATCATAAACATCTAGGAAAAGAAGATGGAGAATGTTTTGGTATGCTCTTGCCGCCTTTGCGTTTTTTTAAAAGATAATTAATGAACAGTTTGTATTTATGGCTCAATATTGGGTCATTGAGTATCCCTTTTTTATTTAGTTTTCATCCCAGACTTCAGTTTTACAAAAAATGGCGTTCTTTCTTTCCGGCACTTTTTATAATGATGGCAATCTTTGTCACGTGGGACATCATTTTTACTCATAATGGTTTTTGGGGTTTTAATGATGTTTATCTCATTGGCGTCTATCTTTTTAATCTTCCAATAGAAGAATGGCTGTTTTTTATATGCATTCCATATGCTTGTATCTTTACTCATTATGCGTTACACGAGTTATTTCCGAAGTTTTCTTTATCTGAAAAATTTACCTCAAGGTTTTATGTAATCTTGGTAAGCAGTTTAATTATTTTGTTATGGTACTTCTACAGTAGTTGGTATACACTCATTAGCTTTGTTTATGCATTAGTACTTTTAGGCCTTGTTTATAATTATAGAAAGAGGTGGCTTATGGAGTTTTTACCTACTTATTTTATCATATTTATTCCTTTTTTTATAGTAAATGGAATTTTAACCGGCACCGGAATTGAAGATCAAGTGGTATGGTATAATGACTTAGAAAATATGGGCGTAAGAATGGTAACCATTCCTGTTGAAGACAGTATTTACAACCTCGGAATGCTATTAACAGTATTTGTTCTAACCGAATATTTTGAAAAAATATATACTAAAACTCAAAAAGCATGAGTACCATCACAGCAGATGATAAAAAGTTTATGAAACGTGCTATTGCCCTAGCTGAAAAAGGAATGAATGCTAATGCAGGAGGACCTTTTGGAGCGGTCATTGTAAAAGATGGAAAAATAATAGCCGAAGGTCATAATTGTGTTACTTCTACCCACGACCCTACTGCGCATGCCGAGGTTGTTGCCATTCGAAAAGCGTGTGAAAAGTTAGGTTCTTTTCAATTGACAGACTGTATAATTTATACCTCTTGTGAGCCTTGCCCTATGTGTCTTGGCGCTATTTATTGGGCGCGTCCAAAAAAGGTTTTTTATGCTTGTACCAGAGAGGATGCAGCAGAAATAAACTTTGATGATCAATTTATCTATGACGAATTAGATAAGAAAATTAAAGATAGAGTTATCAATTTTACAAACATTCTTCGAGAAGAAGCGGTAACTGTTTTTAATAAATGGAGTACTAAAAACGATAAGACCCTTTACTAGATTGATTCTTCTAGTAACCTATCCAAAATTTCTCTTGTTTTTTTGCTATCCCAGTCTGCAACACCTACTTTATTAACACGTATCTCTCCATCTTTGGCAATTACATAGGTAGTTGGTAAAGAACTTGATGTCAATAACCTTGGTGCTTTGCTGGTTTGTATATACACAGGAAATGTATATTCTTTTTTATCCATAAAACGTTGTACTACTTCTTTTTCTTCAGAGGTTACAAAATAAAAATCAACTTTATTTCCGTAGGCATCATACAGTTTTTGAAGAGAAGGCATTTCAGCAATGCAAGGGGGGCACCACGTTGCCCAAAAGTTAATTAAAACTACTTTCTTTTTTGATTCTGAAAAGTATTTGGTTCCTCCCTCTAGCTGCTCTAATTGCCAAGTATAGTCTTGAAGTACTTCACTTTCTTCGGCATCAATTTCAGAAGGGCTAAAAGATACCAGTCGCTGAATAAATACCTGTATGGGCATTCTCGTTTGTGGTAGTAATAATAAAACTAAAACACCAATAAACAGAAGGTTACTTTTATTCTTTTGAATGAATAACTTGATTTTTTTCATAAAATTTTGTTAATATTCTCATTTTGTCCACTTAATTTGCCTTTTATTTTTAGCTTTATATACATTCTCAGTGGTCAACAAATCTATTATCAAATGAAATTAAAAGTACTTATATTTTTTCTCATTACATACCCAGTTTTGTCACAAGTAGGTATTGGTACAACTAGTCCTAATGCAACATTAGACATTAATGGTGATTTAATTATCGGTGAGGTAGTTGACGAGATTGATAATACTGTAGCAGAAAGTTCAATATTAGTCTCCTCAGGTACAGGTTTGGTAAAAAAAGTATCTTCAAAGCAAGTATATGAAAGTAATATAAAAACGGCCATTAAAGGAAATTTTTCTACCGGCGGTACAACAATAGGAATCACCCTAGGGTCAAATTATGCAATTGTTCCTTTCAATAATTTGGATTTTGATGTTAATAATGAATTTGATACAGCTACATACACTTTTACAGCAAAACAAGATGGAATTTATGATATTTATGCTCAAATTAATTCATCTGGAGGACTTGCAGTTTCAACAAATTATGGTATTCAAATCTTGAAAGGTACCGAGGTTATTGCACAGCAAAATTTTGCTAATATAAGTGTCTCTTTGGTAGTAGGAAGCATAAATGTAACGCCGCCTGTAAGAAGTGTTCAAACTTTAGTTGAGCTTTCAGAAAATGAAACAATTCAATTTCGATTATTTACAAATTTGGCTAGTGTTAGTCTACTACGCTCAAAAACTGATAGTTTTTTTACCATTCACCAAATACGATAATTTTACTCCCCGGTAATTTTTTTTTAAAAAAACTCCTTTCAAAAAAATTGAAAGGAGTTTTTAGTATGTAAAAAATAAATATCAGTTAGGCATTCTGCTTCTTGATTAAATTAAGTGCAGAACCTTCACGATACCATCTTATTTGAGCATCATTGTACGTATGGTTAGCCATTATCGTGTCTTTACTTCCATCTTTATGAACCACTTCAATTGTCAAGGGTTTATTAGGAGCAAAATCTGCTATATCCAAAAAGTTGAACGTATCGTCCTCTTGAATTAAATCATAATCTGATTCATTTGCGAAGGTTAATCCTAGCATCCCTTGCTTTTTAAGGTTTGTTTCGTGGATACGAGCAAATGATTTTACCAAAACAGCAGCTACTCCTAAGTGTCTAGGCTCCATTGCTGCGTGTTCACGAGAAGATCCCTCTCCATAGTTATGATCTCCTACTACAATTGTTTTAATTCCTTTTGCTTTATATTCACGTTGTACATCCGGAACGCCTCCGTATTCACCGTCTAATTGGTTTTTAACAAAGTTTGTTTTTTTGTTATATGCGTTTACCGCTCCAATTAAACAGTTATTTGAAATATTATCTAAGTGTCCTCTATAACGCAACCAAGGTCCAGCCATTGAGATATGGTCTGTTGTACATTTTCCAAATGCTTTGATCAATAGTTTTACACCTTGCAACTCAGAATCTTGAATAGGCTCAAAAGGAGTTAATAGCTGAAGTCTTTCACTATCTTTAGCTACTTTCACTTCTACTCCGCTTCCATCCTCTCTTGGTTCTACATATCCATTTTCTTCTACTTCAAATCCTTGTGGTGGTAACTCAATACCGCGTGGTTCATCAAGTTTTACCTCCTCTCCATCTTCATTTACCAAAGTATCGTGCATAGGGTCAAAGTCTAAACGACCAGAAATAGCAATCGCTGCAACCATTTCAGGAGAACCTACAAAGGCGTGTGTATTTGGGTTTCCATCGGCACGTTTTGAAAAGTTTCGGTTAAAAGAGTGAACAATTGTGTTTTTTTCTTCTCCTTTGCGGTCACTACGGTCCCATTGACCAATACAAGGTCCGCAGGCATTTGTAAATACAGTTGCTCCAAGATCTTCAAACACGTTTAATAATCCGTCACGCTCAGCTGTAAATCTAATTTGTTCACTACCCGGGTTAATTCCGAAGTCACTTTTCGGCTTTAGTTTTTTATCAATTGCTTGTTGAGCAATAGACGCAGCGCGCGTTAAATCTTCATAGGAAGAGTTGGTACACGAGCCTATTAATCCCCAATCAACTTTTATAGGCCAATCGTTCTTTTTGGCTTTTTCACCCAACTCTCCAACGGGCGTTGCTAAGTCTGGGGTAAATGGCCCGTTTAAATGTGGACGCAATTCAGAAAGGTTAATTTCAATTACTTCATCAAAATACTGTTCAGGATTTGCGTATACTTCATCATCGCCTGTTAAGTACTCTCTAATTTTATTTGCCTCATCAGCAATTTCTTCTCTATCTGTTGCTCTTAAAAAGCGCTCCATAGAATCATCATACCCAAAAGTTGAAGTAGTTGCTCCTATCTCGGCACCCATATTACAAATAGTACCTTTACCGGTACAAGATAGATTTTTTGCACCAGGCCCAAAATATTCTACAATAGATCCAGTACCTCCTTTAACAGTAAGGATTCCGGCAACTTTAAGAATTACATCTTTTGACGCTGTCCAACCGTTTAGTTCACCGGTTAATTTTACACCAATTAGCTTCGGAAATTTAAGTTCCCATGGCATTCCGGCCATTACATCTACTGCATCAGCACCACCTACACCAATAGCTACCATACCAAGACCTCCGGCATTTACGGTATGCGAATCGGTACCAATCATCATTCCTCCCGGAAATGCATAATTTTCTAATACTACTTGGTGAATAATTCCTGCTCCTGGTTTCCAGAAACCAATTCCATATTTGTTTGAAACAGACTCTAAGAAGTCAAAAACTTCATGGCTCGTTTGATTCGCACTTTGTAAATCTTTTGCGGCTCCTTGTTTTGCCTGAATTAAGTGATCACAATGTACGGTAGTGGGTACAGCAACTTTATCTTTCCCGGCTTGCATAAATTGTAACAAAGCCATTTGAGCTGTTGCATCTTGACACGCAATTCTGTCTGGTGAAAACTCAACGTAATCTTTACCACGTTCAAAGGCTTCAGTAGGTTTTCCATCCCAAAGATGGCTATAAAGAATTTTTTCAGAAAGGGTTAAAGGTTTCCCGACTATCTCACGTGCTTTGTCAACACGTTCTGCCATCTGGGAATACACCTTTTTAATCATGTCAATGTCAAATGCCATAGTTATATATTTAATTTTTTTTGAAGTTCTGCGAAATTACGAAATTTCATTATAATTTAAAAATGTTTAACGAACTGCGCTAAAAACTGTTTATTTTACAAAGAATTAAAATATTTGATATAAATAATTATCAATTACGTAATTTTTAATATACAAAATTATGAATTTGAAAATCCTTAGGTTTTCAAAAGATTGAAAAGCGAATAAAATGTACTAAAAAAGTTTGATTCTAAATAAGACTTAAACACCTACTTTTTATACATCATCAATAATTTGACAATTGCAATTATTGAACCTACCACAACAGATAAAGAGCCTATTGCAATAAATATTGTAGCATCAACAAAACCAAATTTCCAATGCAAAATTTTAAAAAGAGCGCCAATTGTAATAAGCAACATACCTACAAAAAAGAATATAATAGGCAGTAAAAGCTTTTTAAAATCCATTAAAACAAGCTTTTTATGATTTTTTCAATCGTTAAGCCTTCAGCTTCGGCTTTATAATTTTTTATCATTCTATGACGTAAAATGCCAGTTGCTACTTTTTGTACATCTTCTATGTCTGGTGAAAACTTTCCGCTCAAAGCAGCATTTGCTTTGGCAGCTAGAATAAGGTTTTGAGAAGCCCTTGGTCCTGCTCCCCAGTCAATGTAATTTTTTACAATCTCTGGAGCAGCTTCGCTGTTGGGACGTGTTTTTCCAACCAATGATACGGCATACTCAATTACATTGTCTGCAACCGGTATTTTCCGAATAAGTTGTTGGTATTCTATAATTTCTTCTGAAGTAAATAATGAGTTTACTGTATTTTGAACACCGGCAGTGGTAGATTTTACTACTTCAACTTCTTCAGAAAAGGAAGGATAATCTAAGTTTATGGCAAACATAAACCGGTCTAGTTGAGCTTCAGGCAACGGATAAGTTCCTTCTTGCTCAATCGGGTTTTGAGTTGCTAATACAAAATAAGGCAAGTCTAGTTTATAATGTTCTCCAGCTACCGTTACAGCGCGTTCTTGCATCGCTTCCAGCAAAGCAGCCTGGGTTTTGGGTGGAGTTCTATTAATTTCATCAGCCAAAATGATATTGGCAAATATGGGCCCTTTTATAAATTTAAAGTTTCGGTCTTTATCTAAAATTTCAGAACCTAAAATATCACTCGGCATTAAATCTGGAGTGAACTGTATTCTTTTAAACTGTAAACCCAACGCCTGTGCAACTGTATTTACTAAAAGGGTTTTTGCCAGACCCGGAACACCAATCAACAATGCGTGACCTCCTGAAAATATAGAAAGAAGTACTTGCTCTACCACCTCATCTTGCCCTACAATGACTTTGTTAATCTCTGAGCGTAAATCGGTGTATTTTGAAACGAGTTGTTTAACGGCTGTTACGTCTGACATATTTTTGGTTAAATGTTTATAGTTAAGGCTTCTGACAGTTATTTTTTCATCCAGTTACTTGCAAAATCACAATCTGAATAATCTTCATTCACCTTTACATAGGTTTCTTTAATTTTTTCATTTTGCCACTCTTCAATAGCCTTAACTTGTTTTTGTTTTAATGCTAATTCTTTTACTTTCTCATAATCTTTTGAGAAATCTGCCTCGTGCTCTTCATAGCGGCGAGTTACGGTAAGAAATTTGAATTTTGTTTTTCCGGTTCTATCTCTATCAGAATATACTTTTGAAATTTCATTGGCCTTTAAGTTATAAACTTGGGCACTTAATGAAGGATCCATTTTTGTTAATTCAAAACGTGTATCTCCTGAAACCGGATTAACCAATTGACCACCACTTAAACGGGTTTCTTTTTCATCTGAATATCGCATTGCAGCTTCTTCAAAGGATAGTTCACCGTTTACGACTTTGGTACGAACGCTATCAATTTTGGCTCTAGCAGCTTCTACAGTAGCTTGAGAAACATCTGGTAAAATTAAAATATGTCTTACATCAAGCTCCTGCCCTCTTACTTTATCTACCTGTAGAATGTGAAAACCAAATTCTGTTTCAAAAGGCTCACTTACTTCTCCTTCTTGAAGAGAAAAGGCAGTATCGATAAACTCTTTTGCTAAAGGTGATTTTTTCTGAATACCTTTATACAAACCTCCTTTTGAGCTAGAACCCGGATCTTTTGAATACAAAACAGCTTTGGTTGCAAAACTGGCTCCGTTTTCAACAATATCACGACGTATTTCATTTAATCTATTAATTACATCTTGACGTGCTTCTTCAGTTATTTCTGGCTCAACAACTATTTGAGCTACTTCAACCTCTGCGCCAAAAACCGGACGTTCATCTTCTGGAATAGAAAAGAAAAATTCTCTTACTTCTTCTGGAGTAACCTCAACATTTTCTACAATTTTACGTTGCATCTCACTTGCCAACTGTAGTGTTTTGTTAACTTCAAAAAGTTCTTGCCTTAATTGAGCAATATTATCTTTTCTGTAATATTCTACTACTTTTTCTTCACTACCCAATTCACTAATCATATAATCAAGCTGCTGACCTATTTGTTGGTTAATTTGTGTATCTGAAACTACAAGACTATCTATTTTTGCTTGGTGCGCGTATAGCTTGTCTTCCATCAGCTTTCCTACCAATTGACAACGACTTATATCTTTAATTTCAATACCTTGTTGTTGCATTTCAAGGTAACTTTTATCAATATCGCTATCGAGAATAACGTACTCTCCTACCACGGCACTTACGCCTTCAGCTTTGTAACGCTTAAATGGTTTGATAGAATCTACCTTTTTTTCTGAAACTTTTATTGAATCTTCAGCTTTGTTTTTTACTACGCCTGTACTATCTACCGTCACTACTTCTTGAGCAAGTACAAGACTTGATAAAAGTAAAAAGAACGCTGTCATTGCATTTCTGCTATTCATAGATTTCAAAGTTTTTATTATTAAGTGCATCTTTTGTAATATCCTTTTCTAGTTTTTTTATTAATTCTAGCTTTCTTTGATTCAAAATTATTTGTTCAATTGTAGGCGAAACATAAGAAAGCGGTGCTATATCGCTTGTTTTTAAAACATCTTCAATTTTGACCAAATATACTCCTAATGAATCTTGTACTTGTGTAAAATTTGATTTTTTTAACAATTCGCTTTCTTTGTCTTGCAACGCAGGAAACGTTTGTAACAACGCATCTTTTTTTACCCAAGTAGAGTCATTAAAATTATAGTGAGTAAATTGAATACTTATATCATCTAGATCTTCTTGATCTTTTTTATTAAATCGCTTAAACTTTTCAATAACGCTATTCAGGTTTGTAAAGTTGTTTGATAGTAATATATAACGTACTTTGATTAATTCATCATTAAGTACAAAGTTGTTTTTATTTTCTGAATAAAAGTTTTTTAATTCGTTTTGTGTAATCACACTGTCCAATTGCTGTGCCACAATAGCGTTTTTGTATCCTTCAGCATACAATTCGCTTTTATAATCGTTAACTAGTTTTTGATAAGAGTCGAGTTTTGACTGTGACAAATTAATCTTTGCTTGATCAATTAACAATCGTTGTGTTGCCCAGCGAGTAATATAGGCATTTACAATTACGGCACTATCTTGAGGTGTAGCGTCTACAGGAACTACATCTTTAATATCTTCTTGATATAAGTAATTGTCATTAACTCTAGCTATAGGTTTTTGTTGTGTATCTTGTTTAAAGTAATTACAAGAAACCAATAGCGGTACTAGTAAAATGTATGTTCCAAATTTTATCATTAACCTTCAAGCTCTTTTTTAATTTTTTTAAGTGCTTTTTTGTTGATGGTTATGTTATACTTTTGGCGAAGTTGTTTAAGCCATTCTTTTTCAAGATGTGTTTGATAATCACTTAAAACACTTCCTCTTGCTTCTTCAAGTGGCTTTACACCTGAAGGAATTGTATTTTTAACGTGAACAACTATATAAGAGTCATTTTGATGGTAAATTTCTGAAACTCCTTTTTTGCCTTTAAATCCTTCCGGTAACTGTCTATTCTCTGCTTCAAACATACCGGTTGTTAAGATAACGTTTACTATGTCATCTTTATTTAGTTGCGTTTTAATTTCTTCTCCTGAAATTCCTTTTTTAAATAATGCACTGGCTTTTTCAGCATTCTCTCTAGATGTAGCCGAAATAATTTCAGTATCAAAGCGCTTGTTCCACTTATAGTTTTCTTTATGAGCTTCATAATAGTTTTGAAGTCCTACTGAATCTGTTTTGGCTTTATTCCAGATATTTTTTTCCATTAAATCAAATATTAGAAGTCCATCACGGTATTCTCCTATCACTGCAGCGTATTCTTCATTTTCTTCCTCTAATGCTTCTCTGAAATAATCTTTCAATGCTTGAGTTTCAAACTCGTCATACATATCATTAATTACTGCATGTTTTCTGTTTGAAAAACTCATTCTGCGTTGACGATCGCTAATGTATTCGGCAAAATCACTATACATTACATCTTTATTTCCAATGGTGAATAACACCTTATCATCTTCTGCACTTATTGTGTCATATTGCCACTTGCGCTTTAAAACTTCTTCAGTCACAAACTCATTAAAAAATGGTCTATAATTATTTTTTAAACTGAAACCGTATTTATCTTTTATTTTTTTATTGACTGCAATGGTAACAATTTTTGAGCGACTTCCTTCTTTTACTCGTTTTTCTAGTCTAGCTCGTTCATCTTCAAAACTAGGATCACTAAACGTTTCATCTAACCGAATAATATGCCACCCAAATTCACTTTTTATAGGTTTACTTATTTCGCCAACCTCTTTTAAATCATACGCGGCATTTTCAAATGCTTTTGATTTTAAATCACCTGATGAGAAAGGGTTTAACTTCCCTCCTTTTACGGCAGAATTTTTATCATCTGAATATTGCTTTGCAAGGTTTTCAAAAGATTTTCCTTGTTGCAACATAGCGTACACTTCATTAATGCGTTCTTCAGGATCAAAAGTTCTAGTTCCGCCATTATCCAAAACCATAATGTGAGAAACCCCAATTTTAGGTTTACGTTTTCTTCTATCTTTAACTTTAAGAATGTGATACCCAAACTGAGTTCTTATTATATCTGAAATTTCACCTTCTTTTGTGTTGTAAGCTCCAGTTTCAAAAGGATAAACCATAGAAAAAACTGTAAAGTAACCCAAATCTCCGGCTCTTTCTTTAGCTCCTGGCTCTTCAGAATATTGTTTTACTAAAGACTCAAAGTCTTCACCATTAATAGCTTTTTCACGAACTTCTTTAATTTTATTATAGGCTTTTAAGGTGTCTTGTGGCACATCATCATACCCTACACGAATTAATATATGAGCCGCATGAATTTCTTCCTTACCTCTTTCATAAGCTTCGCGAGCAAGATCTTCGGTAACCTTGTCTTCAAAAATATAGTTGCGTGAAAGTTGTTCTTGATATTTTCTGAATTCTCTTTTAAAGCTATTTGATTCGTTTAGATTTTGTGCATAGGCTTCAGCAGATTTCAGCTTATAATCAACAAATAAATCTAAATACCCCTCAACTGTTTTTTGTGAGTCGTCTTGAACTAATTCTAAGTTCTTTTTATACACACGAACAAACTCTGATGTGTAAACCGGCGAACCATCAATAGTCAACAAAGTTTCTTTCTTTTCTTGAGCAAAAGAAATTGCCGTAACCATAAACATAACAAGTAGTGATATGGAGTATTTATTCATTTTTATAAGTAATTAAATTAAACCTTTTTTTGTGTTGAAGTGGAGCAAAAGTAAAAAAAAGTACCCGTTAAACAAGTATTGAAAGCAAAGGTTTTATCAATTTATTAGCGATAAACCGCTTTCTTAAATAGTTTTCAAAAAAACCGTAAATTGAGCTGAATAAATTTTATAAGTCATGAAATATACTATTGAAATTATCATCAACGAGCCCCGAGAAAAAGTTATTGAAAAACTAGACAATGCAGAAAACTTAAAGCACTGGCAAGAAGGGTTGGTAGATTATGAGCAAATAAGCGGTAATCCTGGAGCTGATGGAAGTAAAATGAAATTGATTTATAAAATGGGTAAACGTGATATGGTTTTAACCGAAACCATTTTACAAAATAAATTACCAGAAAAACTGCTTGCAACCTATGAAACCAAAGGAGTATACAACATTCAAGAAAGTTATTTTAAAGAAATAGATGACAAAACAACCAAATGGATTTCAAAAAATGAGTTTCAGTTTTCAGGCTTTGGGATGAAGCTAATGGGATGGATAATGCCCGGTGCCTTTAAAAAACAAACCAAAAAGTATTTAAATCATTTTAAAGATTTTGTTGAACAAGATAGGTCTGTAATGAAAAAAGACTCTAATTAGATTATAAAACAAGAATTCTATGTAACATAGTCTTTATTTTTAAGTCTTTATCTAGAATTTATGTAGTTTTACACCACACTATAAAACAAAAAAAGGAATGAAATATTTAAATGTACTTTTTCTATTTGTTTGCTTATCAGGATTTTCGCAAACTAAAGTAGGAACTATTAATGTAGATTATATAATCTCAAAAATGCCAGAGCTTGAAACCGTAAAAAAACAAGTTGAAGAATACGGCACTAAGCTAGATACAGA
Organism: Marixanthomonas sp. SCSIO 43207; assembly: GCF_019904255.1. Classification (GTDB taxonomy): domain Bacteria; phylum Bacteroidota; class Bacteroidia; order Flavobacteriales; family Flavobacteriaceae; genus Marixanthomonas. Next base: position 2,766,462 of record NZ_CP063203.1, read on the forward strand.
TCTTCAAAAAAAGGTAACCGAATATCAAGCAAAAATAGACGCTTACAAAACTTCTGAAGCAAGCCTTACAGAAGAACAAAAAAAGGAAAAACAACAAGAAATTATTGATGCTGAAAATGACATAGCAAAATTTCAGCAAAACGGCTCTAAGCTTATAAGCATTAACCGTGATGAAAAAATGCGTCCTTTATATACAAAAATAGGAGAAGCTTTGGATAAGGTAGCTGAAGCAGAGGGATATACCCAAATTTTAACAGCAAACTCTTCCCTTGCTTATTACAGTAATGATTATGATGTAACTCTTTTAGTTTTAAAAGAATTAGGCATAACTGTAACAGAAGAAGAGTAATACGTATAAAATAACTTTATTGAAGCGTCAAATTATCTAGAATAATTTGGCGCTTCTTTTGTTATGGTAACATCGTGCGGATGGCTTTCATGAATTCCTGAAGAAGTTATTTTTACAAACTTTCCATTTTCTTTTAATGCTTCAATCGAGTTAGCTCCACAATATCCCATACCGGCCCTTAAACCACCAATAAATTGCGTCATACTCTCAACCAATTCACCTTTATAAGGAACACGACCTACAATACCTTCAGGAACTAATTTTTTAATATCATCTTCAACATCTTGGAAATAACGATCCTTTGAGCCTTTATTCATAGCCTCAACACTACCCATTCCTCTATATGATTTAAACTTTCTTCCTTCATAAATGATTGTTTCTCCAGGTGACTCCTTGGTTCCTGCTAATAGAGATCCTAACATTACACAATCTGCACCAGCAGCCAAAGCTTTGGGTATATCTCCTGTGTATCTAATACCTCCGTCTGCAATTACAGGAATACAACTTCCTTTTAAAGCAGCAGCTACTTCTAATACTGCTGAAAATTGTGGAAATCCAACTCCTGCGACTACTCGAGTGGTACAAATTGAACCTGGACCTATACCTACTTTAACAGCATCGGCACCGGCATCTACTAAATATTTGGCAGCTTCTGGAGTTGCAATATTACCAACGACTACATCAAGTTGTGGAAAATTCTTTTTTACTTCTTTTAAAACAGTAACAACTCCTTTAGTATGACCGTGAGCTGTATCAATTATAACAGCATCTACCTGTGCATTAACCAATGCTTCTGCTCTATCTACCGCATCTGCTGTAACCCCAAGAGCAGCAGCTACTCGCAGTCTTCCGTATTGATCTTTATTGGCTGTGGGTTTTTGAGTAAGTTTGGTAATATCTCTAAATGTAATAAGACCAAGTAATGTACCGTCTTTTTCAACTACCGGTAATTTTTCAATTTTATTTTCTTGTAAAATTATTTCGGCATCTTTTAATGATGTTCCTTTACCTACTGTGACTAAGTTTTCAGAAGTCATTACTTCTTCAAGTTTTCTTTCATAGTTTTTTTCAAAACGCAAGTCACGATTGGTTACTATACCTATTAATTTTCCATTATCATCGGTTATAGGAATTCCGCCAATGCTGTATTCTTTCATGGTGGCTTGGGCATCACCTACAGTAGCTGTTTTCTTTAGAGTAACAGGGTCTAGAATCATTCCACTTTCGGCACGTTTTACCTTTCTTACTTCTGCGGCTTGTTGTTCTATTGACATGCTTTTATGCAAAACTCCTATACCTCCTTCTCTAGCAATTGCAATAGCCATAGCGCTTTCGGTTACAGTATCCATAGCAGCAGATACGATAGGTACATTAAGCGAAATATTTTTTGAAAATTTAGTTTCTATTGAAACTTCTCTTGGAAGTACTTCTGAATATGCTGGTACTAAAAGTACATCATCATATGTAAGTCCTTCACCTAGAATTTTTGTGTCGTGTGCGGTCATTGCAATTAAATTTTTATTCCGAAGAAACCGGAAATTAGTTACCGTTTAATTGCGTGCAAATATACGATTAAAAGTTGAGTTCAACTAAGGTAAATGTGGCTTTTATTTTTATTCAATCTAAAAATAAAACACAGCAAAACAGCTATTTAAATTGTTTCTAAAACAAAGCATCTGTACTTTTAAGTAAATTAAAAAAGAAATACTATGGCAATTAGACTAGCAAACAACTGTATAAATTGTGATAATTTGATGGATGGCAATATTTGCGCTATTCATAAAGTGATGGTTAATACTCATTACACTTGTGACAATTTTGAAATGAAAGCAAAGCTTAACGACGAGCGAAACTGTGTAACTTGTTCACGTTATCAAGAAAGTGATTGTGCAAACCCTGATAAGGCAGCACCTGGAATGTTATGTGCAGCTTGGGCTCCTCAACAGGCTAATGCATAAATGTATTAATAAGCAATAGAAACTTTTAATTGAGATTTGTACTGTAAACGAACCAAACCTGCCCATTGTAGTAGTAGTTTTTGTTCGTTTTCAGACATATCTCCATGTAGTAGCTTATAAGAATTTAAAGGCATTTCTTCTTTCTCAACCATTTCTACCAACTCTTCTATTTTTCGATCTTTTTTCTTGGCTGAATAAGTATTCCATTCAGAAACGTTAAAATGTGATTTTCCGTGATTGATATGCTCATTTATAAAGAAAGAAATGGGAGCTATCTCTGCATACCATGGATATTCTGTATGATTGCTGTGGCAATTGTAGCAGTTTTCTTTTAAAATTAATGACACATCTGAAGAGGGTTTTGTTTCAGTTTCAAATTCTGAAATACTCTCGTATCCATTAGTGTTTTTTTCAGGTCTTATAAATTGAAGAATTATTAGAATAACCAATAATCCTTGAAGTATATACTTTACTATTTTCATACCTGAAAATGATATTTTCTAAATGGATTTTAAATATGCTATTACTGCTTTTCTAATATCTGAAGCTAACTCCGTTTCTTTAGGTTCGTAAATTTTTACAATTCCACTATTTTTTGGTGTTAAAAAGGGAATATCAAGACCTTTTAACAAAAAGTCACTTACGGCAATGGTATAAGTTTTTTTGTAGTTTATAGGTTTTCCTGCTATTAACCATCCTGAAGAACTTTCTTCAATTTTATACCGTTGTAAATAAGCTCCATTGCCACGTTGAGATTTACCATAGTCTAAAACTTCTTTGAGCAAATCGCCTTTCATATCAACTTTAAGCACAGTTCCTCCAAATGGTAAAACCCTAAATATATCAACACTTGTCAAATCACCTTGAAGCATGTCATCTACTCTAAATGAACCTCCATTAACAATTGCTGCATCTACATTATAATTGTATGCAAATGCCATTGCTTCTGTAACGCGATCTCCTAGATTGGTTTGAATGCTTCTATTAGCACTATCTGTACCGTCAAGAGGTGTTTTGGGTCTATAAACTACTTCATTTGTATTAGGTATCACTTTTGAAAGTTCAGAATCTAAAACTTCATTCCATTTATTTACCACTCGCTCAACATTTGATTGTAATGGTATTTTTTCATCTAAGTATAAGATTTTTGAATTTACATATAAAACCTGTGTACGCAAGTTGTAAACCAATGTATGTATGTACATTGAGATGGCATTTGCATCTGCCTTTGCAATTACCGTATTCCCTTCTCTTTGTAGGTTACTTACGTGCTCGTGACCTCCCATAATTAATGGAATTTCTGGTAATTCTCTGGCAAGCTGAACATCTTGATCAATTTCTAAGTGGGTTAACCCTATAACAAAATCTACTTTTGGATATACCAAATCATAAGCTCTCTTAGCTTCTTTGTAAACATTTCCGTAGTGAACGTATTCCTTTGGGTTTGAATCTAATGTCACACCTATAAAACCAAACCGCACTTCATTTCCTAGTGAATCTTTTACAAAAAGTGTTTTATATTCTGAAATAGGTTCATATCCCATTTCTAATTTTGTTTCAAAAGGGCGTTTGGCACCGTCTGGAGTTACGTGCAACACATTTGATGAAACCCAAGGAAAAGTAGATTCGTTAAGGCGTTGTTGAAGTTCTTCTTCAGTAAGATCAAATTCATGATTACCAAAAGTAACAAGGTCAAACCCTACTGCATTCATTACTTCAACCATTTGCTTACCTCGTATGCGTTCACCATCTTTTTTTAGATTTCCTAACAATGATGGATTGAGAAAATCTCCAGCCATAAACAGAAATGTATTGGGATTTCGCTCTTTAATGGAGTCTCTCACATATGCTACGCGTGCCATTCCGCCGTATTTACCCCCTTGTAAAGGAGCAATTTCATAGACATCGTTAACTTGTAAAAATTTAACTGTGACTATTCCATCCCCGTAAAAGGGTTCTTCGGGTATTGGCTCTAAAAGCGCACAACCGTACAATAGAAAAAAGAATGCAAAAACAGGTAGTAAAAGTATTCGTTTCATCTTAATGATATTTACTGAATATTTTAGTTGCTTCATTATGGGCACTTTCAAATGCCATAGGATTTACATTACAATCAGCTTTTTCAGTAGTGAAATAACTTAACATTTTCTCTGTCGGCATATTTCCTGTTAATTCGTCTTTTGCCATAGGACATCCTCCAAAACCCTGTATGGCACCGTCAAACCTATAACAACCAGCCTTGTATGCAGCATCTATTTTTTCATGCCACTTGGCGGGGGTTGTATGTAAATGAGCTCCAAACTCTATATGGGGATAATGGGGAATCAAATTTGAAAACAAATAGTCAATGATATCGGGTGTTGAGGAGCCTACCGTATCACTCAATGATAAGATTTTTACACCCATGGCAGATAACTTTTCTGTCCATTCTGCAACAATCTCAACATTCCATGGGTCTCCGTAAGGATTACCAAAACCCATTGATAAATAAGCAACTACTTGTTTATCGTTTGCTATAGCCAAATTAAGAATTTCTTTCAAAATATCAATGGATTGTGCAATTGTTTTATGCGTATTACGCATTTGAAAGTTTTCTGAAATAGAAAAAGGATAACCTAAGTAGCCTATTTCAGGGTGTTTGACGGCATCTTCGGCACCTCGAACATTTGCAACAATTGACAGTAATTTACTTTCTGTAGTAGATAAATCTAGTTTTGAAAGCACTTCGGCTGTATCTTTCATCTGCGGAATTGCCTTTGGAGAAACAAAACTTCCAAAATCTATCGTATCAAAACCACACCGTAACAGCGATTGAATATACTGTACTTTCTTTTCTGTTGGAATCCAATCTTTTATTCCTTGCATTGCGTCTCGAGGACACTCTATGAGTTTTACTTTTTGCATTACCTCAAAGATACTAGATTTTAACAACCAATCTTAAGGATTTTTAACTTTCAAATTAAGGCAGTAAAATAAATATGGCAATGCCTACAAAAACAATGATTTGAAGCCATTTTAATACCATCCCTATTGATTTATATTTTAAAATATATGTTGAAATTTTACCTGCCAAAATCGATATAAAACTAAAAACTAAGAATGAAACTATCATAAACAAAGCGCCCAAAACATAAAACTGCAAAACTGTGTTTTCGGTTTCGTTCCAAAGAAAAGCAGGAAAAAAGGCTAAAAAGAAAATCATTACTTTGGGGTTTACCAAATTCATAATAAACCCTTGTTTGTAAAGCTGGAGATAACTTTTAGTAGGTGTTTTGGTTTTTTCATCTTCAGAAGAAGTAGGAATTGAAACATTTGCATCACTTTTAAAAACCACAAAGGCTAGATAAAGTAAGTAAATAGCACCTAGCACTTTAATTCCATAGAAAATAGTATTTGACGTGGTAATAATTGCTGAAACCCCAAAAGCTAACAAAGTAGTATGAACAATACATCCACTTATTAAACCTGCTGTGGTAGCGATACCGCTTTTTACACCATTCACTAGCGATTGAGTAAGTACGTAAATATTATCGGGTCCGGGTGAAAACGCCAAAGCTATAGTTGCTAAAGAAAATGAAAGTAGGTTTTCTAGCATAAATTAATTTTTCAAAATAGCTTCATTAATTTGCTTAATCAATTGAGGACCTTCATAAATAAAACCAGTATAAATTTGTACCAAGCTCGCACCGGCTTCTAGTTTTTCTATAGCATCTTGTGAGGTATGGATTCCCCCTACTCCAATGATAGGAAATGCTTTATTACTTTTTTCTGAAAGAAATCTAATTACTTCTGTAGCGCGATTTGCTAAAGGTTTACCACTCAAACCTCCCATTTCAGATTTATTTTCTGAAATAAGTCCTTCTCTGTTAATGGTAGTATTGGTAGCAATCACTCCGTCTATTTTAGTTTGATCGACAATGGTGATAATATCTAATAACTGTTCATTAGTTAAATCTGGAGCGATTTTTAATAAAATAGGCTTGCGCTTAGGTTTTAAATCATTTTTCTGCTGTAAGGTTTTTAACAACCTCGTCAAAGGTTCTTTATCTTGTAAGGCACGTAAATTGGGCGTATTGGGCGAGCTCACATTTACTACAAAGTAATCTACATAATCAAATAAAGCTTCAAAACAAATAATATAATCCTCAACGGCTTGATCATTTGCTGTAACTTTATTTTTACCAATATTACCGCCTACAAGCACTCCTGTATTACTTTTTAATCGTTCAACCGCATTTTCTACTCCCCCGTTATTGAACCCCATTCGGTTGATAATTGCACTGTCATTTTGTAACCTAAACAATCGTTTTTTAGGATTTCCAGGTTGTGGTTTTGGCGTTACAGTGCCTATTTCTATAAAGCCAAATCCGAAGTTTGAAAGCTCTTTATAAAGTTTTGCATCTTTATCAAAACCTGCTGCAAGACCAACAGGATTTGGAAATTTTAAACCAAACACCTCACGCTCTAGCTCTTTATTTTCAATTTTATAAAGACTTTTAAATAATCCACCCAAGCCAATGGAGCTTAAAAAACGGATTAACTTAAAGGTAAAATGATGTACTTTTTCTGGATCAAACTGAAAAAGAATTGGACGGATAATAGATTTATACATAGGCGAAAAGAATCTTCGGCAAAAATAACAAGAAACTTGGTATTAGTATTTGCAATATGCTTTAATTTGTAAAACAAAATTCCTTATAGTAAAGCTACAAGGAAATTTTACCGGAAAAATTGATGATGGTATCATTTCTTGAGAAAAAATACTCTCAAGTATTGAGAAAAAGTAAAATTATGATAGAAAAACAACACCTTATTGATCGCTTTTTTAGTTATGTAAAAGTAGATACTGAAAGTGATCCAGAGAGCAACACCACTCCAAGTACAGAAAAACAATGGAACCTAGCCAATGCTTTGGTTGATGAGTTAAAACGTATTGGTCTTGAAGATGTAACAATTGACGAAAACGCTTACATAATGGCTACGCTACCTTCAAATGTTGATCACGAAGTTCCTGTGATAGGTTTTATCTCTCATTTTGATACAACCCCAGATTTTACAGGAGCCAATGTTAACCCTCAAATAGTTGAAAACTACGACGGAAAAGACATTGTTTTGAATGCTGAAGAAAATATTATATTATCTCCAGATGACTTTGATGATTTATTATTATACAAAGGACAAACCATCATCACAACAGATGGAACAACCTTACTAGGAGCAGATGATAAAGCCGGTATTGCCGAAATAGTTTCAGCTATGGAATATTTGGTAAACAACCCTGAAATTAAACATGGAAAAATACGAGTTGGCTTTACTCCCGATGAAGAGATAGGTCGCGGAGCTCATAAATTTGACGTTGAAAAATTTGGTGCAGAATGGGCCTACACGATGGATGGAAGTCAAATTGGCGAACTTGAATACGAAAATTTTAATGCTGCAGGAGCTGTAGTTACAGTAAAAGGTAAAATTGTTCATCCGGGATACGCAAAAGGTAAAATGATCAACAGCATGTATATTGCTACAGACTATATTAACTCTCTACCTAGAATGGAAACCCCAGAACATACCGAGAATCGGGAAGGCTTTTTTCATTTATATAGTGTAAATGGCGAGGTAGACAGCACCAAATTACAGTACATCATTCGTGATCATGATAAAAATCACTTTGAAGCCAGAAAAGAAATGATGGTCAAGCTTGCAGATGAAATTAATGCACAGCACGAAAAAGAAGTTGTAACTGTTGAAATTTCAGATCAATATTTTAATATGCGTGAAAAGATTGAACCTATAATGCATATCGTTGATGTTGCTGAAGAAGCTATGAAACAAGCCAATATAGAACCTCTTATTAAACCTATACGAGGAGGAACAGACGGATCTCAATTAAGTTTTAAAGGATTACCTTGTCCAAATATTTTTGCAGGAGGACATAACTTCCACGGGCGTTATGAGTATGTTCCTGTTGAGAGTATGCAAAAGGCTATTGAGGTTATTGTAAATATTACCCAATTGGTTGCAAAGAAAAAGTAAACTAGACACAATCTAGCGTATAAAAAAACCGCAACTTAATTAGGTTGCGGTTTTTTTAGGTATTAATCTTGATAAACTATTTTTTATCTTTTTTTGCGGGTGCATTTAACTTTTCACTTAATTCCATAGATAGTGAAGAGCGTTCAAATTTCATTTTGCCGGCACCAGTTTCAATAATACAAGTACCGTCTTCATTTAAGTCTAAAATTTTACCGTGTAAACCGCTTTTGGTAATTACCTTGTCTCCTTTTTTAATTTCTTGAGCAAATTTCTTTTCTTGTTTTTGCTTTTTCATTTGTGGACGTATTAAAAATAAATACATCACAGCAAATAATAAGATTATAGGGAGAAAGCCTTGAATTTGTTCCATAAAAATAGTCTATTCTTTAATTAAGATTTCTTAGCTTGTTTTAAGCATATTTGAGTTACCAGTTCCGTCTTTAGGCTGAACGAAAGCTTTAATTTTTAATGTTTCCTTACCTTTTTCAGTATTGGCAACGATAGTAATAGTTTTGTTTACTTGATTAGTACCACTACCATCATACTTTACTAAAAGTTGTCCTTCTTCTCCAGGAGCAACCGCTTCTTTTGAGTATTCAGGAACAGTACATCCACAGCTACTTGTTGCATTTACAATTACTAATGGTGCATCACCTGTATTTGTAAATTTGAATAAGTGTTCTACTTTTTCTCCTTTTTGTATTGTCCCGAAGTCAAACTCAGTTTTTTCAAATGACATTACCGGAAATTTTGCTGCAGTTGCATCACGATCTGCTGCTGCTGCAACATTTTCTTCATTTACTTTATCTGAAGCCTTTTCTTTACAAGATGTAAAAGCGAAAGCTGAAAGTACAGCTAGAATTAAAATTGATTTTTTCATAGGATAAATATTTTATGTTTAAGCGCCGCTAAAGTACTTAATTTTTTACTTTTATTGAAGTCCGCGACCTATTTTATTAAGTTTACCTTGCTTTGTATATTCTTTTACTAGTTTGTCCAAAATTCCATTTATAAAGCTACTACTCTTAGGCGTTGAGTATTCTTTTGAAATTTCTAGACATTCATTAATAGTTGCTCTTGCAGGTATTGACGGAAAGTATAAAAACTCGGCCATTCCTATTTTAAGGATAATCATATCAATATCTGCTATTCTATCTTTGTCCCAATTGGGTGTTTTTCCATCAATTTCGGCGTCAAGCTTTTCATTATTTAGAATTATCTTCCGAAGTAATATTAAAGCAAATTCACGATCTTCTTCATTTTTATACAACGATGGCATTAATGTCTCGCTTGCATTTTTTTCTGAAATTTTTGATAGTGTTTTTACAATTGCGGTATTGACCAAAGGAAAATCATCAAGCCACGTTAAACGTTTGTCTTCAAGATAATCATAAAGCTTTTCATTGGGCGCAATGACATCTTTGTAAAGCTTTACGACAAAGTCTTTATCTTCTTTGTATGTAGCTTCTTTATCTGAAATATACTTGGTATACCAGTCTTGTTTTTTTAATTCATTAAAAATTATAGCTACGTATTCACTTTCATTTTCCCAATAATTCAGTTTTTTGTTTTTAAGTGCTTCTTGAAAAGCAGGGTTTGCTTCAATAAGCTGAATCACTTTGTTATCAACAAACGTTCTGTTAGGATTTTTTTCTTCTGCTGTAGCTAAGTGTTTTTGTTGAGATTTTTGCAAATAGACTTCGGCGTGGTTTTTTACTTCTACAACCAATTGTAGCATGAGAAGATACAAATCTTGCATTTGGTCTATACTGTAAAGTAAAAACTTTTCTTGTTTGTCTAGGTCTTGGTGTTCACTTTGAAAGAAAGCGTAAACCGACTGTAAAACTTTGATTCTAATATGTCTTCTTGTGAGCATATTTTAAGGTAAAGAACATTTATAAATAAACAACGCACAAGTGATTTCTTGTGCGTTGCAAATATACTATTTTAATATAGTTAAAAACTACATTTTTTCTTTTCTAGCAGCGATTCTAGCGTTTGCCATATCAAAAGCTGCTTGATGAGTAGTAACATCTTTACTCTCAGCATTTTTTAATATTTCAAGTGTTGTGTTGTATATGTTTTCTGTCTTACGGATGATTTCTTGACGACCGTAATTTTCTAATTCAGCATAAACATTTATAATTCCACCTGCGTTTATTAAAAAGTCTGGTGCGTAAACGATACCTCTCTCGCGCAATTGCAAACCGTGCTTTTGCTCTTCGGCTAACTGATTATTTGCAGCACCTGCAATAACTTTTGCTTTTAACTGGTTAATGGTTTGATCATTAACTGTTGCTCCTAAAGCACAAGGTGCGTAAATATCCATTTCTTCAGCATAAATATTGTCACCTTCATAAATTGTTGCGCTGTATTTATCGCGTACCTCTTCAAGACGTTCTTGGTTAATATCTGTGATATATACTTTTGCACCTTCATTGGTAAGGTTTTCTACAAGGGCTTCACCTACATTTCCTATTCCTTGAACGTAAACTACTTTGTCTTCTAGCACATCTGTTCCAAAAGCATATTTTGATGCAGCTTTCATACCCATAAATACACCATATGCTGTAATAGGCGAAGGGTTTCCGGCACCTCCTAAGGTTTCAGAAATACCTGTTACGTAAGGTGTTACTGAACGTACTAAGTCCATATCTCCGGTGGTCATTCCAATATCTTCAGCAGTGATGTATTTACCGCTTAAAGAATGTACAAACTCACCAAAACGTTTCATTAATTCTGGAGTTTTTTGCGTTTTTGCATCTCCTATAATTACTGCTTTTCCACCTCCTAAGTTTAGGCCTGTGATTGCAGATTTAAAAGTCATCCCTCGCGATAAGCGAAGTACATCATTTAAAGCTTCCCATTCGCTTGTATATTGCCACATACGTGTACCTCCTAATGCAGGTCCTAAAACCGTATTGTGAATACCAATTATTGCTTTTAATCCTGTATCTTTGTCATTGCAAAAAACGATTTGCTCGTGATTGTCAAAAGACATCTGCCCAAAAACGGGATCAACTTTTTGAAGTTCTTGTGTGTTTACTACTTCAGTTACCATAAATTTAAGTTTTTAAGTATCCTCTAAAAAGGACGTGCAAAAATAAAGATTTATTGATAATCCAACAAAGAAATAATCGCTAAAAGAAGAATTTATTAATAAATAGTATTGTCTTTAAATGAAAGAACTACAATATCTTAATCGGTTTTTTATAAAATACCGTGGTCGCTTACTATTAGGCTTATTAATTACCATTGCTGCTACCATTTTTAAAATAGTGGTTCCTAAAAAAATAGGAGACTCTGTTAATGTAGTTCGTGCATACTTGAATGGTGATATTTCAGACTTTGCCTCTGTAAAAGCCGAACTTTTAGAAAACATCTTATTGATTTTAGGAGCTACATTATTATCGGCATTTTTTACTTTTTTAATGCGACAAACAATTATTGTTGTTTCAAGATATATTGAATATGATTTAAAAAATGAAGTTTTTAAACAGTATGAGAGACTTTCTCTTAGCTTCTATAAACAAAACCGAACCGGTGATTTAATGAACCGTATAAGTGAAGATGTTTCAAAAGTACGATTGTATGCAGGACCTGCTCTTATGTATAGTACAACAACCATCACACTCTTCATTGTAGCTATAAGTTATATGTTTTATACAGCCCCGGTTTTAACAGCTTACGCAGTTGCTCCATTACCTATTCTTTCGGTTTTGGTGTATAAGCTTAGTATTGCCATTAATAAACGAAGTACAGTTGTACAACAATATTTATCAAAATTAACTTCATACACTCAAGAAAGTTTCAGTGGTGTTGCAGTTATTAAGGCTTACGGTATTGAACCTAGAACCAATAGAAATTTTGCAAATCTAGCCGAAGGTAGTAGAGATAAAAATATTGATTTAGCAAAAATTCAAGCGTTGTTTTTTCCGCTTATGGTTTTGTTAATTGGTATAAGTAACATATTAGTTATTTATATAGGTGGTCAACAATTTATTGATGGTAAAATTGATGTAGGAACTATTGTTGAGTTTCTTATCTATGTAAATATGCTCACTTGGCCAGTTGCAATTGTAGGTTTTGTAAGTTCAATGGTACAACAAGCAGAAGCTTCACAAAAACGAATTAATGAGTTTTTGAGTGAAAAACCTAGTGTAAAAAATCATACCACAAAAGAAACCCCAATACGAGGGAAAATCACATTTGAAAACCTGTCTTACACCTATCCAGATACAAATATCACGGCTTTAAAAGATATCTCTTTTACCGTAAACCCAGGTGAAACTCTTTCTATCATTGGTCACACCGGCTCTGGTAAATCTACAATACTTGAACTTATAGGTAGGTTATATGATGTAGAAAAAGGCATAATTAAGATAGATGAAACGCCTATTAAAGAGTTAAACCTTGATAATTTAAGAAGTAGTATTGGTTATGTACCACAAGACGCATTTTTATTTAGTGATAGTATTAAAAATAACATTCGCTTTGGAAAAGAAGATGCAGATGAAACTGAAGTTATAACGGCTGCCAAAAGAGCTGCTGTACACAAAAATATTATAGGTTTCAGTAAAGGTTATGATACCGTTTTGGGAGAGCGAGGTATTACATTAAGTGGCGGTCAAAAACAACGAGTTTCTATTGCACGAGCCATTATTAAAGATCCACAAATATTGTTGTTTGATGATTGTCTCTCAGCTGTAGACACCGAAACTGAGGAAGAAATTTTGCAAAATTTGCACGAAATTTCTCAAGATAAAACCACAATAATTGTGAGTCACCGTATTTCTTCGGCTAAAAATGCCAATAAAATAATTGTATTAGACGAAGGAAAAATTATTCAGCAAGGCACTCATAATCAACTTGTAAACCAAGAAGGATACTATAAAGAACTGTATGCAAAACAACTTTCAGAAAAAGAAATGTAAGGTTTACTTGCCATATTTTATTTTTTTTTAGATTTTTGGCTAAACATTAACAAAACCTAAACTAATGAGTGACCAGTATACGATGGAGAAAGAGGAAATAAATTCTAAAGTAATGCGTGCCGGAAGACGTACTTATTTTTTTGACGTGCGTTCTACAAAGGCCGGAGATTATTACCTAACAATTACAGAAAGTAAAAAGTTTACAAACGAAGACGGTTCTTATCATTACAAAAAACACAAAATTTATCTTTACAAGGAAGATTTTCAAGATTTTAGAGAAAACCTTGAAGAAATGACAAATTTTATTATTGATGAGAAAGGTGAAGAAGTGATAAGTGAACGTCATCAAAAAGATTACAAAAAAGAAAATGATACTACTATGCAAGTATCAAACAATGGAGAATCTGCAGCATCTAGTTTTACAGATGTAAGTTTTGATGATATTTAAAAACACTCTATATTTTTATAAAAAGCCGCTTTAAATATTAAGCGGCTTTTTTTATACACACTTAATTTCTTTTATTACCAACAATTAAAAAACACGTAATTTGCAAGAGTGAATGTAGCTGTAGTCATATTAAATTGGAACGGAAAAGCTTTATTAAAACAGTTTTTACCACAAGTAATAGCTTTTTCAAAAGAGGCTACTATTTATGTTGCAGATAATGCTTCAACAGATGACTCTGTAGCTTTTATTTCTGAAACATTTCCAGAAGTGAATGTTATTCAAAATACAACAAATGGTGGATATGCGAAAGGATACAACGATGCTTTAAAACAATTGCAAGAAGATATTTTTGTGTTACTTAATAGCGATGTACTTGTTACCAAAAACTGGCTCACCCCTATTATTAAAGGGTTTGAAAAAAATTCAAATATTGTCGCAGCACAACCAAAAATTCTAGATTACAACCGGAAAGAATACTTTGAATATGCCGGAGCTGCAGGCGGGTTTATTGATCTTTTTGGATATCCTTATTGCAGAGGACGCATTTTTGATACGCTAGAAAAAGATATAGGGCAGTACAATGATACACGTCCTATATTTTGGGCAAGCGGTGCTTGTTTATTCATCAGAAATAAAGCTTTTCAAGAAGCTGGAGGTTTTGATGAAGACTATTTTGCACACCAAGAAGAGATTGATCTATGCTGGAGATTACAAAATAAGGGCAAACAAATTTACTATTTTGGTACTTCAACAGTGTATCATGTAGGTGGTGCAACATTAAAAAACAGCAACCCAAAAAAAACGTTTCTCAATTTTAGAAATACTTTGCTTTCATTATTAAAAAATGCATCAGGATCAAAGGTCTATTTTATTCTTTTTTTTAGACTTATTTTGGACGCTCTTGCAGCATTTCAGTTTTTACTGAAAGGAAAATTTAACCACATTTTTGCTCTTTTAAAAGCACACATAAGCTTTTACTCTCTTTTTTTTAAGTTTCTGACAAAGAGAAAAATACACGCTTCAAAACAACATTATTATCATAAAAAATCAATTGTATGGTTGTATTTTGTTTTAAACAAAAAACATTTTAACGACCTCTGATAAATTTTACTTAAAGTATTGTTAATCGTTATACAGCTATATTTCCTTTTAATAATTTTGAACAACAATTAAACAACTATAATTATGAAAAAAATATTGATTCTAGCAGCTTGCTCAGCTTTTGTTTTCACATCGTGTGTTTCAAAAAAGAAATATGCCGAGTTACAAGATAAGCAAGAAAAAACACAAGATCTATTAAATACTGCAACCGTTAAATTAAACGATTGTCTTTCAGAGAAATCTGGTTTAGAAGCGCAAAATAATTCACTTAAAAGCCAAGTAGCTTCTCTAAATGCAACCAATGGTGATTTAATCAAACAAATTGGTGATTTTACAGATTTAACCAAAAAAGGTGCTGAAAACTTAGAAAAGTCATTAGAAAGCTTAAAAGAAAAAGACCTTACAATACGTAAATTACAAGATGCGGTAACACGTCGTGACTCAGTAAATCTTGCATTAGTTCAAAGTTTAAAAGGAGCTATTGGTAACCTTGATGATGAAGATATCGAGATTAGTGTAGAAAAAGGTGTGGTGTATGTGAATATTTCAGATAAGTTATTATTCCGTAGTGGTAGTTACCAAATCACAACTAGAGCACGTGAAGTGTTAGGTAAAGTTGCTACAGTTGTTAAAAACAAGCCAGACTTTGAATTTTTAGTAGAAGGTCATACAGATACAGACCCAATAAGCACAGGTTGTATTAAAGACAACTGGGATTTAAGTGTACTTCGTGCAACTGCAGTTGTGAGAACATTACAAGATGACTTTGGTGTAGCTCCTGCTCGTATGACAGCCGGTGGACGTGGAGAATATATTCCTGTAGCTAGTAATGATTCAGCAGATGGTAAAGCTAAAAACAGAAGAACTAGAATTGTGGTATTACCAAAAATTGACCAATTCTATAGTATGATTGAAGATGGTCTTAAAGATCCTAAAATCAACTAATGATTTGTAAATCATAAAATAAATTAAAACCCGGCAAATTGCCGGGTTTTTTTATATAACTTAGTGTACCCTATGAATTCCGAAGAAAATATAATTGAAAAATTTTACCAAGCATTTGAGCATCTTGATGCAGAAAAAATGATTGAGTGCTATCACGATGATGTTACATTTGAAGACCCTGCTTTTGGTGTTCTTAGAGGTGATAAAGCAAAAAATATGTGGCGCATGCTATGTAATTCACAAAAAGGAAAAGATTTTAAAATTAAAACAACGCATATAGAATACACTCCAGAAAAAGGAGTCGCTCATTGGGAAGCTTATTATACCTTCGGAAAGAAAAACAGAAAAGTTCACAACGTTATTAGTGCCGAGTTTAAATTTAAAGACGGAAAAATTATAAATCATTTAGACCGGTTTAACCTCTACAAATGGTCTAAGCAATCTATGGGTATGACAGGTTTTTTATTGGGTTGGACAGCTTTTTTCAAAAAGAAAATAAAGAAACAAACCAATATGCGTTTAAGTGAATTTGAACAAAAAAACAACAATTGATTATGGAGGGAATTTCAACAAATTGGACGCGAGAAGAATTAAAAGCATACATACTGCTGTACTGTGCACACGCAGATTTTATAGAAACCAAAGAAGAGATTGATTACATAAAATCTAAAGTTAGTGAAGCCGATTATCAAAAAATTCACAATGAATTTGAAAATGATAGCGACTATGAGAGCATTCAAAAAATTGAATATACTATTGAAAAATATAATTACACTGAAGCTGAAATAGATTTGCTTTTTAAGAGAATTAAAGAGTTATTCTATCTAGATGGAGAGTATAGCGCAGCAGAACAAAGTATTTTTATAGGATTAAAACACTTGTTAAAAACTAACTAAATCTCTAAACTTCCTTTCCCTTCTCTTATAAGTTCAGGTTCATCTCCTGTTAAGTCAATTACAGTTGATGGAACATTATCTCCATACCCTCCGTCAATTACTACATCAACAAGTTTTTCCCATTTTTCAAAAATAAGTTCTGGATCTGTTGTGTATTCTATTACCTCATCTTCATCCTTGATTGATGTAGAAACAATAGGATTACCCAATTCTCTTACGATTGCTCTAGTAATATTGTTATCAGGAACACGTATTCCTACTTCTTTTTTCTTTTTAAAAACAGTGGGCAAGTTGTTATTGCCAGGCAGTATAAAAGTATAAGGGCCGGGTAATGCACGTTTCAGTATTTTAAAAGTAGAGGTATTGATTTGCCTTACATAATCTGAAAGATTACTCAAATCTTCACACACAAATGAAAAATTTGCTTTTTCAAGTTTTACTCCTTTCAGTTGAGCTACGCGTTCAAGAGCTCTATTATTTGTGATATCACACCCCAAGGCATACACTGTATCACTAGGATATATTACCAAACCTCCATCTTTTATTATCTTCACTACCTTCTTTACATCCTTAGGGTTTGGGTTTTCTTCATATAATTTTATAAACTCTGCCATAATAATAGTTCTAGTTACTTAAAGATACTTTTATTACTTGATAAAGTCAAGAAAATAAGTACAATTAATATGGATAAACATCCCTTTTATTTTCTAAAAATACAATCTATTTGTGTAACCACCGTTATCATCTGTAATAGCAAATTATCCTCAATGAAAAGAGCTTTTTTAATAATCGTTTTTTCACTTATTTTTCTTTCTTGTAGTGAGGAAGAAACTTCAAAAGCAATTCAATCGCTGCCAGAAACAACTCGTATCAATGTTTCATATGGTGATAATCCGCAACAAGTGTATGACTTATATTTGCCTGAAGGTAGATCTTCAGAAAAAACTAAAGTAATCGTACTTATTCACGGTGGTGGATGGATTCAAGGGGATAAAGACTCTATGAATGATTATATTCCGTTACTAAAAGCTAAACATCCAGAATATGCTATTGTAAACATTAATTACGTATTAGCCAATCCTCCATCGGTTCCAGCTTTTCCCAATCAGTTTTTAGATGTGAAAAAAGTACTTAATAAATTAACTGAGGATAGTGAATCTCTTCAAATTTTACCAAAATTCGGTTTAATTGGAGCAAGTGCTGGTGCTCATATTGCTTTACAATATGATTATGTTTATGACACCACCAATCAAGTAAAAATGGTATGTAATATTGTTGGACCAACAGACTTTACAGATCCTTTTTATTCAGAAAACCCTAATTTTCAAGCCTTATTAGCTGCTCTGGTTGATGAGGAGGCATATCCCGAAAACACCAATTACGCCGAAGCCATAAGCCCTGCTCTTCAAGTAACAAACCAAAGTAGCCCCACAATATTATTTTATGGAGATGAAGATCCTCTAGTGCCGGTAAGCAATGGAGAAAAACTTCATAATGAACTAACTACTCATATGGTGTCAAACAGTATTACCATTTTTGATGGCGGTCACGGAGATTGGAACCAAGAGTCAAATGTTGACTTGCAGACTCAATTAAGTACGTTTATAAATGAGCATTTTCCAATTACTGAATAACTGTCAAACTACTCACTTTAAAATTATTAACGACAATCGATTGTAACTAATTTATTTCGGTTAAATTTGCATTTAAACCTATTTTTATGCATTTCATCCGATATATATTTGCTCTTTTGCTTTCTTTTGGTCTATTAGCTTCGTGTTCTTTGGATGAAAGCAGCCGTTTTTATTCAACCGAAACAAACTACGAAGTTTCTCTGAATAAAAATGCATCAATAGCACATAACACCTCCAAAGTTTTGGAGCAAAAAACCATACCCGATTATCCATACGGAAAAAACCCTAAACAAGTTTGCGACATCTATCTTCCCAAAGGGCGCACCTTTAATAAAACTAAAGTTTTGGTTTTACTACATGGTGGAGGCTGGATTAATGGTGATAAAGCCGGAATGAAAAAATATATTAAGGAAATTCAGCAACGAAATCCAAGGCACGCTATCGTAAATATGAATTATAGACTTGCTAATGAAAATACCTACGCATTTCCTAATCAATTTAATGATTTACAATTACTGCTTCAGGATTTAAAAAACAATGCCAGAGATTTTCAAATAAACCCTGAGTTTGGACTTATAGGTGCGAGTGCTGGAGCTCATATAGCAATGATGTATGATTATACTTATGACCAAGAAGATGCAGTAAAATTCGTATGTTCGATGGTAGGTCCTACAGATTTTACACATTCGTATTATCAAAATAGACCTGATTTTCAAGATTTATTAAATCTTTTGGTTGATCCAACTGTTTATCAAAATATTTCAGAAAACGTAGAGGTATTAAGTCCAGCTCATCAAGTTAGTAATATGACAAGCCCTACGATTATGTTTTATGGAGAAAATGACCCACTTGTACCCATAGAAAATGCATACGTACTTAATGAAAAGCTTGATTTTTTTAATATTGAAAAAGACCTAATGGTCTATTCTGGAGGCCACAATAATTGGGCAGATAGTGACTATAAAAACCTTCACAATACATTATCAACCTTTATAGAAGAACACTTGCCTATTAACTAAGAAACTACTTCTAGTTTGGCAAAACGAAGTAGTAGTTTTTTTAAACCACCATTTTCAAATTGAATTTCGGCTTTTGTATCAGCTCCTTTACCTTCTATTGATAATATTTTTCCTTTGCCAAAACGAACGTGCTCTACAAGCGTTCCTACATTAAGATTAGCTTTTTCTGCATCAAAGTTTTTATCAGTATCACTTGAAACAGGCTTTAACCTTCTCAATTTTCGTAATTGTGCTTCGGTAGGTCCTTTAGGAGGTGTGCCAGATTTTGGTTTTTTTAATCGTAATTTACTTTTATCAACTTCATCAAAAATATCGGCATCAATAAGAGGCTTAAACCTATTTTCGGTTTTTGGGGTTAAATATTCCAAAAAGCTTTCATCAATTTCTTCAATAAACCGGCTGGGTTCTGCATCAATAAGCTTACCCCATCGATATCTAGATTGTGTGTATGTTAAAAAGGCTTGTTTTTCTGCTCGTGTTAAAGCCACATAAAATAGACGGCGCTCTTCTTCTAGTTCTGCCCTACTATTCATATTCATTCCGCTAGGAAATAAATCTTCTTCCATACCTACAATATAAACATATGGAAACTCTAGTCCTTTGGCTAAATGAACGGTCATTAATGCTACACGATCTTCATCTCCTTTTTCATTATCCAAGTCTGTTGCCAAGGCTACATCTTCTAGAAATTCGGCTAAAGAACCTGTTGTATCTGCCAATTCTTTTTGTTCTTCAACAAAATCTCGCATACCGTTAAGTAGTTCTTCAATATTTTCTATACGTGCTATACCTTCTGGTGTTCCGTCTTTTTTTAGTTCTTGAAGCAATCCAGTTTTTTTAGTAACATGCTCAGCAACTTGAAAAGCATCTTGATTTTTATTGAGTATTTGAAAACTTTGAATCATTGTAACAAAGTCTTCTAGCTTGCCTTGGGTACCTTTGTTTATTTTCAGGTTTATTTTATCTAAGTTTTGCATAACTTCAAAAATAGACCTGTTATAATGGTTGGCAGCCACTGTAAGACGCTCTAGTGTGGTTTGTCCTATACCGCGAGCTGGGTAGTTTATTACACGTTTTAAGGCTTCTTCATCTTTAGGGTTTAAAATAAGACGTAAATACGCAATAACGTCTTTAATTTCCTTACGTTGATAAAAGCTAAGTCCTCCATAAATTCTATATGGAATGTCTCGTTTACGTAATGCATCTTCAATGGCTCGAGACTGTGCATTTGTTCTATATAGAACGGCAAAATCGCTATGTTTTAATTGATTATTCATAGCTGTTTCAAATATAGAACTTGCCACAAAACGACCTTCATCACCATCTGTCATTGTTCTATTTACCTTGATTTTATGCCCCTCATCATTTGCAGTCCAAACTACTTTATCAAGACGCGTTTTGTTTTTTTCGATAATGCTGTTAGCAGCATTTACAATATTTTTGGTGGAGCGGTAATTTTGTTCTAGCCGATACACTTGTACATCATCATAGTCTTTCTGAAAATTTAGAATATTATTGATATTGGCTCCTCTAAAGGCATAAATACTTTGCGCATCATCACCTACCACACAAATGTTTTGAAACCGATCACTTAATGCCTTCACAATTAAATACTGACTATGATTGGTATCTTGATACTCATCAACGAGGATGTAACGAAATCTATCTTGATAGTGCGCCAATACCTCAGGAAAACGAGTTAAAAGTTCATTCGTTTTTAATAATAAATCATCAAAATCCATCGCTCCGGCTTTGAAGCATTTTTCTACATAATTGTTGTAAATATCACCCAAACGAGGCATTTTTGCCATAGCATCTGCCTCCATTAACTCTGGATTATTAAAATATGCTTTAACGGTTATTAAACTATTTTTATAGGAAGAAATACGAGAGTATACCTGCTTGTATTTGTACACATCTTTATCCAGTTGCATTTCTTTGATAACCGATCGTATTACACTATGAGAGTCTTGTGTATCATAAATGGTAAAATTGGAAGGATACCCCAGTCGGTGCCCTTCAAAACGAAGAATCTTTGCAAAAACACTGTGAAATGTTCCCATCCACAAATTTTTTGCTTCGCTGCTTCCAACAATTTGAGAGATTCTGCCTTTCATTTCTCGGGCAGCTTTGTTGGTAAATGTAAGCGCCAAAATATTGAAAGGATCAACGCCTTGAGACATTAGATAAGCAATTCTGTAAGTTAACACTCTTGTTTTACCAGATCCAGCCCCTGCAATCACTATCATTGCACCGTCTTTTTGAAGCACCGGTGCACGTTGGGCATCATTTAATTGTTCAAGATATTCTTGCAATTTTGTCTCCTTTTTTTGAATTTTTTTAAAAATGAAAAATACTGAAATTCAATTAAACACTTAAGCGGTTTTACTATAATTTATAAACAATACTAAGCATTGTTTTTTATAGAAAAACGAGTATCTTTATTCTAAAAGAAGCTGTGAATAGCCTAATTCTTTAAACTTCAGAAACACAATAAATTTACTTGCATGGATTCATTTTTAGAATTTATTAAATCCATCCCTTGGTGGGCTTGGGTTCTTCTTATTTTAATCATTGTTACTATAAAAGATATTTTTTTTAGTAAAAAACATACCATTTTACACAACTTCCCTATTATTGGGCATTTTAGGTATATGCTAGAAAGTATTGGCCCTGAATTGCGCCAATATATAGTTGCAAACAATCGAGAAGAGCTTCCTTTTAATCGCATAGAACGTGGTTGGATTTATGCTTCATCAAAAAATGAAAACAACTATGAAGGTTTCGGAACCGATAGAGATATCTATGAACCTAACTATATTTTTGTAAATAATGCAATGCTTCCTTATAAAATGAAAAAAGGGCATCCTAATATTAGTGACCCTTATTTTTTACCCTGCGCAAAAACTATGGGGGAAGGAAGACGAAAAAAACCATATAGACCTGCTTCAGTTATAAATGTTTCTGCAATGAGTTTTGGTTCATTATCTGCAAGAGCTGTAGAATCATTAAATAGAGGATGTGGCTTTGCAAATGCGTATCACAACACAGGAGAGGGCGGCTTGTCTCCTTATCATAAAACAGGTAGCGACGTAGTGTTTCATTTTGGTACCGGATACTTTGGTGTACGTGATGATAACGGTAATTTTTCAATGGATAAAATGAAACAACTGGTTCAAGAAAACCCACAAATAAAAGCTATTGAAGTAAAATTATCTCAAGGCGCAAAACCAGGAAAAGGTGGAGTTTTACCTTCATCAAAAATTACAGCTGAAATTTCTGAAATACGTCACGTCCCTATGGGAAAAGATGTAATATCCCCTCCATCACATTCGGCTTTTGAAGGAATTGAAGGTTTAATAGATTTTGTTGAAGCTATTGCTGAAGCAACCGGTTTACCAGTGGGCATCAAGTCTGCTGTGGGTAAATTGGAAGATTGGAAAAATCTTGCCGAGTTAATGGAGAAAACCAATAAAGGTCCAGATTTTATAACCATTGATGGCGGTGAGGGAGGTACCGGTGCTGCACCACCTAGTTTTGCAGATCACGTAGCACTACCTTGGATTTTTGGTTTTGCAGAAGTTTACCAAATTTTTAAAAGACACAAACTTTGCAATAGAATTGTATTTATAGGCAGTGGAAAGTTAGGGTTTCCTGCTAGAGCAGTCATGGCTTTTTCAATGGGCGTTGATTGTATAAATGTTGCTAGAGAGGCTATGATGTCTATTGGTTGTATACAAGCGCAACAATGCCACAATAACTCCTGCCCTAGCGGTGTTGCTACGCAAAATAAATGGCTACAGAGAGGAATCAATATTGATGATAAATCTGTGAGAACTCACTTTTATTTTAAAAATTTCAGAAAAGAATTTTTAGAAATGACGCATGCTTGCGGGTATGAACATCCTTGTCAACTTACTATGGACGATGTTGAAATTACATTAGGTGACAGAAATATAATGAAAAACCTTGCACAAACATTTACCTATGTAAAAACCCCGGTCCCTTTTGAAAGTATGCAAGCATTGCAAGACAGCCCTCATTTGGGAGGAAATTATCATAGAAAAAAGGAGAAAAAGCAAGTAAAAGAAATGAAAAAGAAAAACAAGGTTCGTTATTAATTTATATTTTTATCCAGAAATTAAATATTGTCAATGGAATTTACACCTGTTTTAAATTACGTAGCATACCTACTTCCTGCCATTGTAGTTGGTATCATAGCATATTATTTTTTTAAAGGTCATACAGCAAACGAAGAAGGGCGCCGTCGTTTTTTGATACAAAAAGAAGCACAAAATAAGGTTTTACCTACCCGATTACAGGCTTATGAACGACTAACCTTGCTGCTAGAGCGTATTGATCCTAATAAACTTTTAATACGTGTAAAACCAACTTCTTCTGAAATAGAAAAGTATGAAGAACTACTAATTAAAAATATTGAGCAAGAGTTTGATCACAATGTGACTCAACAGATTTATGTTTCAGTCGAATGTTGGAATTTAATTCAAACGGCAAAAAATGCCACTATACATATCATTAGGCAAGTTGCAATGCATGAACAAAAAAATACTGCAGATGCTATGAGAGAAGCTGTGTTACGCCATTTTATGGAAGAAATAACACCATCACAAAAAGCTTTGACATATATTAAAAAAGAAGTGAGTGAGTTGTATTAAATTAAGGTTTAAAATAGCCATTGCGTATAGCATACAATACCAGTCCTATTCTATTTTTTAAATGTAATTTTTCATAAATAGAATCTCGATACCCTTCAATAGTTTTGGGGCTTAAAAACATTTTTTCGGCAATTTCCTTGTAAGTCATTTCTGTACAAGCATATTTTAAAAACTCAATCTCTCGTTCTTTAAGCTCAACATCAGTTTCGTCTTTTGTAAGAGTTCCTATAAGTAGTTTTGAGATGGTATTTGTATGATAATAGCCTTTTTCAATAACCTGGTTTAAAGCTTCTTTAAGAATTTCTTTTTTCGTGTCTTTCATTAAATATCCTTTGGCACCGGCACGAAGCATTTTCAAAATTGTTTTTTCATTTTCTTCAACAGAAAGCGCAAGGACTTTTATATCGGGATATTCTTCTTTTAAAATTTTAGTAGTTTCTATGCCATTAAGAATAGGCATATTGATGTCCATTAATACTACATCTGGTTTGTTGTCAGGAAACTTTAGCTTTTCTAAAAGTTCGTTTCCGTTTTTACATAGGTAAGGAACTTCAAACGTATCAAAACCGCGCACAAGACCACCTATTGCCTCTAGCAATAAGTTATGATCATCAACAACCACCACCTTTTTTTTCATATATCTAAGTTAATGATATTCAAAACTTTAAACAAGTTTAGATTCAAAATCATATTGTAATTTTAAAGAAGTTCCCTTGTTTTCTTCTGAATATATCTCAAAATTTGCATTAATTACTTTGGCCCTATTTTTCATATTTTTCATTCCTATCCCTGAAAAATCTGTATCACTTGAAAAACCTATTCCGTCATCTTCTGCGGTGATGATGAGTTTTTCTGAAGTATACTTCACGACCACATTTAAATGAGAAGCTTTTGAGTGTTTTATGGTATTTGAAAAAAACTCTTGTAAAATTCTGAAGATGATAATTTCTTTTTTATTTCCAATATCTTCATACTCACCTTCAACCGTAAAGGTAGATTTTATAAACTCTAATCTATTAAAACGTTCAATTTCAAGGTTTAGCGCTTCAAGTAGGTTTAAACTTTTTAGTGCGTCTGGATTAATTAATTTTGATAAAGTACGTAGCTCGGTAATGCCTTTCCCAATGGTATCTGCCACTTCTTCAAGGGAGTCAGGTCTGTTTTTTGCCATTTGTACTTGTATTTTGGCCAGCGTCATTAGTTGACCAATATTATCATGCAATTCCCAACTTATGTTACGTAATGTTTCTTCTCTTATTTCTATTTGAATTTCAGAAAGTTCTTTCTCAAAAGCTTTTTTGGCTTGTTCTTGTTCTTCTAAGAGTTTATTTTTTCGCCTAACAAACACCGTAAAAAGCGTAATTATAATGGCTACTAACACCAAAACAATTACAACTGATACCAATCCTGCTATTTCCTTTTGGTCCATATAAAGCCAATTATAAAACAACTATACATAACAAGTATTAAGGCACGCTGCACATTATATAATGTTACAAAAACATCCATCTGTGTGGTAAAGAAACTCCTTGATATCTTTATAGGAATATAACCTACATGAAAAAGGAGTAAGCCAATACTTATCCAAAAAAGAAGGTTTTCTTTTATGTGTAATACTCTAGAGTCTGAGAGTAATTCTATGTAATATAAAATTATACAAATTATTATTAAACTAGCTCCCGCTATATAACTGGCTAATAGACTTTCTTGTAAAATATTAACAGCAAAAGCGTTTACTATTGTAACAGTTAAAAAAAGTAAAGCTATGTATTTAATCCATTTTTTATAGGTTTTGCTTTCTATAAAACTCCAAAAGACATAAAAGAAGTAGAGAAAATAAATAGTGTGATAAACATTGTAGATAATTGCATTTTGACCAAGCCAGTAATACAGATGCCTACCGGCAAACTCATTAACAAGAGTGTATACCAATATCCAAAGAAAGTACTTTAAAACAGTGTGCTTGTACTTACCATAAAAAAGGATTGCCGTAAATACGGCAACCCCGTAAAATGTAAATATTATATATTGAAAAATACTGTTAAAAAGCTCGTCCACTTATACAGATTAATTAGTTACCGCCAAAATCATCTTTACCTGTTGGTGGTGGTGGCACCAGATGAGACTCATTTAATGTTAAGCTAATGTCTTCACCTCCACCTTGAAAAACAGGATTAAGTAATAACATTTTACTACCAAAAGAAGGAACTTGTTCTGGGTTCATGTTACCGCCACCTTGTTTTGCACCTTCTAGCATACGTTTTACAACATCTCTTACAGGTACTGCATTGCGATTACCATCATCATCAACACGAATGAAAAAACCTAACTCCTCACCATTAAACTCTGCTGTGGGTAATATAAAAAATGAATTATGTTTTTCATATTCTTTAGTATCGCCTACACTACCATCTGCAGGATAGTTGGCAAAGTAATATCGTAAACCAGTAATTTTTACCTTCGCCATTTTTGCTTGGTCTTCTAGATATGCCATATAATGCTTCATGGTTTCAAAATCATATTGACCATAGCGTGTAGGGTAAAATTTTTCTGTACTATCTTGTTCCTCTTCATATTTTTTAATAATAGATGAGCGTCTATCTGTGTATGAATCATACATAGATTTTGCATCCATTACAGATATTATCTGTTTTGGAGGACCGTTATATTCTGCGCCATCATCATCGGTTTTATCTGGCACACCATCACAAGCAATAAATGCAGTGGTCAATACGAGTAAAGCTAAAATCTTTTTAAAACGTGGATTAAAATTTTTCATAGTTAGTTGTTATTGATTAATATAAAATTAAGTTGATTTTAGAAATAAGAAAAGGATATTCTTACATTCAAAAAATAAATGTACTATAAAAAATTGTTTATCAGAAAATTACATTATTTCAAAATAAAAAAAAGGGGGAAAAGCCCCTTTTTGTGATAGGAAAATCCTTAGTTCATCTACATACTCACCTATTCAGCATCTTTAATCTCGTTCAATTCTTTGTTTTTCTGTTTTGCATAATTAAAGCCACTATCCCACCAGTTTGACATTTTCTTTTTATCAAATATTAGTGAGTTTGTAGTTAATACTGTGGGTGTGTAATACAAGTTTATAATGGCATTGTGATTTCCGGCGACAAACTTGCCTATTCGTATATTTTGTTTTTCAACACGGTCAAGCATAAAAGAATGCATATTGGTTAATAACGAAAACGGATTACGTGAAGGCAAACGGTTATAATATGTTACTTCAGTTTCAAGAATGATAACATCTACTGTTTTGGCTCCTCTGTTTATCGCTTCTTCAATAGGAATCATACTCCCAAAACCGCCATCTGCATATTCACAACCATCTTTTTGTACCAAACTCATAAACGGTATATAGTTACAAGAAATCCATATCCAATCACAAAAATCATTGTACGTAAAATCGTGAATTGACTTATATTCTACTTGGTTTAAAGACAAATTAGACACTGTTACCACTACCTCTTTGCCAGATTCTTTAAGTTGGTTAAATTCTGTTTCGGTTAATGTATTTTTAATGAGTTTACGCAAGTTTTGGCTCTCACCAAAGGTTTTACTTCCTCGCAGTAAGTTACGCAACACACTTAGATGGTCAATACTAATTTCTTTTCCTCCAAACTTCCCCTTTTTTATTCTGAAGGGTCTATTGCTAAAAATATCACTTTGTTTTACCGAAGTATAAATCTCTTTAATTTTATTAATATTAGGCAAAGCCAAATGTGAGATAAGTAAACTACCGGTAGAAGTGCCTACAAAAATTTCATAATTATACCCCTGTTCTTCAAGTAGGTATTGAGCAACACCACCGGCAAATGCTCCTTTACTTCCTCCTCCCGAAATTACTAGTGCTCGCATAAAATTGGTTTACATAAAAGTAGCAATTGCTTTTTATTCTGAAAGTTTTGCTTGTAAAAAATCCTTTTCTTTTTTTGGAAGTTGAAATAGAACGCCTTCTAATTGTTTTTTATAAACAGAATTTTTTAAAACCTCATCCAAAAGCTTTCGTGCATACTTTTTAAAGCGCCAATTATGATGCATCGATGCATTCACCAAGTTTTTTAACGCTTCTGAAGTATACATATTTAATTCGTTTATAAACTCAAATGCTTTCTCTCGAATTTCAAAACTGAACTCTTTTGATGAGTAATTGATTAATTCTGATGCAAATAGTTGTTTCTTGTCTGCTTCATACCCTTCGGTAACCAAAGCTAATACTAACCACAACTGACGCACATTTTTATTCTGAAAGCCCACAACTCCCTTCATTTTATCGAGGTATTCGTTTCTTTTTTCAGGAAAATTTATCCAAAGGTTATACAATGCTGCCTCTTTTGTTACATACGAAGCATCATTCAAGAGTGATTCATATTCTTCTTGCAGCTCATTAGGAATGGTTGTCAAGGTATTTGCTATCGCTTGCCTTACGTACAAATTCTCACTTTTAAAGGCTTTTTTATATAAAGGCAGAGTTTGCAATATGGGTTCGTCAAAAAGTTGATATACGGCTTCTTGACCTACAAAATCGTTCGGACTGGTTAACGCAAATGACAATTGGTCTTTTTTTTCTACAAATGCTGTATTCCGAAGGGCTGAAATTTCAAAATATGATTTCATAAACGAAGATTGCGAAAGGTAATTTAAGGCTTGCTCTGCTTTAAAAGCACTTTGCCGCAACCAATCTGCCTCCCAACTTGAAATATCAACATCAGTCACTTTTTTTACTTCAGATAAAAAATCATCTGTTGACACATTTTTGAATTGATAGGTGTTTAAATAGTTTTTTAATGCCGTCTTAAAAGCTTGATCACCAATTTTTTCCCTCAAAATAGTCAAAGCCCACGCTCCTTTTTCATAAAATGTTAAGGAACTGGCTTGTGGATTAAGTAACCGTTCACCTTTTCCTGAGTCGCTCAGTTCTTTTAATTGTTCTGCGGCGTTATACAACTTCCAATAATAATAGTCATTACCAAAAACTTCTCGTTCTGCTAATTGTGCAAAATAGGTAGCAAAACCTTCTTGTAACCAATGATGTGTACCGTTTGTTTCAGTAACCAAATCGCCAAACCATTGATGTGCCAATTCGTGTGCATTTACGTTTACGTAGTTTCTATCTGCAAACCCAATGGAATCGACCACAAAAGCTTCAGAAAAAATGGTAGCCGTTGTATTTTCCATTCCAGCATACAAAAAGTCCCGCACCGGCACTTGCTTATAATTTTGCCAAGGATACGGCACCCCAATTTCAGTTACTAGAAAATCAAAAATTTGCTTGGTGTACCGGTACGTAGGTTCTACTTTATTGGCATCTTCTGGTTTGTAATACAGTTCAATTGGGATACCAGATTGTGAGTTAATCGATTTCTTATCAAAATCGCCAATGGCAAAAGCTGCCAAATAGCTCGCCATAGGTTGTTTCATATCAAAATGCCAATAAGCTAAACTGTCTTTTTGATTCTTCTTTAAAAATTTTCCGTTGGCAATCACTGCTTTATTTTTTGAAGTAGCAATCGTAAGGTCAAACTCCAGCTTATCATTCATATCATCAATGCTAGGTAACCAATGCGACGTGTATTTTCCTTGCCCTTGTGTCCAAATTTGATTTCCTGTGAAGTATAGTGTCTGTTTTGGGGTTGCGGTGTATGAGAAGGTTACATCGTAGATTTTATCTTTTCTGAAATTTCCCGTGAGCCAAACTTTTTTTTCTGAAGAAGAAACATCTATTTGTTTTGAAACCACATCGAAAACCTTCATATAAATTGCATCTAGATATACCGAATCTGTTTTCTGAAGAATTTTAAACTGATACGAAACTGTTCCTTTTATGCTTTCTTCTATGGCATTAGGAATCACCTCAGCTTTAACTGACAAAAAATCAACCAGATGTGTTTGTTGCGCATTTCCGAAGAAACAGATAAATAAAAATAAAACTGACAATACTTTGTACATACAAACTAATTAAAAAGTGCCTCACAAAGTAACCAAATAAGTTTAAAAATACATCTAGCTATTCAACTCTTAACAGGAATATTGTATTTTCGTGATATGAATGGTGGCTTTCTACAAACTCCAATTGATTATTTAAAAGGCGTTGGGCCTAATCGAGCCGATTTACTCAAAAAAGAACTAAACATTCATACATTTCAAGATCTTTTAAACCTATTCCCTAATCGCTATCTAGATCGCACGCAATATTATAAAATTGCCCAATTGCAACGCAACAGTGCCGAGGTACAAGTAATAGGGAAAATTATTCATCTAAAAACGATTGAACAAAAACGAGGCAAACGATTAGTCGCTACGTTTACCGATGGAAGTTCAAAAATGGAATTGGTTTGGTTTCGCGGTCATAAGTGGATTCGTGAAAATGTAAAAATAAATGTTCCCTATGTAGTTTTTGGAAAAACCAATTGGTACAACGGTACGTTTTCCATGCCACATCCAGAGATGGAATTACTGTCAAAACATGAACAAGGAGTGCGTTCTGCCATGCAACCCATTTATCCGTCTACCGAAAAACTTTCAAAAAGTGGAATTACAAATAAAGTAATCATAGGATTGCTTCAACAATTATTCACAGAATTGAAAGGAACATTTTCTGAAACACTTTCAAAAACCATTCTAGATTCGTTAAAATTAGTTTCAAAAAGTACGGCACTTTTAAACATTCATTTTCCGCAAAGTCAAGAGTTATTAGCACGGTCTCAATATCGATTAAAATTTGAAGAATTATTTTACATTCAGCTACAATTACTTCGGAAAAATCTACAACATAAAAGTAAAATTAAAGGGTATCCTTTTGAAGAAATAGGCGAAAATTTTAACACCTTTTACAACCATCATTTACCCTTCGAGTTAACCAATGCCCAGAAGCGAGTTATCAAAGAAATTAGAAATGATTTAGGCAGCAATGCACAAATGAATCGGCTTTTACAAGGTGATGTAGGTAGTGGCAAAACTATAGTAGCCCTCATGTCAATGTTAATAGCTATTGACAACGGTTTTCAAGCGTGTTTAATGGCTCCAACTGAAATTCTGTCAGTTCAGCACTATAACGGATTAAAAGAATTATGTAACAACTTGAATACCAATATAAAGCTATTAACTGGTTCAACAAAAACTTCAAGTAGAAGAGAAATCCATGAAAAACTACAAAATGGCGAAATAAACATTCTAATTGGCACACATGCATTACTTGAAGATAAAGTAAAATTTCAAAATTTAGGACTCGCTATAATAGATGAACAACATCGTTTTGGGGTAGCACAACGCAGTAAATTATGGCACAAAAATGAGTACCCTCCACACGTTCTGGTCATGACAGCCACTCCTATTCCGCGTACCCTAGCAATGAGTGTTTATGGTGACCTTGATATAAGTGTTATCGATGAGCTTCCGCCGGGTAGAAAAAGCATAAAAACTGTTCATCGATTTGACTCAAACAGACTAAAGGTGTTTCGGTTTTTGAAAGATGAAATTTCAAAAGGAAGACAAGTCTATATCGTGTATCCATTGATTCAAGAAAGTGAAGCATTGGATTATAAAGATTTAATGGATGGTTATGAAAGTATCGTTAGAGAATTTCCGCAACCTAAGTATCAAATATCTATTGTACATGGTCAAATGAAACCTGCAGATAAGGATTTTGAAATGAATAGGTTTGTACGCGGCGAGACGCAGATAATGGTTGCTACAACAGTAATTGAAGTAGGTGTCAATGTTCCTAATGCTTCGGTAATGGTTATTGAAAGTGCTGAACGTTTTGGTCTTTCTCAGTTACACCAACTACGAGGTCGTGTTGGCCGTGGTGCAGAACAAAGCTATTGTATTTTAATGACTGGACATAAGTTAAGTAGCGATGCAAAAACACGTTTACATACTATGACAAAAACCAATGATGGTTTTGAAATAAGCGAAGTAGATTTAAAATTACGTGGGCCCGGAGATATAATGGGAACGCAACAAAGCGGCGTTTTAAACCTTCGCATTGCAGATATAGTTAAAGATTCAGCTATTTTAAAAATTGCCCGAAGCTATGCACAACAAACCCTAAAAGCTGATCCTGCTTTAGCTTCAGAAGAAAATAAAGTTATTAAACACACATATTCTCAACTAGTAAAATTTAAAAATATCTGGAATTACATTTCCTAATCTTTAAGATTTTTAATTTACTTTCCTTCTCTCGAATATTCCTGTATCTTTGCCGCTTTTTTAAGCGAAGAAAATGATACAGAAAACCATTAAAAATTTCACACAAAACCCTAAAAATGACATCCTTTCGGGATTAACCGTTGCATTGGCTTTGGTTCCTGAAGCAGTAGCATTTGCATTTGTAGCAGGAGTTGACCCGTTAATAGGACTTTATGGAGCTTTTATGATGGGTATTGTTACAGCACTTTTTGGAGGTCGTCCAGGTATGATTTCTGGTGCAACCGGAGCCACTGCAATTGTTATGGTTCATTTAATTCAAAAAGGAAATGAAGTAGGGAATGCCCTAGCAACTCCAATCGATAACTTGGGCTTACAATGGTTATTTATCACCTTATTAATTATGGGAGGTATTCAAATTTTAGCCGGGGTTTTTCGTTTAGGTAAATTTGTTCGTCTTATTCCCCACCCAGTAATGATGGGGTTTGTAAATGGATTGGCCATAGTTATCTTTTTATCTCAATTAGGCTTTTTTAAAGAAAAATCTGAAGGAGTCCCTACTTGGATGACAGGAACCGACTTATTTGTCATGCTAGCCTTGGTTATTTTGACCATGGGTATTATGTTTGGACTTCCGAAGCTTACCAAAAAGATTCCTGCTGCATTGACTGCAATTGTAGTAGTGGCTTGTGTTACTATCTTCGGAAATATAGATGCAAGTACTGTAGGATCATTTATTCGTGATGGTGGTGGAGCTGGACTTCAAGGAGGGCTACCTACCTTCCAAGGACAAATATTTGGTGTTTTTGATACCCTGCAAGGACATTGGGGACTCGTTATTTCTACCGCTGTAATATTAGCTGCGGTTGGTCTTATTGAATCATTAATGACTCTAAACCTTGTTGATGAAATGACCGAAACTCGTGGTAGTGGTAATCGTGAATGTGTAGCACAAGGTGGAGCCAACATTATTAATGGTCTTTTTGGCGGAATGGGTGGTTGTGCTATGATTGGGCAATCAATAATAAATGTAAACTCTGGTGGTAGAGGTCGTTTATCGGGTACAGTTGCCGCTATTGCTTTGCTATGTTTTGTGTTATTTGGCGCTCCTTTAATTGAGCAGATACCTATTGCTGCTTTAGTAGGGGTTATGTTTATGGTTGTCATTGGCACATTTGCATGGAGTAGTTTTCGTATTCTGAATAAAATTCCATTGAGTGATGCTATTGTGCTAGTAGCTGTATCGGCTATTACCGTTTGGCAAGATCTTGCCATTGCCGTTATTGCGGGTGTAATTATGAGCGCATTAGTATTTGCTTGGAAAAACGCAATACGTATTAGAGCTCGAAAACGCATTAAAGATGACGGTACAAAAGTTTATGAAATATGGGGACCTTTATTTTTTGGTTCTACTACCGCTTTTAATGCCAAGTTTGATGTTAAAAACGATCCTGAAAAGATTGAAATTGATTTCATGGAGTCTAAAGTTACAGACCATAGTGGTGTTGAAGCTTTACGAAACCTTGCTAACAAATATGTCGCTCACGGCAAACAAATAAAGTTTACTCATTTAAGTAAAGATTGTAAAGCATTACTTATAAAACGCAATCCGGAATTTGACACCATTATTGAAGATAACATAGACGATCCTAGATACTATGTTGTAACAGATATAATGGACAGCGAAGTATAATAAAAAACGGTTTACGAAATTCGTAAACCGTTTTTTACTTTTTTACCGGGTTCTAGTAATGTGACATCTTTGTCATCTACCGCACCAATCAAGAGACATTCGCTCATAAAATTGGCTATCTGTTTCTTCGGAAAATTTACAACGGCAATTACTTGTTTCCCATTGATATCCTCCTTTTTATATAGTGAAGTGACTTGAGCAGATGTTTTTAAAACACCTATTTCTTCTCCAAAATCTATTTGTAATTTATAAGAAGGGTTGTGAGCTTCAGGAAAATCAGTTACATCAATAACTGTCCCTACACGCATATCTACTTTTTCAAAGTCTTTCCAAGAAAGGTTATTCTTCATGAGTGATTTTTAATTTTTTTACCATTTCAGGAGAGATATAATCACCTTTAGCGCTATAATTATCTACAAGCAAGCCCTTTGTGTTATCGTGAGTTTCAATCACATATAATATTGAATTATCACCGGGATTTGTCATTCCTTCAAAACGATAATATTTAATTACATCAAGCTCTCCTGCTTTCCATTCTCTTTTAAGTGATTTTGATTCTATACCTTCTTCTACCAGGTTAAAATCTTCTTTATATCCTTTGTTTTGTAAATCTTCTATTGCCACTGAAAGTGAACTGTATGAGTTTTCCATGTTTTTTGGTTTTTTATAAAGTTACAGTCATTAAAAGAGATTGACAAAACTTTATAAAATGTTTAATAATTGTAACTTTATTGAAAAAAGTATCTCTAATTAACAAATCAAATTTTATGTCTCTCACTCCTTCAAGCATGTTACCGCTAGGCACCAAAGCTCCAGACTTTACGCTTTTGGATGCCGTTACTATGAAACCGGTTTCACTTCAGCAAATAAAAGGTGAAAAAGGTACAGTTGTTATGTTTATTTGCAATCATTGCCCATACGTAAAACACGTAAATGAAGAGATTGTGAGACTTTGTAATGACTATCGTGTTACTGGTTTTGGCTTTGTTGCCATAAGTAGTAATGATGTTGTGAAGTATCCTCAAGATTCACCCAAAGAGATGTGGAAAACAGCTAGAAAACACAATTACCCTTTTCCTTATTTATACGATGAAACCCAAGAAATTGCCAAAGCGTATGACGCTGCTTGTACCCCAGACTTTTATTTATTTGATGATGAATTAAAACTCATCTACCGCGGGCAACTGGACAACTCCAGACCAGGAAACAGCATTCCCGTTAATGGTCGTGATCTACGTGAAGCAATTGACAATGTTCTTAATAACAATCCGCAGAGAAAGGACCAAAAACCAAGCATGGGTTGTAATATTAAGTGGAAAGAATAAAAAAAAACGCTCTTTGTAGAGCGTTTTTTTAAAATATATATTTTTTGAAATAACTCTTATTTAACTTTCATTAACTCAACATCAAAAACTAAAGTTGCATTAGGTGGAATAACACCACCAGCTCCTCGTTCTCCATATGCTAAGTGAGACGGAATTACAAATCGAGCTTTATCACCCACTTGCAAGAGCTGAATACCTTCATCCCATCCGGCGATTACATTTCCCATACCAACCGGAAACTCAATTGGGTTGCCTCGTTTATACGAGTTGTCAAACTCTCCACCGTCGGCAAACATACCTTTGTAGTGCACTGCTACGGTTTTACCTTTTTCGGCTTTGGCTCCATCACCTTTATTGATAATTTTATACCTAAGTCCGCTTTCGGTTTTATCAAATCCTGCAGATATTTCTTTAATTAAATCTTCTTGTTCTTGCTTTGCCTTTGCTTCACGTTCGGCTTTGGCACCATTAAATTGTCTAAAAGCTTCAACTGCATTCCATTTTTTGGCCTCCTCGCCTACTCTTACAATCTCTACAGTTTTCATTGAATCACCCTGTGCAATTGCATCAACCACGTCTTGCCCTTCAATTACGTGACCAAAAACAGTGTGCTTATTATCTAGCCAAGGGGTTTCTACGTGAGTAATAAAAAACTGACTTCCGTTTGTTGCAGGTCCTGCATTTGCCATAGAAAAAATACCTGGCTTATCGTGTTTTAAATCCTTATGAAACTCATCATCAAACTTATAACCCGGTCCTCCGGCTCCTGTACCAGATGGATCGCCTCCTTGCACCATAAAATCTGGAATAACACGATGAAATTTTAATCCGTCGTAGTATGGTTCACCTTGGGGTTTTGCTTCGTTTTCTAAATTTCCTTCAGCTAGAGCAACAAAGTTACCTACTGTTCCCGGAGTTTTTTTATAAGTTAATTTGCCTAAAATTTGTCCTTTTTCAGTAGTGATTTTAGCATAAATACCGTCTTGCATGGTTTTGTTTTTTAATGAACTGCAAAAGTAGAAAATTCTAGGTTTTATTTATTGTTTAAGAATGAATTAAATTTTCAACCTTATACTATTACTCCTATTTTTTTTGAATGTTCTATTGCTTTGTGACTATCCTTAAAATAATAAGTATGTACTGAAAGGCTATTGATTGTGGCAAGTGATTGTTCTACATCTTGCTTTCTTTTTTTTGAAGTTTGCCTTATGTAAACAGCCATGATATTTTTCGGAAAAATTTTACAAATACGTTCATATAAAAAAGGGTCTTGTTGGGTATCATCACCTAGCAAAACGTATTGTAAGTTGGGGTAAAACGATATAATATCTTTTATTTTCTGAAACTTGTGATCGTGATCGCCACTTCCAGATTTTAAAAAATCGGTAAGCTTGGTTTTAATTTTTTTAAGCTTGATTACGGCTTTGGGCAGTTTATGTATTCGGGCAAATTCTTCAATAAATGCATATAGATTCCACTCGCTGCTAGAAACGTAAAAAAAGGAATTTGAAGCTTCTTCACTGTCTTGCCCGGCTATACTTAATGCTTGGTAATGATCTACTACGTCTTCAAAAACTTTGCGTTTGTTTACGTTTTTGGACAACATTACATAGAGCTTTTTAAAAATATTGCTGCTGTGTGAAATGAGAAAAGTGTCATCAATATCTGAAATAATCCCAAATTTACTTTCAAAAGGCTTTAGTATTTCTGCAGTTTCTACAATACCAATTTTACCTAAGGCACAGGTTACA
The DNA here is from genome assembly GCF_019904255.1 of Marixanthomonas sp. SCSIO 43207. Classification (GTDB taxonomy): domain Bacteria; phylum Bacteroidota; class Bacteroidia; order Flavobacteriales; family Flavobacteriaceae; genus Marixanthomonas. The sequence goes on from NZ_CP063203.1 coordinate 2,803,390, forward strand.
GTATATTGGTGCCAACCGCTTTTTAATTCTTGTGTAAAAGGAATAGTAAACCTAAAAAAACCGTCTTCAAGCGTTTTGGTTTTTACTGTTATATCATAAAATTTTAAAGTAACTTCTACATTTTCTAAAGGCGAGATGGTAAACATATGCAATATAGAAAACGCATGCTTTACACCCTTACGGTCTATACTGAATTTATCTGGAGCCCACGACTTAAAAACGTGACCCGAAACAACTAATTCTTGTTCATTAAGATATCCTCTATATAATTGTAAGTCTAGTTTCATCTATTGTATTTTCCTTAACCTTTTCATCTTTTCAAAATACTTAATTTTAAACGTAAAATAAATAAACGTGAGTAAAAAGATTCTATTAGTAGTTAATCCTATTTCAGGAAACACCAATAAAGATACTATCATTACCGCTATAGAAGAGGAATGCAGTAAAAATGACTTTGCTTTACATTTTTTTAAAACCACAGGAGAAAATGATGTGAAAAAATTAAGTGATGTAGTAAAAAAAACAGCATTTGATAGAATATTAATAGCCGGAGGTGACGGTACTATAAAAATGGTAGCCGAAGCAATTGAAGGACTTACTACTTCTGTAGGGATTATTGCAGCAGGTTCGGCAAATGGTCTGGCGGTAAATTTTAACATCCCTGATACTATTGAAGGCCAACTGAAAATAGCGTTGGGATCTCACACCATTGCTGTTGATAAGCTGCTTATCAATAATCATATTTGTTTGCATATGGCAGACTTAGGCATCAATGCTGAACTGATAAATCACTATGAGTCCTCAAATATACGTGGTAAACTTGGCTATATTTTACAAGTGATTCCTACCTTGGTTTCTTGTCCATACCCCTTTACATTTACAATTAAAAATAAAAACAAAACCATTGAAGAGAAAGGAATTATGCTCGCCATTGCCAACGCCAATAAATTTGGAACCGGCGCAAACATTAACCCAAACGGCAAAATAAACGATGGTAAGTTTGAACTTTTGGTTTTTAAAGAATTGAATATTACCGAAATTTTAAACACCATCTACGACAAAGCAAACATAGGATCTGATTTTGCTGAAGAATACCCTTCAACAGCTGCAACCATAGAAATGAATGAGGCTGTACCTCTTCAAATAGATGGTGAGTTTATTGAAAACACTAAAAAAGTAAATGTAACGATATGTTCAGATAAACTAAATATTGCAGTACCTAAAAACTTTAGCACAAAGTAATTTCTCAAAAAACAATAAGTACTTTTAATTAAAAAATTAAGTATATTTAAAATTCGATTAGTTCCCCACAAAAAAACTTGGCACCGTAAAAGGTTATAAACAACATTCTCCCCAGATAGATGTAATATGCTGTCGGTTGTAATTTCCTTAAAGGTGCCTTTTTTATAAATTTTTTATTTGTGCAAAACATTCGTCCCTTTTGGCAGTTTTATAAGGATTTGTTTCCTTTTATATTTAGCTTTTCAATAGTTTGTCTTTTAATTACAAACATATTGTGGACATTCCTTATATTTTGTTCAATCGGTTTCATCTTTGGGTATCTGGGATTTCAGGTTTTTAAAAAAGATGAATATTATTTTTATTATAATTTAGGTATTACAAAATGGCACTTATGCAAGGTTTCATTTATAATTAATCTTATCATTGGCATTCCTGTATTTTTAGTATTCACAATGCTTTTTTACGTTTTCTTTGGAAGTATTACAATTATATAACGTCTCAAAAAATTTTGGAAAGAGTGAGGTTTTAAAAAACGTTTCCTTTTCAGTTAAAACCGGAGAGATTTTAGGTGTTTTCGGAAGAAATGGAAGTGGAAAATCTACTTTGCTTACAATTTTATTCGGAACACTTTCTGCAAGTTCAGGAAAGATTACAATTAATGATGCAGAGGCTTCCTCTTCCGAAGTAATTAAAAAACAGCTTATTGCTTATGCACCTCAACATCCTTTTATTCCTAAGAATTTAAAGGTTCGTGATAGTATACCTATTTACTTTAATGATGAAAAGAAACAAGATGCTATTTTTTATAATCCGGTAATAGCAAACATCACACACAAAAAAATAGGTGAGCTTTCTCACGGAGAACGAAAGTTTTTTGAATCTATTCTTATAAGTCAGCTTCCTCACCCATTTTTACTTTTTGATGAACCATTCTCAATGCTAGAGCCACTTCAGATTAAAAAACTAAAGGCTTTCTTTAAAAAAATTTCAAGTAAGAAAGGCATCATTATAACAGACCATTATTATCGTGATATTCTTGATATTTCAACCAAAAATATTCTTTTAAAAGATGGAAATAGTATTATGATTGAAAGCGCAGATGATTTAAAAAGCAATGAATATCTTATAAACAATTAAAAAAGGCTCCGTGAAAGGAGCCTTTAAAGTTTTGTTTGGTTAAACTATTACTTATCCTTTTGGCATAAGTACTTTATCAACCACGTGTACAATACCGTTTGATGCATCTACATTAGCACTTACTACTGTTGCAGTATTACCTTTTGCATCTTTAATCATTATTTTATCATCTTTTAAAGAAAGTATAATGTTTTCACCCTGTAGCGTGGTAACACGGTATTTGTTATCATTATCTTTAATAGCTTTCATAAGTGAATCTCCAGACCACTCTCCAGAAACTACGTGATACTTTAATACACCTTGAAGTTGAGATTTATTCTCATCTTTCATTAAATTATCAAGAGCTTGTTTCGGTACTGCCTCAAAAGCAGTATTGGTTGGTGCAAATACTGTATACTCTCCTTCTTCCATAAAAGTTTGAGCTAATCCTGCTTGCTTAAGAGCTGATACAAGAGTTGATAAATCTTGATTATTCATAGCTTTTGAAGCAATGGTATTTTCTTCAAACTCTTTCTTAGCCATCATAGCTTCTTCTTCAGCTTTTTTCTTGGCTTCCATTTCCATTTTTTCAGCTTCAGCTTTTGCTTCTGCTTCTTTCTTTTTCCCATCATTACAAGCTGTAAACAACATAGTTGCTACGGCTAATGACATAATAATTGATTTAAATTTCATAACGTTGATTTTTGTTTTGAACAAAGATAATATTGTGTGTCATAATTTAATATTAAAGCGACTTAATTTTAAGTTAAATATTGCATTCAAATTAATATTCAATGTTAAATACAAGAGATTAATTAAAGGATATAACGATAAAGCTTAAAGTGCTTATATTTCAATTGAGTAAAATTTGTATCTTTAGTACATAAAAGTTAAAAACAAAATAAAATGGTTAAAGAAAAGTATCAAAATGTTTTGGATCTAGGTGAAAAGCTTAAAGTACAAAACGGTGATGTAAAAGAAGAAAATGGTAAACTTAAAATCTGGGGAACAGCCAACACACAATACCATAAAGATCTTCTTTGGGATGAAATAAAAAAATCTGGCGGTGAAAATCCTCATGATATTGAGGCAGATATTACAGTGGCAGATAAAAACGCTTACGCATACCACACGGTTGAGAAAGGGGAATCTCTTAGTAAAATTTCAAAAAAATACTACAAAGACCCTATGAAGTACAACAAAATATTTGAAGCAAACCGTGATCAATTAGACAATCCAGATGTTATTCATCCAGGTCAAGAATTAGTTATACCGAATATTTAAACTCCCTAAGAGCAATTATTATCAAGCTGTCTATCACCTGTAGACAGCTTTTTTTATTTTTGCAAACGACAATTAAACCGCTATGGAACTTTTATCACAACTAAGCCCTTGGCTCTTATTTGGTCTATTTGCATTAGGCGCCTGTGCTTTTACATTATCTACCATTAGCGGTGGCGGAGGAGCATTGATGCAGATTCCTATTCTTAATTTTTTAATAGGAACTTCACAAACAGCTCCAGTTATCAACTTAGGAACCTTTATAAGCCGCCCTACTCGCATTATCATCTTCTGGAAGCATATAGTCTGGAAGGTCTTTTGGTACTATGTTCCTTCTGCAATGCTTGGAGCTGTATTAGCGGCTTGGCTTTTTGCTGAAGTAAAAATTTACTGGGTTCAAATCATAGTTGGTTTATTTTTAGTCAGTACATTTTTTCAGTATCGCTTCGGAAAAAAAGAACGTTCTTTTGAAGTCAAACTTTGGTATTTTGTCCCTCTCGGTTTTTTCATTTCAATAATTGGAACATTAACCGGCGGAATGGGTCCTATTCTAAATCCGTTTTTACTCAACGCAGGAATAGACAAAGAATCGCTGGTGGGCACAAAAGCTGCACAAGCGTTCTTTCTAGGTATTGCCCAAATAGGCAGTTATGCTTTCTTTGGGCTATTGACCGACGAACTTTGGATTTACGGAATTGCCACAGGGCTTGGTGCCATTGTAGGAAACCTAATTGGCAAATGGCTTTTACAACGCATGAGCAAATTAGCTTTTAGAAAATGGGTAATTACTATTATGGTAATTAGTGGTCTAGCTTTGATTGTTAAGGCAGTTTCAGAAATATTATAAACCACTTATATAACCGCCATAAACATCTTTAAATTGAATACCATCACCTAGATTATATTTACTTAATTTCTTATATTCAGTTAAAGCCCAAAGCACTACTTCCTTAAAAAAGGGTTTGTCTTCTGCCGATATATCTGGCACGTGCTTTTTAAGCAATTCATTTAAGGGTTCAATTGTATTAAGTTGTCTTTTATATTCAACATCTGAAAGTGTATCTAACAACTCAAACCCGCTTTCTTCAAAGAACCAGGCAACAACATCTGCATAAGGATCACGGTCACTTTGTTTTTGAAGTTTTTCAATTTTAGGAAAATAGTGATTAAACTGTGTTTTTACAGCTTTTGAAATAAGTTGCTCTGCTACTTCACTAGCGCCTTCTTGTTCTCCTTCGTATACCAGCTCTACTTTACCGGTAATTGCAGGAATCACCCCCATAAAATCACTTAATCTAACGCTTGTTTTATCTTCTCCATTAGTAAGCGCTCTGCGTTCGGCTGTACTAAGCAAATTTTCAAAAGCGGTGATGCTTAGTCTAGCACTTACACCACTCTTTGCGTCGATAAATTCACTTTTTCTTGCTTCAAAACTTATTTGTTCTAGAATATCTTTAGCCAATTCAGGCACGTATATTTTTTCTTTTTCAGAAGAAGCAGCTTCAGTCTCTTGTTGAGTAATTGTGCGCGCCGTTTCAATATCGTCTGGGTAGTGTGTTAAAATTTGAGAACCTATTCTATCCTTTAACGGCGTTACAATACTTCCTCGATTTGTGTAATCTTCAGGATTGGCAGTAAACACAAATTGAATATCTAGTGGCATACGTAGTTTAAAACCTCTTATTTGTATATCCCCTTCTTGTAAAATATTAAATAGTGCTACTTGAATTCTTGCCTGTAAATCTGGTAATTCATTTATAACAAAAATGCTTCTGTTTGCCCTAGGAATCATCCCAAAATGGATCACACGATCATCTGCATAATTAAGTTTTAAATTGGCTGCTTTTATAGGATCAACATCACCAATGATATCTGCAACGGTTACATCTGGTGTAGCCAATTTTTCTGAAAACCTATTTTCTCTATGCAACCATTCAATAGGTGTTTGATCGCCTTTTTCGGCTAAAAGTTCTTTAGCGTATCTTGATATGGGCTTAAAAGGATCGTCATTGATTTCGCTACCGGCAACAATTGGAATGTATTCATCAAGTAGTGAAACCATCTGCCTAGCAAGGCGCGTTTTGGCCTGCCCACGCAAACCTAGTAAGTTAATATTGTGTTTTGAAAGAATGGCGCGTTCCAACTCTGGTATAACTGTGTACTCATAACCGTGAATGCCTTCAAAGGTTGGTTCTTTTTTCATTAACTTATGAAGTAAATTTCTTCGTAATTCTTCTTTTACAGTTTTGTATTCGTATCCAGCTTTCTTTAAATCACCAAACGTTTTTATAGTTTCTATTTTCATCTTTTTCTTCAATCTTTTTTATCGTATTCTTTTTCTTCGGTTTGTTTCATAATCTGTGAAGATCATTTCACCTAAACCTTTTAAGCCTGTATAAAAGGCTTTTCCTTTATTAACTGCAGTAAATTCATCTACAAATTGCATTAAATATGGGTCTTGAGCTATCATAAATGTTGTTATAGGTATATGAAGCTTTCTAGCTTTACGCGCCATCATATAACATTTTTTTATAATGTGAGGATCCAGACCAACGCTATTTTTATAATATTGCCCGTCTGGAAGTTGCATACAGCTTGGCTTTCCATCGGTGATCATAAAAATTTGCTTATTTGTATTACGCTTACGGCGTAACATATCCATCGCCAGTTGCAGCCCGGCAACAGTATTGGTATGGTAAGGGCCTACATTTAAGTAAGGTAAATCTTTGATTTTGATGGGCCACGCGTCATTTCCAAAAACCAAAATATCTAATGTATCTTTAGGGTATCTGGTTGTGATTAACTCAGAGAGAGCCATAGCAACTTTCTTTGCTGGGGTTATTCTGTCTTCGCCATAGAGAATCATACTATGGCTAATATCAATCATAAGTACTGTGCTCATTTGAGATTTATGTACGGATTCTTCAACTACTAAGTCATCTTCTGAAAGATTAAACCCATCAATACCGTGATTTACTTGAGCATTTTTCAAGCTTTCTGTCATTGAAATTTGATGTAAAGCATCTCCAAATTGATAGTTTCTAAATTCTCCAGCCTGTTCATCACCCTGTCCTGTATATTTGGTTTTATGATTACCGCCACCACTACGTTTTATTTTTCCAAAAATTTGATCTAAGGCACGTTTCCTTAATGATCGTTCTAGCTTTTCAGTTATGGTGTTTTTCCCATCTCCTTTTCCGCCGCCTTGTCCATCAGGATTATATTCTTTACGTATATATCCTTTCTTTTTAAGGTCTTCAATAAAATCATCAATGGTATATTCAGAAGTAGTTAAATTATATTCTTCATCAAGCTGCCGGAGCCAATCTATTGCTTCGTCAAAATCACCTGAAGTATGAGTAATTAATTCTTGAAATATTTCGAAAAGTCGTTCAAAAGGAGTCTGCTCCTTTGGGGTGTGTTTTGTAAAAACAAATCCCGTAGGCCTATTTTTCTTCTTCATACTTTAAAGATACCAATTTTCAATAGAAAAAATTATGGGTATTAACAGCATTTTAAGGGTTGCTATTTCACATTTTATTAACTTTAAACTCAATTTTTAATTTCTGAAAAATCAACTAATGAAAAAACTACTTCTCTTTACCTTTTTACTTATTCCTATACTTACTTTTTCTCAAAAACTTTCAATGGATATTTTGAAAGATAAAAAACCTCGAAATATTGGTCCCGGTGGTATGTCTGGACGTGTAACAGCCATAGATGTTGTTACCAATAACCCTGATGTAATGTATGTGGGTACAGCTTCAGGTGGTCTTTGGAAAAGCCAAAGTGGCGGTATTTCTTGGAAACCAATTTTTGACAACCAACCTACAGCTTCTATTGGTGCGGTAGCAATTCAACAGAGCAACCCTTCTGTAATTTGGGTAGGAACTGGTGAAGGAAACCCTAGAAATAGTTTAAACGGTGGTTATGGAGTGTATCGCTCACTCAATGGTGGAAAAACATGGCAACTAATGGGCTTGGAAAAAACACGTCATATTCATCGTATTATTATTGACCCAACAGATTCAAACACAATATATGTAGGTGCTATTGGCTCACCTTGGGGTGAACATCCAGAACGCGGAGTTTTTAAAACCACAGATGGTGGAAAAACTTGGAATAAAATCCTTTTTGTAAATAATAAAACCGGTGTAGCAGATATGGTTATGGACCCTACAAATCCAAATAAATTAATGGTTGCAATGTGGGAACACAAACGCGAACCTTGGTTTTTTACCTCAGGAGGAGAAGGTTCTGGTCTATACGTTACTCACAATGGTGGTGAAACTTGGGAAGAACGTACCAACAAAGATGGGTTACCAAAAGGCGATTTAGGTAGAATGGGAATTGCTATCGCTAAAAACAAACCCAATATAGTCTATGCGTTGATCGAATCTAAAAAAAACGCACTATACAAAAGTGAAGATGGAGGCTTTACTTGGAAAATGATAAACAATGATATGAGCGAAATAGGAAACCGTCCTTTCTATTATGCTGAAATATATGTAGACCCTCAAAATGAAAATCGTGTTTTCTCTGTTTTTACATACGTGAATGTTTCAGAAGATGGAGGAAAAAGTTTTAAACAGTTAATGGGTGCTTATGGCGTTGATAACGGTGTGCATCCAGATCATCACGCTTGGTGGATTCATCCTAATGATGGTAGTTTTATGCTAGATGGTAACGATGGAGGTCTTAACATTACTCACGACGGAGGAAAAACTTGGCGTTTTATTGGCAATTTACCTGTTGCACAGTTTTACCACATTGCTGTTGATAATGAGTTTCCCTATAATGTGTATGGCGGAATGCAAGATAACGGTAGCTGGCGTGGTCCTGCATATGTATGGAAAGACCAAGGCATTAGAAACAGCTATTGGCAAGAAATAAGCTTTGGTGATGGATTTGACGTTGTCCCAGATCCAGATGACAGCCGTTATGGATGGACAATGAGTCAACAAGGATTTGTAAGCAGATATGACCACATCACAGGAAATAATTATACCGTTCGACCTACTCACCCAGACCCAGATATGCAATTACGTTTTAACTGGAACAGTGCTATTAATATTGATCCTTTTAATTCAAATACACTTTACTTCGGAAGCCAGTTTGTACACAAAAGCACCGACAAAGGCCTTACTTGGCAGGTAATATCTCCAGACCTCACAACCAACGATCCTGAAAAACAAAAACAAGCTGAAAGTGGCGGTCTTACAATCGATGCTACCGGAGCTGAAAATCACACAACAATTTTAGTTATAGAGCCTTCACCTGTGGAGCAAAATATGTTATGGGTTGGTACCGATGATGGTCGTGTACATTACACAACCGATGGAGGTAATAACTGGACAGATGTCTCAAAAAACATCCCTGAATTACCTAAAGGAAGCTGGATTGTACAAATAAAAGCTTCAAATAAAAATAAGGGAGAAGCACTATTAGTTGCAAATGATTATAGAAGGTTTAATTACAAACCGTATGCTTACAGAACTACTAACTATGGAAAATCTTGGACGCGAATTGTAGATGAAAATGATGTTATAAGCTACACATTAAGTATTGTAGAAGATCCCAAAGAAAAAAACTTATTGTTTTTAGGAACAGACGACGGACTTTATGTTTCAATCGATGCTGGCAGCACTTGGGAAAAATGGACAAATGGATTTCCTACTGTTTCAGTAAAAGATTTAGTAATCCACCCACGTGAAGACGACTTGGTAATTGGTACCTTTGGTAGAGCCGCTTGGGTGCTTGATGATATAAAACCGTTAAGAGAAATAGCTTCAAACACTTCTGTTTTACAAGAAGATATTAAACTATTTGAAGCACCAACTGGCTATCAAGCTTCCTATCAACAGCCTACCGGAAGCCGTTTTGGAGCAGATGGTTTATACAATGGTGAAAATAGATCTTACGGAGCTCATTTCAGTTATTATTTTAAAGCAAAAAATAACGAGAAAGATGAGACCGAGAAAGATGATAAAGATTCAGAACCCGAAGATGAAGAAGTTACCACTTCAGAAGAGAAAATGGATGGAAAACACAAAGACAGTTTGTATTTACGCATATACGATGGTTCTCGCCTTATTAGAACACTAAAAAAGAAAAAACCAGACAGTACAGGAATTTACAACTGGTCGTGGTATATGAATGAAGCCGGTGTAGATCGACCCTCAAGAAGAACGAGAACCAGAAACAATGAGCCTAGCGGTACTTCTGTAAAACCAGGAACTTACCGAGCAGAACTTTCATTTAATGAGACTACATCACCTACAAACATTACCATTAAAAGCGACCCGAGATTATCTATTTCAGAAAAAGCAATTAATGAAAGTTATACCGCTTCAAAAAAACTGGAACAGATGACTCAAACCGCCGCCGATGCTGTAAAGCAATTGATTGAGAGTAAAAAAATTGTTGAAGATTACAGTAAAAAGTTAAAGGATAAAGACAAAGAAAAATTTAAAGATGAACTAAAAATGAGCAAAGAGGTGACACAAAAAATTGACTCTATTGTAGCGCTTTATCTAGGAAAGGAGAGTAAAAAACAAGGTATTGTTCGTAGTCCAGATCCAGATGTTATGCAACGTATAGGTCAAGCTAGTTGGTACAGCGGAAGTCGCCCTAACGGATTAACAGCTACAGAACAACGATTGATGAAACAAGCCAATGATGCATTAAATAAAGCTTTACAAGCTACTAATGAATTTTTTGTAACCGAATGGAAAAAATATAAGTCTAAAATAGAAACAATAGATTTATCACCCTTTACAGAAGTCAAAACTTTTAAAACCAATTAAATAACCAACATATGAAAAAACTCATTTTACTCAGTTTAGGGTTTCTTCTATTTATCTCCTGCAAAGAAGAGAAAAAGGAAGAAACAGCTCAAGTGGAAGAAATTCAACAATATTCCATTGAGCAATTTATGAACAATGAAAATGCCTTTGCAAACGGCTATGCTCCAGACAAATCAAAGGTATTAATGACCAGTAACCGGTCTGGTATTTACAATATGTATACTGTTCCGGCATCTGGAGGCGAGTTAAGCCCTATTACAAAATCTGATAGTGCTTCGGTATTTGGAATTTCGTATTTTCCAAATGATGATAGAATTCTCTTTCGCATGGACGGAAATGGAGATGAAATCTATAAAATCTATATGAAAGACAGCTCCGGAATAAAAGCTCTTACTCCTACCCAAAAAGTTAGAGCACTATTCAGAGGTTGGTCAAAAGATGGAAAAAGTTTTTTCTACGGAAGCAATGAGCGCGACTCAAAGTTTATGGATCATTATGAGATGGATATTGAAAGTTTTACCCCAAAAATGATTTATAAAAATGAAGACGGAATGGATTTTGGCGGCATGACCGAAGACAGAAAATATATTGCTCTATCAAAATCTATAAATACAAATGACAGTGATTTATATCTTTTAAATACCGAAACCGGAAAAAAGACAAAAATTAACGATACCCTTAGCGGTAATTCACCTCAAGATTTTTCACCAGACGGAAAGTCATTGTACTACACCACAGATGCAGATGGTGAATACAGCACACTTATGAAATATAACATCGCTGAAGGCACATCTGAAAAAGTAGCTGAACGCAATTGGGATATCACAGGTTTTTACTTCACACATAATGGCACATACCAAATTATGTTTATAAATGCCGATGCCAAAACCGAAATGGAAGTAAAAGAAGTAGCTACAGGTAATGTCGTTGATTTTCCTGAAATTGAAGGACAAAGTATCAATAGTGCCAATTTCTCAAGAGATGAAACTATGGCGTTGCTAAGTGTTGGTGGTTCAAATACCCCAACCAACTCGTATTCTTATAACTTAAATTCAAAAGAAAAAGTAAAACTTACCGATGTTTTAAACAAAGAAATAAATCCTGATGATTTAGTTTCAGCAGAAGTAGTACGGTATAAATCTTTTGACGGATTAGAAATCCCTGCTATATATTATCAACCCAAGCAGGCTTCTGTAGACAACAAAGTACCAGCCCTTGTGTGGGTTCACGGAGGTCCCGGTGGTCAATCTCGCCAAGGGTTTAACTCTACAATTCAATACTTGGTAAATCACGGTTATGCAGTCTTGGCTGTAAATAACCGCGGAAGCAGTGGCTACGGAAAAAGTTTTTATAAAATGGATGACCAAAACCATGGCGATAAAGATTTGAAAGATTGTATTGCCGGTAAAGATTGGTTGGCAGAACAAGAAGTGATTGATGGAGAAAAAATAGGTATTATTGGCGGATCGTATGGTGGTTTTATGACAATGGCAGCCTTAACCTACGCTCCTGATCAATTTGATGTTGGAGTAAACCTTTTTGGTGTTACCAATTGGCTTCGCACGTTAAAAAGTATTCCGCCATGGTGGGAATCTTTTAAAGAAGCTCTTTATACTGAAATGGGAGACCCAAACACTGCAGATTCTGTTCGGTTACGTGAAATATCGCCACTTTTCCACACCGATAAAGTGACTAAGCCTCTTATGGTATTGCAAGGTTCTCAAGACCCACGTGTATTACAGGTAGAAAGTGATGAAATAGTTGAAGGCGTAAAGAAAAATGGTGTCCCTGTTGAATATGTTTTATTTGAAGATGAAGGCCATGGCTTTGTGAAAAAAGAAAATCAAATAGAAGCCTACGGAAAAATTAAAGACTTTTTAGACAAGTATTTAAAAGGTGTAGGACAGCAAGGGATGGATACAGGAATGTAATTCAATCCTTCTTAAATTAAAAAACATAATACTGATGGTAAATTCCTTTTAAAGAATTATGCCATCAGTATTATTTTTATATATTATCCCTAAAAAAATGTTTACTATGATTAAAGAAAGAATTGTTATTCTTGTTTTCCTTCTAGGTTTAACCCCATTATTTGCCCAAAACAATGCCGAAGATGAACTTGGTGCTTGGTATATTTTAAGTTCAAACAGTAAAATTTCAGAAAAATTCAGTGTACAAGCTCAAACACAGTTTAGGTTTTACGAAATTGCGAGTGAGATACAACAATTTAAGATAAGAACAGGTGTAAAATATCGTGTTATGGAAGGTCTTTCTGTAGGTGTTGGATATGCATATTTCAGAAATGATTTTTCATATCTAGAAGCTACACCACCTGCTTTTGATGAACATAGGATTGTTGAAGATGTGTATCTAGATCACAATGTAGGTAGCGTGAAGGTAGACCACCGCGCTAGACTTGAAAATAGGTTTATTGTAAGAGATCAAGAAACAGACACTCGACACTGGTTTAGGTATATGTTTAAAATAACCTATCCCTTTTTAAATAATTGGAGTGCAGATGTATATAATGAAATCTGGCTTAACGTTGGTGATGAGCCTACTTTTGCTCAAAATTGGTTGGGATTTGGTGTTAGTCATAAAATTAATGACTTACTCAAATCTAGAGTTGGTTATCAAAGAATTCACCTTGATGGACCAGATTTTGACAGAATTTTGATAGGAATCACCTTTACACCCGACTTTACTAAAGAAAAAAGTAAATCATGAATACACAAAAAGTAGATTTTGAAAATAATGAGGGTCAAAAATTAGTAGGCCGCATTGAATTACCGGCTAATCAACAACCCCATAATTTTGCAATATTTGCACATTGTTTTACTTGTACAAAAAACTTATCGGCGGTACGTAATATTAGTAAATCACTTACTTCGGCGGGTTTTGGCGTACTTCGGTTTGATTTTACTGGATTGGGAGAAAGTGAAGGCGACTTTGAAGACACAAACTTTTCAGGAAACGTTGAAGATTTAATTGCTGCTTCAGACTATCTTTCAAAAGAATATAAAGCTCCTTCCCTACTCGTAGGTCATTCATTAGGCGGAGCAGCTATTATTTTTGCTGCTGAACAAATAACATCAGTCAAAGCAATAGCAACCATAGGTTCTCCTAGTAATCCAGAGCATGTTACACATTTACTGCAAAACGATATTGATAAAATAGAAACTGAAGGTGTAGCTACAGTACAATTGAGTGGTCGTCCCTTTACCATAAAAAAGCAATTTTTACACGATTTAAAAACCAAATCGCTACCAGAGACTTTAAAAAAATTACGCAAGTCAATTTTAATTTTACACTCACCACAAGACACGCTGGTAGAGATTAATAATGCAGAAGAGTTATACATTGCAGCCCATCACCCAAAAAGTTTTATTTCACTTGATGGTGCAGACCATTTATTAACCAATAAAAGTGATTCAATCTATACCGGAAAGACGATAGCTGCGTGGGCTTCTCGCTATGTTTTAATTCCAGAAGAACAAAAAATTTCTTCAAAACATGATGTAGTAGCCAGTCTAGATAAAGAAGATGCTTTTACTACCAATCTAAAAATAGGTGCTCATTATATGCTTGCAGATGAGCCTAAAAGTTTTGGTGGAAATGACTTTGGCCCTTCTCCATATGAATATGTTTCTGCAGGACTTTCGGCGTGCACTGCTATGACTATTCAAATGTATTCAAAACGTAAAAAATGGGATCTAGAAAATGTTGAAGTTCATACTAGCTATGAAAAAAGACATGCACAAGATTGTGAAAACTGTGAAGACCCTTCTGCAAAAATTGATACCTTTATTAGACAAATTAAATTTGAAGGTAATCTTGATGAGAAACAAACAAAACGTTTAATACAAATTGCCGATAAATGTCCTGTTCATAAAACTCTTCATTCTGAAACGCAAGTAATTACTACTGTTATTGATTAATTAACTTTAAAAAAAGAAGCTTTACACCTAACGTTTCTATTCTACCTAAATGCTAAGATTTTTTTAAAATGTTGGTTTTGGTATCCTTTCCTTTTACCTTTATTCTAACTGAAACCAAAAATTTAAAGTAAATACTCATGAAAAAAGTAAGTATATTATTTTCGGCCTTAGCTCTTATGGCATTTACAAGTTGTAATGACGGTAAGAAAAAGGAAGAAAAACAAATGGATCAAATGGAAAAGTCTGAAAAAACAGACATAGACCAAAAAATGAATCAAGAGAAAAAAGATATGAATGATGGCACGTCAATGACCATTACTCTTGAACCAAAAAGTGAAAGCTCTGCAAGTGGTAAAGTCTCTTTTACTCAAAAAGACGGAATGGTGATGATGAAAGCAAAAATCTCTGGACTTACCCCGGGGACACACGCAATTCATATTCACGAAAATGCAGATTGTTCTGCGCCTGATGGCAAATCTGCAGGTGGACATTGGAACCCAACTTTTGAGAATCATGGTAAATGGGGAAGCTCAGACGGATATCATAAAGGTGATATAGGTAATATGGAAGCCGATGAAAACGGTAATGCTACTATCTCTATGCAAACTGATGAATGGTGCATAGGATGTGATGATGAAAACAAAAACATTGTAGGTAAAGGAATTATTGTACACGGTGGAGCAGATGATTTTACATCACAACCCTCAGGTGCTGCTGGTGCGCGCGTTCTTTGTGGAGGCGTTATTCAGTAATTAATAATATATAAATCATTAAAAAAAGACCTTTCTTGATAGAAAGGTCTTTTTTATGAGATAATATGTTTCTTTTTAGGGACTTTAATCGTTTACTGTATGTTTCATATTATTTTTCTAATTATATATAACCAAAAACAATACCAAAAATTAAAGCCTCGTTTTCAGTTTCAGAAAACGAGGCTTTTTAACTTAAAACTATATACTTTTTATTGCTTTACAATACGCTTTACAATACTAGCATCTGTAGCTTCAATTTTTACAAAATACATTCCAGATGCATATTGCTCCATCGAGATGATGGTTTCAACATCTGCATTTGTAAGATCTATTTGCTGAATAATACGTCCGTTAATGTCTGTAATTACAGCTTTGGTTAAAGCTTTATCACTCACGTTTGACAAGGTTACTTGACCTGTTGTTGGGTTTGGGTACAAAGCAATACCATTGTAAAAGTCTAAATCTCCAATGCTTAGTACTTCTTCTACAATTAAATTAAACGTACACGTACCTTCATTTTCTCCATCAGAAGCCGTCATAGTAATTACGGTTGTACCAAGTCCTACTTCGGTTCCAGGTGCAGGATCTTGAGAGATACTTGGTGTAGAAACACAATTATCTGTAGCCGTTGTATCACCTGTATAATCTGGAACTGTAAATAATTGACCTTCCTCAACTTGAACTGCAACATCTGAAGGACAAGTAACTTCAGGTGCAATATCTTCAGCTGTAACTTCAGTAGCTGTACGTGATGCTAAACATCCCTCAAAAGCAGAAACATTAATATCATCATTTGGCGCTCCATAATCTGAAGCCTCACAACTACCGCTCCAGTCTGCAGCAGCATCGCTATCTCCAACTCTTCGGAAAGAACCGCTACAGTTGGCTAATAAATCTGCGCCATCACCAGACCAATCAAGATCTGCAGCTGTAATGTTAAACCCATTGATTGTAATATTCAATCCAGATATTTCAGCTTCAGTAAAGTTCCAGAATACTGAATCTACAACATTACCTTCATCATCTATAATTATAATCCATCCGGTTCCTTCATTGTCCCAATACAAGTTATTACCCCAATAGTTTGAACCACTATCATCATTGTACTGAACTACTGAATTTGCATCCATCTCGCCAAGCGTTTGAGTAATAGAGTTCATAGCGTTAACATCTACGTATGGATCTTCACTAACCGCTACTGTATATCCTGAATAATCTTGTGCAACACCTACATTTTGAATTTCAAATCTATCTGGTGTTTCTAAGGTAACTTCAGAAATTACAAGTTTTGATAATGGTCCTGCAGGGTTTTCTTGTGCATAAACCGTTGTACTTTCTGTAGGTGTAAATGTATATATTTCTCCTTCTGAAAGAAGGTTTCCGCCAAATTCTGCATCATACCACCCTATTACATTTGAAGGGTCGTTAAGTGTTGCAGTAACAGTCACCTCATCTCCTATACAAAAATCTGAAACCCCTTGAGTTACCGGGCTATCTGGAATAGCTAATACTTCAATGGTATCTGTATCTGTTGAAGCTGTTGTACATTGTGCTTCTGGAACTTCATATGAAATGGTGTGTACCCCTACTCCGGCCGCAGCTGGATCAAAAGAATAAGTAAGACCATTACCATCATCAGTTACACCGGGACCGCTGTAAATCCCTCCTGCTGGGCTTCCGCCTGATAAGTTTGTAAGAACTTCAGAGCTTGCACAAACATCTTCAGGAGCAGAAAAATCTGCTTCAGATGGAGGAAGATCAAAGGCTTCTGTACCATCGCTTGTACTGTTTGAAGAACCTTGAGATGCGCTATAACCTAGTCCTCTTTTTGCAAAAGCTTCCCAAATTAAACATTCGTTTGCTCCGCCGTATATAGCTTGATCTGCTGCTAATATAGCATCACGACCATCTACAAAACCAGGGCTACAAGGCTGTAGTTTCATACCTTCTGTAACTAACGCCATAGCCATAACATTTCCTGCGTCTTGATTTACATCTCCAGTAAAGTTGTAAATGTCTTCATCAATTCCGTATTCATTCATTAATGCCCAAGACATTTCCCATAACATTTCAGCCCAAACCGAACCTATTCTGTGTACGCTTGAAACTCCATTAATATCACTATATGTATCTGGGTTTACGCTTAAGTCTGTACTGTATGGATAGCTTCGTATACCATCTCCATTTTGACCTTGACCAAAAAGATACGTTCCTACAGCTCTAGGGTCCTCTGCAACATCTCCTGGTCTCATGGTTAAAATTACTCCATAAAAATCACTCCATCCTTCGCCCATTTGCTCAGAGTTGTTTAAGCAATTTGTATTTGATCCTCCTCCAGTAAGTCTATTTGAAGTACCATGTGAAAATTCATGAATTACAACTAAGTTATCAAATGAACCGTCCTTATCATTACAGATATACATGTTCATAGATGGATTTTGACCGTCTGGTGGTGTTCCAAAAGTAGCATTACACCATTCAGAAATTTGTGCATTTGCATCTACAGAGTCACTTCCTTGACCGCCATTACCATAATTGTTTTCTTGGAAGTTACCACTTACATCATCAAATCCATATTGATACATTACATCATGGATGTAATTGTTTATATAAAATAAGTGTGAGATTGAAGCGTCTTCATATTGGTTTGAACCTGTCCAAGATTGATTAAAAGCATACCCTGTAAAGTCTAATGAAGATCCGCCGTCTGGTCTATACCCAGAATTGTTTCCTGCTTCAAAAGCATCTACGTTATTACCACGAGTAGTAGTAAATTCTGGTCCTTCTACTCCATCTGTATCATGCCATCCAAAAGGAGAGGCTACTGGATGTGCAGGATCTGTTACAATAGTACGATCACCATAATAAGGACTTTCTAGCGGCATTTCAAAAACCTCATAACATTCTGTACATCCAGCTGTTTCTGCCATTTTTTCTTCATAATTAGGAATATCATAAAGATTCTTATTATAGTCCAATACTTCTTTATCGTGATTGTGGTCGTGATCCATAGTACACGTAAGCATCCAGTTATTTTTATCTAAAAGATTTCCTGTTGCTGCATCTATACGAGCATTCCACCAGTCTTTACGTGATTTTTCTTGAATAGAAATATCCCAAGATAAAATAAGGTCATCATTTACTTTTTGATACACTAATTTTGCAGGGATTGGACTTAGCGATATTCCACCTTTGTCTAATAATGTCTCTTGATTGGCTTGATTTTTTCTTTGAATAACCGAAAGAGAACCGTTTACAGTATATCCTAATCGTTGCGCAGCTGCTTGAACCGCTTGTTCTGCTGTTAATGAAGGCATCTTGGCTCCTTTTACTTTATCTGAAGCATTTTTAATAAAGTTTAAAGTACCGGAAAGTTTTTTTCCGTTTGGTAAAATATGTAAGCTAGACTCAGTCCCTTTAATTGCAATATCATTAAGAGTTTGATTAAAGTAAACATGAGTTACTCCACTAGCTTTACTTACATGTTGACTTGAAACTTTCCAGTTTAAATCTGCAGAAGTAAGCTCTGTATTTTCCAACTTTTGTTGAAATTCTTTTTGTAAAGTTTTGGTAAAATCTTGAGCATATAGTTGTGAGACTAACAAACAACTTAATGCCAAAAAGATACCTTTTGTAATTTTTCTCATAAAAAGTAATTTTAGGAATGGGGTTAATTTCTGTAAAACTATTAATATTTCCATTTTATTCAAATTTTTTACTTATAAAGCCCTAACTTTAACAGTATTTCATTTAAAAAACCATTGTTTTGCCAATTTGATATTTAATTTACTATAATTGTTTTATTCTTTAATTTGGGAATATTTCAAGTCCGCTTCATAAAATTAACTTGGTATTCCTATTTTATTTAGTTTATTATTAGTTATTTTAGCTACGAGACAAAACAAAAAAATGAAACAACCAAACGAATTAATCATCTCCATGCAGAATGGAGATGAGAAAGCATTTTCAAAATTATATACCATGTATTCTGAAGCCTTGTTTGGCATTATATACAGTATAGTACTAAATGAAAATGTTGCCGAAGAAGTGATGCAAGATGTTTTCATTAAAATCTGGGATAATTCAAAATCATATTCAGTTGAGAAAGGTAGATTTTTCACTTGGATCTTAAATATTGCTAGAAATTCAGCCATAGACACCACTCGGTCAAAAGCCTATAAAAATTCAAAGAAAAACCTTAGTACAACCAATTTCGTAGATATTATTGAAGCGTCAGATAACTTAAATAAAAAGACCAATGCTATTGGAATAAAAAAATATCTAAGCGCTTTAAAACCTGCTTGTATTAAAATTATCGACTTTTTAATATTTAAAGGGTATACGCAAAAAGATGCTGCCAAAGAAATAAACATACCTTTAGGAACATTAAAAACGCGTAACAGAAAATGTATGCAGGATTTAAAAACAATTGTATTAGGATAGTATGAATGCACAAGAATTAATAGAGTCAGGAAATCTAGAGCTTTATGTTGCTGGTTCTTTAGCTTCTGAAGAAGTAAAAGAAGTAGAAGAAGCTATTGAGCAGTACCCTGAAGTAAAAGAGCAAGTAGAAATGATTGAAGCAAGTGTTATTACACTTGCTGAAACTGTTTCACCTCCGCTTTCTGCTCTTATATGGTCTCAAATAATTGAGAATATAAGAAAAGTGAGGCCTATTTCAAGCAAAACTCCATCAACAAACTGGGGTGCTATCACGGGCTGGGCTGCAGCAATATTGGCAATTGCAGGTATTTTCTGGATGCTTAAGCAACGAAATGACCTTCAAAACACTATTCAATACACAACTACTCAAAATACAGTACTTGAAGAAAAAGTAACGACTGCTGAAACAAAACTAGCAGACGCTAATGAAGTGCTTGACGTAATACGTTCAAAAGAATATACAACTTATACCTTACCCGGTAATCAAGCAGTTGCTCCACAAGCATTTGCCAAAGTATATTTTAATAAAAAAGACAAAGTTGCATATATAGATGCTAAAGGATTACCAGAAGCACCTCGTGGTAAAGTATATCAAGTGTGGTCTTTAACCATGCAACCCCTCACCCCTACAAGTGTTGGTTTACTAGATTCTTCTATAGAAACCAAAGACAGACTATTTTTAATTGATATGAGTGATATTGCTAGTACAGAAGCTTTTGGTATCACGCTTGAACCTGAAGGTGGTAGTGAAACACCTACTATGGATCAATTATATACTCTAGGCCAAGTTACTCCATAAAAATTTTACATTAATATAAAATTAAAGCACCCCCTATAGAATTATAGAGGGTGCTTAACTAACAAAAAAACTCTGAAAAAACCGGCATAACCAGTTGTTGACACTATACAAAATAGATTATCAACCTTTCTATTTACATTTACGAAGATTAACGCATTACGGTTTTATAATTCAGCAACTTTTTTTGTTAAAACCGGACCTATTTCAAAAGAAGCACCTTCAAGTTCTTTTTTTATAGGTTTAATTTTATCATTTTCTCCATTGGCTTTATAAACCAACGCTGAATAATATTGAGCCATAGGCTCAAAGGTTTTTCCTTCAACATAAGTAGTGATTGTATGTAACGCTTCCTCATTTTGCCCAGCTTTAAGTTGTGCTAACGCTAATAAACTATAGGTTTCTGGAGTAGCCCGATTAGCTACCTCTTTATTAGCTATTGAGAGTGCTTTTTGAGGGGCTGTTTCTGCATACAATTCAATCAAATAAGTATTGTACATTGCGCCGTAATTATTCTCTGCAACACTTGACATGAATTGTTTCTGAAACTTTTCAACATTTTTTATTTCGTTTTTATGTTCAGCTATTTCAGCTTTTAGCAAATAATAATCTGGTGATTTGTGTTGTTTTAAAATAGAATCTAAAATACGATTGGCTTCTTTTGTATCATTTTCATAAGAATAAGCAATCCAAGCGATTCCTTTTTTTGCATAGGCATTGTCAGAGTCTAGCTTTAATGTCTTTAAATAATAGTTGTAGGCGTCATTTATTCTTCCGGCGTGTCCATAAAAATCTGCTAGATTGCTATAACTCCACACCTTAAGTTGTTTCTTTCCGCTAGATTCGGCTATTTGCATCGCTTTTTCCATATATTTTATAGCTTCATCTAGATTACCTTGATAATCACTCCATTTTGATAATCTAATTAAGTAATTAAAATCACTATTGTTTTTAATCTTTTTCAAATACGAATTTGCTTCTTTATAAAGTCCTAGCTCCATTGTAACATCAAAAAGCATTAATTCGGTTTCATACCTATTATCTTTATAAGTGTAAGCACTATCCAAAAGTTTTTTAGCTTCTTTAAAGCGATGTTGAGATATGTAGGTATGCGCCAAAGAACGTAAATAGGCGTCTTTGTTTTTGGCCGAAAGTTTTTTGGCTTTGGTATATAATTGTTCTGAAATATTTAATTGTTCTACATCTCCTGTAGCACTAAATATTGATGAATATACCGAAGCCAACTCAGTAACACCCGTGATTTTACTTGTATCTTCTCCTATTCGTTTTGACCAAAACTCTTTATTATTTAATGCTTTTTGCAATTTTGCATTTGTTTCAGATTTTAAGTAAACATTGTAATCTTCACTTTGTGTTATTTTTTGTTCTTTTCGGTTTGAACAACTGAAAAACACTATAGCTATTAAGGGTAAAAGAATATATTTCATAAGTTGTATTTTAAACAAAAAAGAGAACATTAGTATGTTCTCTTTTTATATTCAGAATTAAAGTTTCAATTAAAACGGATTTGCCAAATACGGAAATGAGCTTGAAAAAGTAGCATCATTTGAAGAAACTCCATCACTTGTAAGCAATGGCTCAGTATCTGGGTCATTATTATTATCTGTTCCGTCGGGTCCGCCAAATATTAATAATAATGAAGTATCAATCACATCATCTTGCAAGGCGCGACCGGTTAATATTTCTGTTCCGTTAAAGTAACTTGTAGTACCGTTTTGCGCCACCCAAAGCACATCATTTGCCAAAACAGTTGTAAAAGTAGTTGCGTCAAGACCTAATGCGTTTGTAGTGTAATTTGGGTTAAGGGTTAATAAATTGCTTTCAAATGAAGCTTGAAATTCGGCTCCCATTTCAGAAGGAATGGTTGTATTAAAAGCATCTTTCATTCCATCGCTACCAAATACAGTATTAATTCCTGGGCGTCCCATTTGATCTTCTTGTGAATAAGTTCCTGTAAAATCAACAACTTCGTCGCAGGGTTGACATGCAGAACCACCACAGTCTATCCCAAGTTCGTCACCATTTTTAATTCCGTCTGAACATGTTGCATTGTCAATAATATTATCATCATCATCTGCACACTGCACAAATAAAGTTGCAGTACAAATGGTTAGTAGTAAAGTAATATATTTATATGTTTTCATAATAGTAAAAATTCAGTAGTTAATTATTGTTTTCTTTTAGTTTCAACCCAAACATTATACATTGGGGTATCTGGTGCAAAAGGGTTTACTCCTGTAACACCATTACCTAGCATAGACTTGGGTACTTCGACTACTACTGAGAGTACGTTTGTACCTGCAAATGTATCAACACCGGGATCGTTAAAACCATCTGGCGCAGAACCTGCTAAAACACTATTATACTGGTCAAAATCAAAGAAAAAAGGATCTTCTCTTGGTCCTGCAAAAAACTTCATTCCATTTTGTTCTGAAGTTATAACGTCATCGTCGGCATTTGATATGGTTACTTTTCCGCTCAAGGCTGCAGTGATTATTTCACTATCCAAACCAGTAGAAAGAGGTTGTGCAGGCCCAAAGAAAAACATAGTGTCTTTTCTTTTAATAGCTTGAATAACCAAATCTTCTACAAGGTCATTATCGTTGTCAATATTAATTTCAATTAATACGTTTTCATCAAATTCAGCTTCATTTGTATTTTCAGGGGTTATAAGGCCTTGAACATTGGTTACAAAAACTAAATTATTGGTATTTTCACCTTGAAATGCATAAAAATCTGCAATATCAGATTTTGTACCTTCTACAGCAGGCGCATCAATATGATCTGCAGAGACTAAGAATATAGAAAGCACTACCAATCCTATTCCGCCAATTGCTGCAAAAATTTTCGTTTTTTTCATAATTGTTTTTTATCGATTAATTTAAGTTCTATTACATTTACGCCTAAATTACATTTACGGATTTAGGACGGCTGTTAATATTGTGTTAATGTAATGTTTTAAAGGGAAAAATGCTAAAAAAATAAAAAATGAACCCTTCAGCAAGCGGTTGGATTACAAAATTTATACATCAATATTCTTCTGATGAAGCAACTTCTAGCTTTTCTTCTTACAAAACATATTATCAAAGCCTTAAAGAATCTGGTTTTATTTATGGTGTTCCGGTAAAAGGTTTAACCACTCAACAACTAAGCAAGTTAAGCTTTACAAAAGAAGAATTTGCAAAAGTAAACTTACTGCATTCCTTGTTTTTGGTTTATGAAACTGAAAAAAAACAGCCTATTAACCACAATACCATTGCTACCATTGTTTCATTTTACAAACAACTTGAAAAACACAGAAAAAATTGGTTTACCCGTTTTTCGGTATCAAATTCAAAAGAAGCAACGCTTGAAAAAATTCTTACAGCACGTTTACAAGATCAAAATTTTATAACAAAAAAAGATGCCGCTTCACTATTGACCTACGCACTTTTATTTACAGATGTGTTGATGTTTAAAAAGTTTTTAAATGAAACAAAAAACATAAAAACTGAAGCTCAAATACTTGAAAAAAACTTAATTACTTGCTGTTTTCTTGCGCTACAAGCTAAGAAGCAAAAAAACAAGTATGATATTCTTTTAATTGAACTGTTTGAGTCTTCTTCAGAATATTTTGAAAAAAACATTCCTTTGGATGAGATTACATCGTTGGAAAGTATTGGTTATTTTGAGGATAATGATTATTTAACCAAACAGTTTCTCTTAGATCTATGCTGTCTGGCTGTTTGGGATGATAGAGAAATAGACACCGCAGAGCATCAATTTTTGCAACAACTAGCTATTGTGCTTCAACTTTCAGAAGGAGATGTTCAAAAAAACTTGACAGATTTAAAAAACTTCTCGTCATCACATTCAAAAAAAATTAAACTTTTTGAGTATGAACATCCTGTAAAACAGTTTTATCGGCAATCTGCTGCTACAGTAAAGTTACTTATACTTCGTAACAAAAAAAGACTGCAACAAGAACTGGAAGAAAGTGGTGAGTTGGTAATTCTTCTTGGTCAATCAACCGTTAGAGATCTTTCAGTAGAAGAAAAACAAAAAGTGAAATCGCAACTATTAGACATTTGTAAAAGTATTCCTTCTCTTACCATATTTTTATTACCTGGAGGGACGGTGCTACTACCGTTATTAATAAAATTTATTCCAAAACTACTACCCTCTTCTTTTAATGAAAATAGAATTGATGTAAAAAAGCTGAAGAAATAATACGTTCACTTAAGCGCATAAAAAATGGCAAGCTACCTACATCACACCGCTACGACCGTGTACCCTTGCTGCGTTCCCGCCCTGGGGGATTAAACAGGAGCTGGTTGTGTAGGACTTGCCGCTGCAAAGATACGTAGTTTTCCATATTTAACAATGGTTTTTAACGACGATTTTTTACTTTTACTCAGTATTAAAACACAACTTATAAAATGAAGATATCTAAGTTATTCGTTGCTATCCTTTTAGCCTGTTTCATAACTTCCTGCGGAAACAATCCCGAAGCAGAAAAAAACCCATTTTCTATTCAAATTAAAGAAGCTAAAAAAGCATACAAACCCTCGGACAATCTCATAGCTTCAATAACAAGTAAAAGTGCAGCTGAAATTGACTCTGTTGTATATTCACTGCGCAATGAAAAAGTGGGTGTTTCAGAAAAAAATAGAGAACAAACCATTTCTTTAAAAAACAGAAAATTAGGCAAGCAACAACTTCAGGCCATTGTACATTCAGATGGAGATTCTTTTACAGTTAACAAGGAGATTTTAATCCTATCAGAAACAAAACCAGAGCTTTATACTTATAAAGTTTTAGAAACCTATCCACACGATAGCAACGCTTTTACTCAGGGTCTTGAGTTTGAAGGAGACACCTTATATGAAAGTACAGGAAAACGAGGTGAATCTACGCTTAGAAAGACCAACTACAAAACAGGAGAAGTTTTACAACAAGTAAACCTAGATAATAAATATTTTGGTGAAGGATTAACTATCAAGAACGATAAAATTTACCAACTTACATGGCAGGCAAACACTGGGTTTATTTATGATAAAAATACACTTGAACGCACGGGAAGCTTTGTATATAATCATAGTAAAGAAGGATGGGGATTGTGTCACAACGACTCAACAATTTTTAAAAGCGATGGTACAGAAAAAATATGGATGCTCAACCCAGAAAATCTATCAGAGCAAGGACATATAGAATTGTACACACATTCTAGCCGAATACCTAAAGTGAATGAACTTGAATGGGTTGAAGGAAAAATTTATGCAAATGTCTGGGAGCGGTCTTCTATCGCAATTGTAAATCCAGAAAATGGAGCAATTGAAGGTGTTATTGACCTCAGCGGATTGAAAGAAAAAGTAACCCAAACACCTCAAGTAAACGTACTTAATGGTATAGCATACAAAGGAGAAAAAGACATTCTGTACGTTACCGGAAAGTATTGGGATAAGCTTTTTAAAATTCAAATTATAAAAAAGTAATATCATCCCGATGGAAAAGTACATTTCAAGTCTTCAAAACCCATTAATCAAACAATTTGCTTTGCTTCAGGAGAAATCTCGTGAACGCAAAAAAACAGGATTGTTTACCATTGAAGGACAACGCGAAATTACATTAGCCATAAAAGGAAACTGTATCATAAAGACTGTTTTATTCTCTTCAGAAATAATTGCAGAAGAAGATTTGTACGTATTAAAAGACCTTAGTGATACTGAAACTGATTTTGTAGAAATATCAACCGAAGTCTACGACAAACTTGCTTACCGAAATTCAACCGAAGGAATCTTGGCTATAGCAAAAAGCAATGAGCATAGTTTAGAAAATTTTACTCTATCATCAAAAAATCCGCTTATTTTGGTGGCAGAAGCTACTGAAAAACCAGGAAACATAGGTGCTCTTCTTCGTACTGCAGACGCTGCAAATCTTGATGGCGTAATCATTGCAGATATGAAAACAGATATTTACAATCCAAACATTATACGTAGCAGTGTAGGTTGTGTATTTACCAACAACATTGCAACAGGATCTACTTCAGAAATTATTGCATTTTTAAAAGAAAGTAATATTACTATGTATTGCGCTGCTTTACAATCTTCTACTCCTTATTACACTCAAGATTATAAAGAAGGTTGTGCTATAGTTGTTGGCACTGAAGCAACAGGACTTTCAAAAGAATGGCTACAACACAGTAATCAAAATATCATAATCCCAATGCAAGGCGAAATTGACAGTATGAACGTTTCTGTAGCAGCGGGAATTCTTATCTTTGAAGCCAAAAGACAACGGGGCTTTAACTAACTGTTTCTACTCTTCTATTTATGACGCCACAGACTGTATTTTACATTATTATAGCAATTATTGTTATTAACTTTATTGTTGATCAGATTCTAGATTTTTTAAATGCAAAGCACTTTAACGATGCATTACCTGAAGAAATTGAAGATGTTTATGATAAAACCGAATACAAAAAGTCACAGGCATATAAAAAAGAAAAATATAGGTTTGGGGTGATAACATCGGTTGTTTCTATTATAGGAACATTGCTTTTTTTCTTCCTTGATGGTTTTGCGTATGTCGATGCCATTGCTCGTTCTATAACTGATAATGAAATAGGAGTTGCATTACTTTTCTTCGGAATTATTTTATTTGCCAGTGATATTATTATGATGCCTTTTGGGTATTACAACACGTTTGTAATTGAAGAAAAATATGGATTCAATAAAACCTCAAAAACAACCTTTATTCTTGACAAATTGAAAGGTTGGCTTATGATGGCTATAATTGGTGGTCTTTTGTTAAGTGCTATTATATGGTTTTATCAAACTACCGGAAGTTACTTTTGGCTTTATGCTTGGGCCGTTATCACTGTATTTTCATTGTTTATAAATTTATTTTACGCTCGGCTTATTGTTCCACTATTTAACAAACAAACCCCATTAGAAGAAGGAAGCTTACGGTCAAAAATTGAAACCTATGCAACAAAAGTTGGGTTTACATTAGACAAAATTTTCGTCATTGATGGTTCAAAAAGAAGTACAAAAGCAAATGCTTATTTTTCTGGTTTTGGAAGAGAAAAAAGAATCACCCTTTTCGATACTTTATTAAACGATCTTGAAGAAGATGAAATAGTTGCTGTATTAGCACACGAGGTAGGACACTATAAAAAAAACCACATCATTATAAATTTAATTGCTTCTATAGTAACAACCGGATTTACGCTTTGGTTGTTATCGCTTTTTATTGGTAGCCCCTTACTTTCTGAAGCATTAAACGTTACACAACCATCTTTTCACATAGGCCTAATTGCATTTGGTATTTTATACACACCCGTATCTGAAGTTACCGGTTTAATCATGAATTATTTATCAAGAGCCTTTGAATATCAAGCAGACACCTATGCAAAAAATACATTTAATGCATTACCTCTTATTTCAGCATTAAAAAAACTATCAAAAAACAGTTTAAGCAATCTTACACCACATCCTGCATATGTTTTTGTTCACTACTCACACCCTACATTATTAGAACGATTAAGAAGTTTAAAAAGAGGAAAATGATTTTAAGTATGCTTGATTTTCATTAATTTTAAAGCAATGAAACAAAACATACACTTCCTCACCTCTTTATTCATACTACTCTTTTTCGGAAATTTAAATATTTCTGCACAATCTGAGCAAGACTCTGTCAAACCGGTTGATGAAAGTAAACTACCCAGCAAAAAACGCGTAATAGAAGATAGCGCCTATTTTGCCTCAAACCCCTTTACAGATTATAATGAAGCTTATTACCAAGTAAACCGCCTTAATGATCAAGTGGGATTACCACCTAAAGGGTTCAACTTAAGAACACCGCAAGCCGCTCTTGAGCATTTTGTGTTAAAGTCTAGAAGCGGAAAATACGATGAAGCTTTATTTGCTTTAAACTTAAATTTACTTCCGCAGAACACAAGCAAAGAAGACGCAGCCATTCTAGCCGAAAAGCTATACTTTGTAATTAACCAAAGAGTAAACATTGACTGGGATGCGCTTTCAGACCGTCCAGATGGTCAAATTGATATTAGTACTACAACCAACCAAGCAATTGCCGGAAAACCAAGACGAAGTGTAGTTTTTGGTGAAGTACAATTGGGAGAACGAGATATTGTTATGCGAGTGCAGCGTATACGATATAAAGAGTATGGCGCTTTATGGCTTATATCTGCAAATACGGTAGAGAATATTGAAGATTTATACCAAGAATACGGCCCTAGAAAGTTGGACAAAATGATGCCTGAATGGTCTAGAGTACATTTTTTAGGATTTCAAGTTTGGAAGTTTTTAGGTATTGCCCTTTTACTGGTAATGGCTTGGTTTTTTGGAAAGTTGGTTACTTATTTGCTTAGAAAAATTCTTAGAAAGTCAAAAAGAAACTGGATAAAACACATTGCAAATAAACTTGCAAAACCTGCCGGTATTCTTTTTGGCACCTTGTT
The DNA here is from genome assembly GCF_019904255.1 of Marixanthomonas sp. SCSIO 43207. Lineage (GTDB taxonomy): Bacteria > Bacteroidota > Bacteroidia > Flavobacteriales > Flavobacteriaceae > Marixanthomonas. The sequence continues at coordinate 2,832,249 of NZ_CP063203.1, forward strand.
TTTTTACATCTTACTGGATAACTTAATTTCTTTATCGGGAGGATTTGCAAATATCGTTTATACCACGTTGATTGTTTTAATTATTGGATCTATCACATGGTTCATTACTCGATTTGTAGATTATTTGATGACTTATATCGCTGAGAATAAAATTGGCGATGTTTCAGAAGAAGAAAATGAAGAAGCGCGTAAAATGCTTACCTATATTTCGGTTGCGCGGCGTATTGTAACCTTTCTTGTGGTAGTAATTGGAGGTTATATTATTATTTCACAATTTAGAGCCTTAGAAAAAGTAGGAATTTCATTATTAGCATCTGCCGGGGTGGCAACTGTAATACTTGGTATTGCAGCCCAAAACACCTTGGGTAATATTTTTGCCGGCCTTCAAATTGCAATTACAAAACCGGTACGAGTAGGTGACACAGTGATAATTAACGATGACTGGGGCAATGTTGAAGAAATAGGGTTTACCTATATGGTTGTAAGAACGTGGGACTTAAGACGCCTTGTAGTACCCTTAAAATATGTGATTTCAAATATTTTTGAAAACTGGTCTATGACTAGTTCACATCAAATAAGACCTATTATTTTGTATGCAGATTATAGGGTTGATGTATCAAAAATACGTTCAGAATTTGAAAAGTTACTTAAAAACGAAGACGATTGGGATCAAGAAAACCCTGCGGTTGTTGAAGTAGTAGATATGACTGAAGAATCGGTTAAACTGAGAGCATTATGTAGCGCCAAAGACGCAAAAACAACTTGGCAACTGCATTGCAGCCTTCGTGAAAAGCTCGTTGCCTATATTTCTCAATTAGAAGATGGTATCTATCTTTCAAGAACACGTGTGGATATTTCAACACCACCACATGAGAAAGATTATACAGACAAATCAACTTCAGGAAAAAAGGAATAACTTTCTTATTTTGTAATTACAATTCATTTCAATAATAAAGAAATGGCGGGATTTTTGTTGTCTAATACTTAAGGAAATCGTACATTTAATTTATGACTGAAGCAGTTTTAGAAGCCGAAAAAAAACAACTCGCCAAAGAATATAAAAAGCTTCTGAAAATTAGTTATCGAACGCTTACCGCGGAAGATAAAAAATTAATAAGAAGTGCTTTTGATGTGGCCGTTGACGCTCACAAAGATCAACGTCGCAAAAGTGGTGAGGCATATATATTTCACCCAATAGCAGTTGCAAAAATTGTTGCTTCTGAAATTGGGCTGGACGCAACTTCTATTGCCGCTGCCCTACTTCACGACGTTGTTGAAGATACAGAATACACCCTTACAGATCTTGAGCAGTTATTTGGTGAAACCGTGGCTCGCATAGTAGACGGCTTGACCAAAATATCCAAAATGCCGTATGATAAAGATGTCTCTTTACAAGCAGAAAATTTCAGAAAAATGCTGCTCACCCTTAATGAAGACATTAGAGTAATTATCATAAAAATTGCAGACCGTTTGCACAATATGCAAACGATGGATAGTATGCCGGCGCACAAGCAAGTAAAAATCGCTTCAGAAACCTTATATATCTATGCCCCAATGGCACACCGCATAGGTCTTTATAACATTAAAACCGAACTGGAAGACCTTGGCTTAAAATATACCGAGCCCGATGTTTATGAAGACATTCACAGTAAAATAAAAGATAGTAAAGAGGAGCAAGACGCCTACATAGAAACTTTTTCAAATATTTTAAAAGAGTCACTAGATGCCGAGAACCTTAATTATGATATAAAAGGAAGACCAAAATCTATCTTTTCTATTCGCAGAAAAATGATTGCTCAAAATGTAAGTTTTGAAGAAGTCTATGATAAGTTTGCTGTAAGAATTATTTATAAAAGTGATTTAGAAAACGAAAAATTCTTAGCTTGGAAAATATATTCAATTGTTACAGACCACTTTAGACCCAACCCAATGCGCCTTAGAGATTGGATTTCTTCTCCAAAATCTACCGGTTATGAAGCTCTTCACATAACCGTAATGGGACCTAAAGGAAGATGGGTAGAGGTGCAAATACGTAGCGAGCGTATGAATGAAATTGCTGAAAAAGGCTACGCAGCACACTATAAATATAAAACCAAAGAGAAAGATGATGGCGGTCTAGACAACTGGTTAAACAAACTTCAAGAAACATTAGAAAATTCTGAAATAAGCGCTGTAGATTTTGTTGAAGAGTTTAAACTGAATCTGTATGCCAAAGAGATATTTGTCTTTACACCAAAAGGTGATTTATTTTCACTACCAAAAGGTTCAACTGCACTAGACTTTGCTTTTCAAGTACATACCGAGGTTGGTATGCACACCAGAGGAACAAAAGTAAATGGTAAACTAGTTCCCTTAAGTCACGTTTTAAAAAGTGGTGATCAAGTAGAAGTTATAACTTCAGAAAAAAGTAAGCCTTCCGCAAACTGGTTAGATTATGTTACCACAGGTAGAGCTAGGTCAAAGGTTAAATCATCATTAAAAGAGGAGAAAAAACGATTAGCTGAAGAAGGTAAAATTATACTAGCTAGAAAGTTAAAGTCTTTAAAGATAACGCTAGACGAAAAAACTATCAATCAACTAGTTGTGTTCTTTAAAGTTAACACCAGTCTAGACTTATTTTATCGGGTAGGCGCAGGGATTATTGACAATCAAAAACTAAAAGACTTTGCCTCTTCAAGAAGCAATGCGTTTGTTAATTTCTTTAAAAACAAAATTAGAAAACCAGACAAACCACAAGATGTAAACAAAGATGAAATTACCGAAAAGTATGATCAATTAGTTTTTGGTAAAGAAGAAGAAAAACTGGACTATAAAATGGCAAATTGTTGCAATCCTATTCCAGGAGATGAAGTTTTTGGTTTTGTCACCGTCAATGATGGTATAAAAGTGCATAAAAAAAACTGTCCCAATGCTTTACAATTGCAAAGCAACTTTAACTATCGCATTATGCCCGCTAAGTGGATAGACTCTACTCAGCGTGAATTTAAAGCAAAATTAATCATATCTGGTATTGATGCAGTAGGACTGGTAAACAACGTTACAAAGCTTATTTCAAACAATTTGAATATAGACATGAAAGGCGTACATTTTGATAGTGACGATGGCGTTTTTAATGGTCGTGTAACCGTTGTTGTAAAAAATAAAAATGTACTAGATAACTTAGTTATGAAGCTAAAAAAAATTAACGGTATAGATAAAGTGAAACGAGTTTAAAAATAAGTACCTTTGCACCTTTATTATGAGCACTAAAACTGAAAAAAATAATCAAGCAATTGTGAAGAATGTCTTTACGACCTACCTAGAAGAAAAGGGGCATCGTAAAACACCAGAGCGGTATGCAATTCTTCAAGAGATTTACGACCATCAAGAACATTTTGATATAGAATCACTCTACATCAATATGAAAAATAAAAACTATCGAGTAAGTCGTGCAACACTCTACAATACTATTGAATTATTACTAGAATGCGGTTTGGTGCGTAAACATCAGTTTGGGCAAAATCAAGCTCATTATGAAAAATCATATTTTGACAAGCAACACGATCATGTGATTCTTTCAGATGGCGAAGTGATTGAGTTTTGCGACCCACGCATACAATCAATAAAAAAAACAATCGAAGAAGTTTTTGATATTGAGATTACAAAACACTCGCTTTATTTCTACGGAAATCGAAAACAAAAACAGACCAATCAATAATACATTATGGCAGTAGACTTACTACTTGGATTACAATGGGGAGACGAAGGAAAAGGTAAAATCGTTGATGTCCTCACAAAAAATTATGATATCATTGCTCGTTTTCAGGGCGGACCCAATGCAGGTCACACCCTAGAGTTTGACGGCATAAAACACGTGTTACACACTATCCCTAGTGGTATATTTCACGATAACGCCATAAACCTTGTTGGTAACGGTGTTGTTATTGATCCGGTAATTTTTAAAAAAGAACTAGATAACCTAGCGCAATTTAATCTAGATATAAAAAAGAAACTGCTTATTTCAAGAAAAGCACATCTTATTTTACCAACGCACAGATTACTTGATGCAGCTAGTGAAACTTCAAAAGGAAAAGCAAAAATAGGTTCAACCCTAAAAGGAATTGGACCAACCTATATGGATAAAACAGGTCGCAATGGTATTCGTGTAGGTGACTTAGAATTAGACAACTGGGAAGAAAAATATCGCTCTTTAGCAAATAAGCACGAGGCTATGATTGATTTCTACAATGTAGATATTCAATATGATTTAGCCGAATTAGAAGCTGAGTTTTTTGAAGCAATTGAAGTACTTAAGTCACTAACCTTTATCGATAGTGAAGAATACATTCACAAAGCCCAAAAAGACAACAAAACCATTCTCGCCGAAGGTGCACAAGGATCTTTACTAGATATTGATTTTGGAACATATCCATTTGTAACATCCTCAAATACAACCGCAGCAGGTGCTTGTACCGGTTTGGGAGTGGCTCCGGGTAAAATAAATGAAGTGTATGGAATATTTAAAGCTTACACAACCCGAGTAGGAAGTGGCCCCTTCCCTACCGAACTTTTTGATGAAGACGGAAAAAAAATGGCCAAGATTGGTAATGAATTTGGCGCAACTACAGGTAGACCTAGACGTTGCGGATGGCTAGATTTAGTAGCATTAAAGTATGCTGTTCACGTCAACGGTGTTACACAGCTTATGATGATGAAAGCAGATGTATTAAGTGGTTTTAAAAAATTAAAAGTTTGCACTGCTTACAAATATAAAGGTCAAACCATCGAGCACTTACCATACAATATTGAAGCAGAAAACGTAACTCCGGTTTATACCGAAATGAATGGTTGGAAAGAAGATTTAACAAAAATGAACAATTCTGATCAACTTCCTAAAGAGTTAAATGATTACATCGCATTTTTAGAAAAAGAACTAGAAACACCTATAAAAATAGTTTCAGTAGGTCCAGATAGAAAGCAGACAATAAAACGATAATATACTTATTAAAGCTAAACTACGTTACAGAATATAAGTTATAATTTCATATTGAAAATACATTTCAACATAGTATTCTGTTTACTTTTCATTGGGATAGCAGCTTATGCACAAGACGACCCAAAAAAAGCTAAAGTAGATATTGAGTCGGGTTACTTAGAAATAAGACCCGAACTACCCGATGCAGCTATTTACACCAAAGATGAGACCGGTCAAGTTTATATCGTTCACGAAGGTGTCGAAATGTGGTGCGACCAAGCTTATGTGTATCTAAAAGATAATTTTGTAAAAGCATACGGAAATGTAAAAATAAACCAAGCAGATACCGTAACATTAAACAGTAAATATGCAGAGTATAACGGTAACACACAATTTGCTTTTGCCAGCGGGGATGTCCTTTTTAAAGACCCAAAAACAACTTTAAAAACAGATACTCTCTATTTTGATAGGATAAAACAACAGGCCTATTACCGCACGGGAGGCACCGTTCGTGACACAGCAAGTACTCTTACTAGTCGTATTGGTCGTTATTATGCAACATCAAAGAAGTATCAATTTCTGTCAGATGTGGTTATCAAAAACCCTGATTATACCGTAAACTCACCTCAACTCGACTTTTACTCTGAAACAGGAGGCGCTTATCTGTATGGCCCTTCAACTATAAAAAATAAAAACAGTACTGTCTACTGTGACCGTGGTTATTATGATACACGCGCAAAAACAGGTCACTTTGTAAAAAATGCTCGCGTAGATTATGAAAACAGAATTCTATACGGCGACAGTATATACTTTGACCAAAATAAAAGTTTTGCCTCGGCTACCAACAATATTAAAGTACTAGATACAGTAAATAAAAGCATTATTAGAGGTCATTACGCAGAAGTTTTTCGAGAGAAAGATTCGGTTTTTATCACCAAAAGAGCTGTAGCAGTAACCTTGCGTGATCAAGACTCTATTTATGTACACGCCGACACACTCCAAGTTACCGGAAAACCAGAAAACAGAATTATTAAAGGTTTTTATAGAGCTAGAATGTTCAAACGTGGATTGGAAGGTGAACAACCTACTAGCGGAAAATGCGACTCTATCTTTGTAGATCAAAAAACAGGCATTACAAAGTTATTACGAAATCCTGTTTTGTGGAGTGGTGAAAACCAAATGACCGGTGACACCATTCATATTCTTTCAGACACCAAAACAGAAAAACTAGACACACTCAAAGTGTTTAATAATGCGTTTTTAATTCAGAAAGACAGCGCAGGATACAATCAAGTTAAAGGTGAGCGACTCATTGGTTTATTTACCAATAATGAATTAGATACAGTAAACGTACATAAAAATGCCGAAGTAATTTATTTCTCAAGAAATGATAAAGAGGAGCTTGTAGGAATTAACAACACCCTATCTAGTGACATTCAAATGTATCTAGAAAGCCAACAAATAACTGGAATCCGTTTCTTAAAAAAAGTAGACGGAAAACTATATCCGCCTTCGCAATTTCCTGAAAATGCACGTATTTTACCAGGATTTAATTGGCGAGGTGAAGAACGCCTAAAAAAAGTTGAAGACCTATTTAAAGGAAAACCTATTCCTATATTACCAAAAATCAAAGGAATTCAGTTACCGGAAGATGAAGGAGCGTTTTTTGAAGATGTGCCAGATGATGAATTAGAAATTCCTGAACAATCTAAATTAAAAGCCAAAGATCTTCAAAACCGTGAAGATGATCCAAAACCTTTGACTCGGGAAACAGATAGTATCGTAAACGATTCTATTCGTAAACCACCAGATATTAAAAAAGAAGAGCAACAAGCTTCAAAAGAAAAATAAAGCTAGCTGTAGAAAGATTATGAAAGAAGATTTTTTTAAATATCAAACACAAACCACACCACATCCATTAGCTGTAGAAGTATCACATGCAGAGGGAAGCTATATTTATGACAACAACCATAATAAACACCTAGATTTTGTAGCAGGAGTTTCGGCCTGTAGTTTAGGTCATCGTCATCCACGAGTTGTAAATGCTGTTAAAAACCAGTTGGACAAATACCTTCACGTGATGGTATATGGCGAGTACATTCAACAACCAGCTGTAGAAGTTGCAAAAATATTAGCCAGTCACTTACCCAAACCTTTAGAAACAACTTATTTGGTTAACAGTGGTGCCGAAGCTATAGATGCATCTTTAAAATTAGCACGCAGAGCTACCAACCGATCAGAAATTATATATGCTCATAATGCTTATCATGGTAATACCTTTGGGGCGCTAAGCGTGATGGGGTATGAAGATCGCAAAAAACCTTTTGCACCACTTATACCCGATTGTCATCCTATTCGGTTTAATAACTTTGAAGATATACATAAAATTACTTCAAAAACCGCTGCAGTTATTTTAGAAACCATTCAAGGCGGAGCCGGATTTATTATTCCGAAGAAAGAATATCTACAAAAAATAAGAGAGCGCTGTAATGAGACTGGTACATTACTTATTTTGGATGAAATACAACCAGGATTTGGTAGAACGGGTAAGTTATTCGGTTTTGAGCATTTTGACATTGTACCAGATATTTTGGTAATGGGAAAAGGAATGGGTGGTGGCTTACCTATTGGTGCATTTACTGCTTCACAACAACATATGGCGCTACTGAAAGATAACCCCAAACTTGGTCATATTACAACTTTTGGCGGTAACCCTGTTATTGCTGCAGCTGCTTTGGCAACTTTAAAAGAAATAACAGAAACCAATTTAATTTCTGAAACACTTCAGAAGGAAGAAATTTTCAGAAAACAATTGAAACATCCTTTGATTAAAGAAATTAGAGGAAAAGGATTGATGTTGGCTTTGATATTTGAATCTGCTGAAATTGCTTCCGAAGTTATTTTACAATGTAAAGACAAAAATTTGATACTCTTTTGGCTATTATTTGAGCCCAAAGCTGTACGTATTACTCCGCCTCTTACCATATCAGAAGAAGAAATTAAAGAAGGATGTGACATTATAACAGAAGTGCTCAATTCAATAAAAAATCAATAAAAACAAGCTAAATACTTGATATTCATTGTTTTAAACTTATAGTTGACTGTTGATAAGGCTGTTAACAATAAACACGGCATAACTCTTGAATAGCCTATTACATTAGTATCTTTAAAATAGAAGAAACCGTAAAACGTTACGTATGCAATTACCTCCAAACGAGCATGACAACTTCTCCCTTTCCCGCTTTGAATCTATGCTGAAGACAAATGATGTCTATTTTTTTGATTCTGAAGAGTTTGAAGAGATCATACAGTATTATTTAGAAAATGGGAAAATCGCTCTTGCAAAAAAAGCGACTAAGCTAGGCTTGGAACAACATCCATCTGCTACCAATTTGAAATTATTTCAAATTGAAATGCACATTTTTGAAAATGAACTAGACATTGCAGATGCACTCTTAAATGAGCTTTACACCTTAGAACAATCAAATCAAGAAGTTTATATACAAAAAGCAAATATCTTATCACGTCGTGATGAGCATACAAAAGCCATACAATTACTTGAGCAAGCACTAGAAATCACCAATGATGAAAACGATGTTATGTCTCTTATTGGGATGGAATACCTTTTCTTGGAAGATTTTGAAAACGCAAAACTCTTTTTTATGAAATGTCTTGAGAATGATGAAGAAGATTACTCGGCATTATACAATATAATTTATTGTTTTGACTTTTTGGAGCAACATGAAGCGGCAATAGACTATTTAAATGATTTCTTAAATAAGAACCCCTACAGTGAAGTAGCTTGGCATCAAGTAGGTAAGCAATATTATATTTTAAAGGATTTTAAAAAGTCATTGGCAGCATTTGATTTTGCTATAATTAGTGACGACCGTTTTATTGGAGCTTATTTAGAAAAAGGAAAAGTTTTAGAAAAGCTACACAGGTATGAAGACGCTATAGAAAGCTACTCAATCACCCTTGGTCTAGATGATCCTACTTCCTTTGCATTATTACGCATTGGAAAATGTTATGAAAAACTACAAGACCATGAACTTGCACTTCAATTTTATACAAAATGTGTAGAAGAAGATGCATTGTTAGATAAAGGTTGGATTGCTATAACCGATTATTATTTAAAGAAAAAAGATTATAAAAAAGCACTGTATTACATTGAAAAAGCTATCAATATAGATAGTGAGAATGTACGATACTGGAAACGATATGCGCGTATTAATTTTAGATTACATCTTTTTGAAGAAGCAGAACACGGTTACCGCAGAACGCTTGAGTTAGGCAATTATGAATTAAACACTTGGCTTACTCGATGTGATTTACTATTAAAATTGGGTGAACACGAAGCTGCCATTAAAAATTTATTGCAAGCATCTGAATTTTATCCTGAGAACGCAGAGATAGAATTTCGTTTTGCAGGACTATATAATATTTTAAGTGAAGAACGAAAAGCTATTTATCACTTAAAAAATGGATTAAAATTTAACCGAGAGTATACTATTATTATCGAAGAATTATTTCCTAATTTTTATAACAGGCCAACCGTTCAGCAAATAATCGAAAAACACAAAAACCCTTCATTGTAATTTCTGTATTTTTGGCATTTAGTAATTGATCGCTATGCCAAAACGTAATTTTATACAATACCTTATCATAACTGCCAAGGGATTGGCAATGGGTGCCGCAGATGTGGTTCCGGGAGTCTCTGGAGGAACAATCGCCTTTATATCGGGTATCTATGAAGAGTTAATAGAAACCATTCATAAACTTGATTTAGGTTTTTTTAAACTTTGGAAAAAAGAAAACTTTTTAACAGCTTGGAAAACCTATAACCTTCCTTTTTTATTGGCTTTATTTTCTGGTGTGGCTATCAGTATTTTGTCATTAGCAAAACTGATCACCTTTTTACTTACCAATCATCCTATACTGGTATGGTCATTCTTTTTCGGATTGGTAATCGCCAGTATTTTATATGTAGGAAAACAAGTTACTAGATGGAATGTAGCTGTTATTATAGCATTGATTCTCGCTGCAGCATTTGCTTATTTTATAACCCTTGCCGAACCTCTTGGAACCGTTGAAAGTAATTGGTTTTTATTTTTTGCAGGATTTGTAGCTATCATCGCTATGATATTACCAGGAATAAGCGGTGCTTTCATCTTATTATTACTAGGAGCTTATACAGCTATTATCGGTACATTATCACAACTAGGGGAAGGACTTTCAACGATGAATTGGAAAGTAATATCTGATGCTGTACTTAAAATTTTAATCTTTCTAGTAGGTGCCGTTGTGGGATTAAAAGTATTTTCGAAGGTATTAAACTGGATGTTTAAACATTATAAAAACTTGACTCTAGCAGTATTAACTGGGTTTATGATTGGTGCGTTAAACAAAATATGGCCTTGGAAAGAAGTACTATCCTATAGAAGTAACTCTCACGGAGAGAAAGTTCCGTTTATTGAAAAAAGCATTTTGCCCACACAATATCCAGACGAACCTCAAATATTTTTGGCCGTTCTTTTTATGGTCTTAGGCTTTCTAAGTATCTTTATTTTAGAACGAGTAGCTGTTTCAAAAAGTAACTAATGCATGCACGAAGAAAGATCCTTTAATGATAAAGTTTGGCTTGTATTAAAAGGTCTTGCCATGGGAGCTGCCAACAAAGTTCCCGGGGTTTCGGGAGGTGTCGTTGCATTTGTCGCAGGGTTTTATGAAGAATTTATTTATTCCCTTCAAAAAATAAATAGAAAAGCCGCTGGTCTTCTTCTTGACGGTCGTTTTAAAAGTTTTTTTCAATATATAAATGGTCGCTTTTTAGGTCTACTTATATTAGGGATGATCATTAGCTACTTTAGCGTTTCAAAAATATTAGACTTTCTTTTATTAAATTATGAACTGTTTGTGTGGAGTACCTTTTTTGGTATGATAATAGGTTCAATTTATTACATTGCCAAAGATTTTGGTGATTGGAACAGAAAATACATTGCCTATCTCTTATGCGGTATTATTGCCGGTGTAGCTATAAGCTTTCTAGAACCCGCCAAAGAAAACAGCAACCTTATATTTGTATTTTTCTGTGGCATTATTGGAGTTTCAGGAATGACATTACCGGGTCTTTCCGGTTCATTTATATTAATTCTTTTAGGAAATTATGTTTTATTACTCGTAGACTCTGTAAATGCTTTATATGATACTTTTATAGATCTAGCTCAGTTTGATTTCAGTTTTACCGGTGATTCAGAACGTATAAAGTTATTAAAAGTTTTAGCCTCTTTTGCGTCGGGCTCGTTAGTAGGATTGGTCTCTTTATCACATTTACTAGCTTACGTATTAAAACGGTTTAAAAAAGCAACCTATGCCGTAATTATTGGGTTTATTTCTGGCTCGCTGGGCGTAGTATGGCCTTGGAAAGAAAAAATATATGCACTTGATGCCTTCGGAAATATAAAATTTGATGCTAATGATAGAGAAATCATTACCGGATATGACCGGTATTGGCCATCAGAATTTTCGTTCGATACCCTTTGGGCTATTTTCTTTATTTTCGTGGGCATATTGATTGTGTTAAGTTTAGATTGGTATCAAAAAATAAGACTCAATAACAATGGCTAAATATGGGCTTGTAGGTAAAGACATTGCTTACTCATTTTCAAAAACATTCTTTTCTATAAAATTTGAAAAAGAAAATCGGCAAGATACGTACCACAATTTTGATATTGAATCTATTGATCAATTTCCCAAAATCATTTCTGAAAATCCAGATTTAAAAGGTCTTAACGTCACCATTCCTTATAAAGAAGCAATTATTCCTTTTTTAGATCGTATTGATAAAGAAGCACAAGAAATAGGAGCTATAAACACCATAAAATTTCAAAATGACGGTAGCTTAAAAGGCTATAATACAGATCATTATGGCTTTGCAAAAGCTCTTGCCAATTTTCTACCTTTAAAAGACAAATCTGCATTAATACTGGGTACTGGCGGAGCCTCAAAAGCAATTAAGTACGTTTTAAAAACCATGGGGTTCAGGTACCAAGTTGTTTCTAGAAAAAAGACAGAATCCACCATTACCTATTCAAGCCTGAACAAACAAATTATTGAAGACCACTGTTTAATCATTAATTGTACCCCATTAGGTACATCACCAAATATATCTGCTTGTCCCACTATTCCGTACCAATTTATCTCGAAAGACCACCTTCTTTTTGACTTGATTTATAATCCTTCACAAACCGAATTTTTAAAGCTAGGTCGCGCTCAAGGAGCCAAAACGAGCAACGGCCTTAAAATGCTAGAGCATCAAGCAAAGAAAGCTTGGAAAATCTGGCGATCATAAAATTCGTTTATATCCGTTCAAAATAAAGCCTCTGTCTTTGCAGTTTGCTCAGTTGTTAGTATCTTGACAACCGAGGAATCATGAACCTAAACATTGAAAGATATGTCTGACGAAAAAACGGAAAAAGAAGAAGTAAAAAAACCAGTTTCAGAAACTAAATCTGTAGATACACCTTCAGAAGAAAAAACTGTTGAAAAACAAGAAACGAAAGAAGATGCTGAAGTTTTGGAAAAAGCCTTAGTAGACGAAGCTGAAAAGGAAGAAACTCCTGAAGAAAAAGTAAGCGCAGAAAACGCATCTAAAGAAAAAGAGGCAAAAGCTGAAGCAGATTCAGAAGATGAAAACCAAGATGATGAGGAAGAGGTAGCTTCTTCAGACGATGAAGAAAAAGACGACGATGATGATGAAAGTAAGGACTATAGCGAGCTTTCAGAAAAAGAATTGATTCGTGAGTTTAAAAACCTGCTTGACAACAAGCCCGTTCAAAATATTAAAAATGATATTGAAGAGATTCGTTCAGAATTTAATTCAAAATTCAATGATGTTTTAGAACAAAAGAAAGAAGAATTTTTAGCCGAAGGCGGAAATATTATTGACTTTCACTACTCTACTCCTTTAAAAAAGGAATTTAACTCGCTCTACTTTGACTACAAAGAAAAGCGAAACAACTACTATAAAAACCTAAAAAAAGATTTAAACGCAAATCTTGCAAAAAGACAAGAGTTAATTGAAGAGTTGAAAGGACTATTAAATGCTGAAGAAAGCATGGGTAAAACCTACAACCACTTCAAAGACATTCAAACACGTTGGCATGAAGCGGGGCCAATTCCACGAGATAAATACAACCTAGTTTGGAATAATTACCACCATCACGTAGAAAACTTTTATGATTTTCTTCATTTAAACAGGGAGTTTCGGGATATGGATTTTAAACATAACCTGGAACAAAAGCTGAAGTTAATTAGTAGAGCCGAAGAACTTGCTCAAGAAGAAAACACCAATAAAGCTTTCAGAGAGCTACAAATGCTTCATAAAATGTGGAAAGAAGATGTAGGTCCTGTTGCCAAAGAATATAGAGAAGAAGTTTGGGAAAAGTTTAGTGAAGCTACAAAAGTAATTCATGATAAACGACACGCATTTCTTGAAGAGCAAGAAAAAGAATATGAAGCCAATTATGAGGTGAAGAAAGAGTTGATAAGTCAAATAAATCAATTGACCCAAAACACAAAATCAAACCATCACGCTTGGCAAAATGCTATTAAAAAAGTACAAGAATTGCGAGACGCCTATTTTGCAGCAGGAAAAGTACCAAGAGCTTTAAACAAAGGTATCTGGAATGCTTTTAAAGAAGCTACTCGCACCTTTAACCGAACAAAAAATGCATTTTATAAAAACCAGAAAAAAGAACAATACGTTAATCTTGAAAAGAAACGAGAGCTGGTAAAAATAGCCGAAGACAATAAGGATAGTGACGATCTAGAAGCGACTACTCCTTTAATGAAAAAGATTCAATCTGATTGGAAAAAGATAGGTCACGTACCTAGAAAACACAGCGATAAAGTTTGGAAGCAATTTAAAGCTGCTTGTAATCATTATTTTGACAGGTTACATGCGCAGAAAGATGAAGAAAAGGAAGAAGAGAAAGAACATTTCAGTCAAAAGGAAGCGCTGCTTGAAAGTATGGAAAAACTTGAGTTGAGTGGCGACCACAAAGAAGACCTTAAGACTATAAAAAATAAAATTAACGAATGGAAAAAAATTGGTCGCGTACCCTATAAAAAACGTAACATTGAACAAAAATTCAATAAAACGTTAGACGGGCTATTTCAGCAACTAGACGTAAGTAAAAAAGATGCAGAGCTTATCAAGTTTGAAAATAAGCTTAACACACTTACCAATCGTGAAGATGAACGAAAGTTGAAAAATGAGCATTTCTTTATTTCGAAAAAAATAAACGAAACAAAAGATGAAATAAGACAACTTGAAAATAATTTAAGTTTCTTTAAAAACGTAGAAGACGATAATCCATTGGTTAAAGAAGTACACAAAAATATTGCAAAACACAAAGAACAACTAGAAGTTTGGAAAGCTAAACTTTCTAAAATTAAATCGGTTAGGGACGCATAATATGGCCTCTTGCCCACTTTGTCATAGCAACATAGATAAACCCTTTTACATTAACGATAACGCCACATTCTATAAATGTGGCGTTTGTTCTTTATTGTCTAAAAGCGCACAAGATTTCCCATCACTTAGTGAAGAGAAAGAACGCTATTTATATCATAACAATAATCCTAGCGATAATGGTTATCAAGAATTTGTATCGCCAATTGTAAAAGCTATTGAGAGGGATTTTTCAAAAGAAAGTAAGGGTTTAGATTTTGGCGCAGGGACAGGTCCTGTGGTTAGTAAGTTACTTTCAGAAAAAGGTTTTTCTGTTACGCTATATGATGCATTTTTTTATCCAAACGAAGCTGCTTTAAATACTCGGTATGATTATATTTTTTGTTGTGAAGTGATTGAACATTTTCACTCCCCTAATGAAGAATTTTCTCTCTTTAAAAAGCTATTAAAGCCTAACGGGAAGCTTTATTGTATGACGAGCATTTATGATTCTAGCATAAATTTTGAAAATTGGTATTATAAAAACGATGTTACGCACGTAGTTTTTTATACCGAAAGAACTTTAAATTGGATTCAAAAAAAGTTTGATTATTCTAGTGTTGAAATCAAAGATAGATTGATTGTTTTTTCTACTTAACCTACAAACGTTTGGCTTCTTCCCAAAAAACATCCATTTCTTCTAGAGTCATTTCTTTTAAAGCGATTCCTTTTTCTTTTGCTTTACTTTCCAAATACTGAAAACGGTTAATGAACTTTTTATTGGTTCGTTCTAAGGCATTTTCGGGATTTACTTTTAAAAATCTCGCATAATTAATCATTGAAAAAAGAACATCACCAAATTCGGCTTCAATTTTATCGGTATTATTTTCGGTCACTTCGTGTTGTAATTCTTCAAGCTCTTCTTTCAGTTTTTCAAAGACCTGCTCAGGCTGCTCCCAATCAAAACCTACACCGGCTACTTTATCTTGAATTCTATTGGCTTTAACTAGGGCCGGTAATGACTTTGGAACACCTTGTAACACACTCTTTTTACCTTCTTTCAGCTTTAAGTTTTCCCAGTTTTGTTTTACTTCTTCTTCATTAGCAACATCAACATCACCGTAGATATGTGGATGACGAGAAATCAATTTTTCGCAAATTTGATGTAACACATCTGCTATATCAAAATCATTGGTTTCACTTCCTATTTTTGCATAAAATACAATATGCAGTAATAGATCGCCTAACTCTCCTTTTACTTCATCAAGATCATTATCTAGAATCGCATCGCCAAGTTCATAGGTTTCTTCTATGGTCAAATGACGTAAGCTTTGCATGGTTTGCTTTTTATCCCACGGGCATTGCTCACGCAATTCATCCATAATCGTTAATAAGCGATCAAAAGCTTGTAATTGGTCTTTTCTAGAGTTCATAATGCAATTTGTTTGTTGCAAAACTAGTGGAAATCTATATCTTATCTTAATAAGTATTCTGAAATAAATTAATTTAAAGATTGTATTTTTGATGGTTCTTAACAGCTTTATGTATTAAGAAAAATTGTACTATTCTATTTTAAAACCCCTCTATGATTCGAGAAAAAATTATTACTCCTTTTAAAAAGTTTATTCAAATTGAAGCGTTAAGTGGTATTTTATTACTTGCTGCTACAATTGTTGCTTTAATTTGGGCTAATTCACCTTATGGAGATTTGTACCAATCAATCTGGCAATATAAAATTGGTATTTCTATTCAGGATTTTGAATTAAATAAACCTCTTATTTTATGGATTAATGATGGCTTAATGGCGGTCTTTTTCTTTTTAATTGGTTTAGAAATTAAAAGGGAATTTTTAATTGGTGAATTGAATAGCGTTAAAAAAGTTGCATTTCCTCTCTTTGGCGCTATAGGAGGTATGACCGTTCCCGTGCTTATTTTTGTTCTTCTTAACCAAAACCCAGCTACGCTAGAAGGTTGGGCTATCCCAATGGCAACTGATATTGCCTTTGCATTAGCAGTTTTAAAATTATTGGGCAATAGAGTTCCGTTAAGTTTAAAAGTATTTTTAACAGCGTTTGCAATAGTTGATGATATAGGAGCTGTGATGGTTATTGCTGTTTTTTATAGCGGAAGTTTAAAGCTAGGTTTGCTAGGGATTGCTTTAGGCCTATTGGCTGTTCTATATTTTATTTCTTTTAGAGGATATTACTCAAAGTTTTTACTTTTTATTTTTGGTGTAGTTATTTGGACTCTTTTTTTAAAGGCTGGAATTCATCCTACAATCGCTGGAATATTACTAGCTTTTTCTATTCCTGTAAGACAAAAAATTTACACAACCGATTTTATTGATATTCTTGTTGATATTACCAGTAACATTAAAAAAGCTGAAGTGATAGATAAGCCTATATTGTCAAATGAGCAAATACAAACTATTGATGACCTAGAAGATTGGACCGGAAAATTTCAAAGTCCATTACAACATCTAGAACACTCACTGCACGGTTGGGTTGCTTACCTTATTATCCCAGTTTTTGCATTTGCCAATGCAGGAGTTGCTCTTAATAGTGATGTTCCTTTAGACACTACATTAATGACTATTATAGCCGCTTCTTTAGTTCTGGGTAATAGTATTGGTGTTACCACTATTGTTTTGTTTGCTCAAAAAATTAAATTAATAACTATACCGAGTGACATTACAACAAAACACATTATTGGAGTTTCGTTTTTAGCTGGAATTGGTTTTACCATGTCTATTTTTGTAGCCAGTCTAGCCTTTAACAATAGTCCGAGTTATATAGATTCTGCAAAAACGGGAATTTTATTAGGTTCTTTAGTTTCGGCTGTGATAGGCTTTACAATTTTAAGAATAGGTTCTGTAAAAAAATATAAACGAATGAAATAATACTCACAAAAAAAACCTGTATTAGTAAGTAATACAGGTTTTTTTTATTGAAAAGTTGTATGTTTTATTCTTCTTCTGAAATTGCTTCTTCTTTAGATGCATCGGCTTCAGAGAAATCTGTAATACCGTTTTTATGAAGCAAATTGTACCATTGTATTACTTTTTTAATATCACCTGGATATACACGATCTTCATCATAATCTGGTAATACCTCAAAAAAGTATTCTTCTAGTTTAATTTTTGGCTCTTTATGGCTTATTGCTTCACCTCCATTTTCCTTTTCAGAAATTTTTGCAAACACTTCTCTAATAGGTACTTCTTCAGTAAGTGTGTATATGGCAATCTCGCTTAATAAACTTACATTGTGACGACCACTTACGTTAATTTTTTTTCCGTCAATTAATGACTCGGCTAAAAAACCACTACGGGTTTGTGTTTTTAACTTATACAATCCCGGTTTTCCTGAAATAGATAATATTTTTTCTAAACTCATAAACTATTTTTTCAATTTTTGAAAGGTGCAAATATGCACGGTTTCAAACTTCTTTGCAATGCTATTAACGTTTCTTTTTTGCTTTTGGGAAACGCATTCTATAATCTATATTAATTTTTCCGGTAGAAATCTTATTCAACTTACTTTTAATAAGTCGTTTTTTAAGTGGTGAAAGCTTATCTGTAAATAGAATACCTTCAATATGATCGTACTCATGCTGCACAATACGGGCTGCTATTCCTGTAATGGTTTCCTTATGAGTTTTGAAATTTTCATCTTCATACTCAATAACTATTTCTGGTTGACGAAATACATCTTCTCTAACTTCAGGAATGCTTAAACAGCCTTCATTAAATGCCCACTCATCTCCGTGCTCTTCAAGTATACGAGCATTAATAAATGTTTTTTTAAACCCTTCCAATTCTTTTTGCTCTTCTTTGGTTAACTCTTCATCATCTGCAAATGGTGATGCATCAACAATAAAAATACGAATGGGAAGACCTATTTGAGGGGCTGCCAGACCAACTCCTCGTGCGGCATACATGGTTTCATACATGTTTTCAAGCAGTTCGTTTAGCTTTGGATAATCTGCATCAATTTCTTTGGCTTCTTTTCGTAAAACGGGGTCTCCGTAAGCTACAATTGGTAAAATCATTCGTATCTATTTAAATCTATTTGTTGTATAAGTATTCTTGTAAAATTATGGTTGCACTTATTTCATCAATAAGCGCTTTATTTCTACGTTGTTTTTTCTTTAACCCACTGTCAATCATGGTTTGAAAAGCCATTTTACTGGTATAACGTTCATCTACTCTTTTAATTTCTATCTTCGGAAATGTTTCAGAAAAAGATTTTATAAATTCTTTAATATGAACTTCTACACTACTTGCCGTTCCGTCCTTTTGGGTAGGTTCGCCAATTAATATCAAATCGACTGTTTCAGATTTGATGTATTTTTTTAAAAAATCAAGTAGTTCTTTTGTTGGCACAGTCGTCAACCCAGAGGCTATTAACTGTAACTCGTCAGTTATAGCAATCCCGGTGCGTTTTGTACCGTAATCTATGGCTAAAATGCGTCCCATAAGAGTGCAAAAATACGGGTTTGTAAAATAGTATGCCAAAAAAGGGAAGTTAATTAAAACGGACTTTTATCTTTGTGTCTAAATTTTAATTGAACTATGAGCCAATTACAACAAATTATTGAGAAAGCTTGGGACGATCGTTCTTTGCTTCAAGACGATGAAACAATACATGCCATTAGAGAGGTTGTAAAATTATGTGATGAAGGTAAACTACGCTGTGCAGAGCCAACAGAAGACGGCTGGCAAGTAAATGAATGGGTAAAAAAAGCAGTGGTTTTATACTTCCCAATTCAGAAAATGGAAACGATGGAAGCCGGTATTTTTGAATACCACGATAAAATTCCTTTAAAAAGTGGATATAAAGAAAAAGGTGTTCGTGTAGTTCCGCACGCTGTTGCAAGACACGGTGCTTATGTTTCAAAAGGCGTTATAATGATGCCTAGTTATGTAAATATTGGCGCTTATGTAGATGAGGGGACTATGGTAGATACTTGGGCAACAGTAGGAAGTTGTGCTCAAATTGGTAAAAATGTACATCTTAGTGGTGGTGTAGGCATTGGTGGAGTTTTAGAACCTTTACAAGCAGCACCTGTAATCATTGAGGATAATGCTTTTATTGGCTCTCGCTGTATTGTAGTAGAAGGTGTACGTGTAGAGAAAGAAGCTGTCTTGGGTGCCAATGTTGTATTAACTGCTTCAACAAAAATAATTGATGTTACTGGTGATAAACCTATTGAAACAAAAGGATTAATTCCGGCTCGTTCTGTAGTTATTCCTGGAAGTTATACCAAGAAATTTCCGGCTGGAGAATATCAAGTACCTTGTGCATTAATTATTGGAAAAAGGAAAGAAAGCACCAATAAAAAAACATCATTAAACGACGCACTGCGTGAATATAATGTTGCTGTTTAAGTAAATGAAGGTTCTTGTAATACAACAAAAAATGATTGGAGACGTATTAACGTCTACTGTGCTATTTGAGGTATTACGAAATCATTTCCCAAACGCTGAGTTACATTATTTAGTCAATTCACACACTATTCCGGTTTTGGAAAACAATCCAATCATTGATAAAATTATACCGTTTACCAATGAGATGGAAACTTCAAAAAGTAAGTTTAAAAAACTTCGAGAAGAGGTTCAGCAGGAAAAATATGATGTTGTAATTGACACCTATGCAAAAATAAGCAGCGCTTGGATTGCAAAAAGTTCAGGCGCTAAGTATCGCATTTCTTATAAAAAATGGTATACTCAATTTGCATATACGCATACTTTTTCACGGCATACTATGTCTTTAAGCCAAGCCGGATTGGCTATTGAAAACAGATTAATGCTGTTATCGCCAATACTTAAGAATAGTACTCATATTTGTAAGCCAAAAATTTATCTTACTGAAGCTGAAATTGCCAATGCAAAAAAAACATTGCAGCACTACGGAATAAGTCCTACAGAAAAGGTTTTTATGATAAGCGCATTGGGTAGTAATGAATTTAAAACCTACCCGTTACCCTATCTTGCAGAGCTTTTAGACTATATAGTTGAAAAAACAGATTGCAAATTGCTTTTCAATTACATTCCAAGTCAAAAACCTCAAATAGAATCGCTTTTTAAATTATGTAATTCAAAAACACAAAAAAAGATTGTTTTAGACCTGTACGGAAAAAGCCTTCGAGAGTTTATGGCGCTCACATATCACTGTGAAGCTTTAATAGGAAATGAAGGCGGTGCCGTAAATATGGCAAAGGCTATTGGGATAAAAACCTTTTCAATTTTCTGTCCTTGGATTAAAAAAGAAGCCTGGAATATTTTTGAAGACCGAAATAATAACACCTCTGTTCATCTTTATGATTTTGTAGATTACAATCCAGTTTTTTCAAATAAAAAGCATGCTCGACAAAAAGCAGCGGCAAATTATCAGCTTTTTAAACCCGAGCTTATCATCCCTAAGCTTCATGAGTTTTTAACCGGTGAAAACCTATACCCAAGCTCAAAACGATTTTCTGCAACTATTATCACTCTTAATGAAGAACGAAATATTGCAAGATGTATAGAGTCGTTGCTTCCCGTGGCAGATGATATTGTTGTTTTAGATTCTTTCAGCACAGATAAAACAGAAGAAATTTGCAAACAATATCCGGTACGTTTCCTTCAGCAGAAATTTGAAGGACATATTCAACAAAAAAATGCTGCAATTGATGCTGCAAAGTATGAAAAAGTCATCTCACTAGATGCAGATGAAGCTTTAAATAAAGAATTACAGGCTGCTATACTACGTTTAAAAAATAATTGGGTTAAAGACGGTTATTATGTAAAACGGTTCAATAATTATTGCGGACAATGGATCTATCATTCAGACTGGTATCCAGATAGAAAACTTCGAGTTTTTGACCGCAACAAAGCTCGATGGGGAGGCATAAACCCTCACGACACCATACAAATGCAGCCCAATTCAAAAACTGGAAAATTAAACGGAAGCATCCTGCATTGGGTACATAAAACATATGCAGAACACAGCTTAAAGGTTCATAAGTTTTCTTCTATTTCTGCAAAAGAATATTATAAACTTGGAAGAAAATCTGGGCTCTTTGATATTTTAGTAAAACCATCTTGGACCTTTTTTAAAGCGTACTTTTTACGACTTGGTTTTCTGGACGGATTTAACGGATTAATAATTTGTACCTTTAGCGCTTACACAACTTTTTTAAAGTATTTAAAACTAAAACAACTCATTAAAAATAAACCAACCAATACATGAAAATTGTAATACTTGCTGCCGGAATTGGCTCAAGACTAGGAAACCCTTTCCCAAAGCCATTAACACCTCTTAAAAATGGTAAAAGCATCATGCAAATGATGATTGAAAACATTGACAACTACTTTTGTCAACACGACGTGTATGTAGTTGTGGGTTTTAAAAAGAATAGTATTATGGAAAACTTTCCGCAGTTGGCTTATATTTACAACCCTTATTTTGACCAAACCAATACTGCAAAAAGTCTAGTAAGAGCTTTAAAAAAATGTAAAGGAGAAAGTGTTTTATGGTTTAATGGTGATGTTGTTTTTGATGAAAAATTACTAGATAATCTGCAACCTCATATTGATAAAGACATTTCGTTTGTAGCCGTAAACACTAATTCTGTGGGTGATGAAGAGGTGAAATACACCTTAAAAGATGGTTTTGTAAATCAACTTTCAAAAGAAGTAAAAAACGGCCTAGGCGAAGCTGTTGGAGTTAATTTCATTTCAAAAAACAACCTTACACAGTATATTGAAAGGCTTGAAGAATGTGATAACAATGACTATTTTGAACGCGGTCTAGAATTGCTTATTGAAAAAGATAATGCCAAAGTAAAAGCTGTCGATATTTCGGCTTTTAATTGTATGGAAATTGATTTTCAAGAAGATTTAGAAAATGTGAACAAGTTTCTATAGCTTATGAAATTTATTTTGTTCTGTCAAAATGCGTATTCTTTTGAGATTATGAAACCTATTAAAGAGGTTTTAAAAACTCGAGGACATACCTACATTTGGTTTATTGTTCCAAAGCTTGAAGCTCTTTTTCCTTTCAAAAATGAACCAGTAACCCAAAGTATAGCAGAACTAGAGTCTTATAAAAGTGACGTTATCATTGCTCCCGGAAATGAAGTACCTCACTACCTACGCGGACTTAAAGTTCAAATTTTTCACGGACTGGCAGGTGAAAAAAAGGGACATTTTCACATTAGGCATTATTTTGATTTGTATTTAACGCAGGGACCTTTTTTTACTAGAGGTTTTAATAAGCTGAAAGCACGTTTTAAAAATTTTGATGTGATAGAAACCGGTTGGTCCAAGCTTGATGCCTATGCTCAAAATAAGCAAGAGATTATTTTAGAAAGAAAAAAATTGCTTCAAAAACACGAAGCAAGTCACGTTTTACTCTACGCCCCTACCTTCTCACCTTCTTTAACTTCTGCAGGGGTTTTAGAACCTGAAATAGAACAATTGGCTAAGCAAGGTAAATACGTAATTAACATAAAATTTCACGATTTAATGGATGAAAAATATATTGAAGCCTACAAAAACTTAGCTTCAAAATATGAAAACATCTATTTTAAAGAAGGTCGAAATATTATAGAACAATTTATGCTTGCAGACGTATTGATAAGTGATACCTCATCTGTAATTTATGAATTTTTATTGTTAGACAAACCCGTTATCACCTTCGGAAATATTAATAAAACCATTCAATGGGATAATTATACTGAGCAAGGAAAGGTAACAGAAGCAGTATATAAAAATCTAACAAAAGACCCTTTTGCCAAACAACGCGCAGAAGTAATTGCAGAATACCATCCTTATAACGATGGAAGATCTTCTGAACGAATGATCGATACTATCGAAAAATTTATTGAAGAAAACGGGGTTCCTGAAAAAAGAAACTTATCCCTTTTCAGAAAATATAAAATCAATAAGATTTTTAATAGAAAGTCGTAATTATTTGAACTTCAATTTTTGTTTTAGTCGCTTTTTACGGTAAAATTTCTTCTGAAATTTTGAAGTCAATCCCCACATTAAAGTGAAGACCTTATCATATGGTTGCCCAGTGATTTTTGCATACTCATCACTCATTATGGCGACCATTTCTTTTTTTGATGTAAGGCGTGAATAGTTTTTAATACGTTCCTCAAATGATAGTGACTTAAACTCCATTCTGTTTAAATCAACCAAGTAAAAATTAAATTGATTTCCTTCTTTTTTAATTAATGTGTTTCCCGGAGAATGATCTTTAAACAGTATTCTGTTTTCGTGAAGCATATGAGTGAAAGCTGTAAATTCTCTTAATATTTGTTCTCTATCAGGATAATTGGGGTTTTCAATTAAAGCTCTAAACGTACAATCTGCATCAAGTTGTTCACTTATATAATAGCTTTTCCCGAAAAACAAAGGGTTTTCTTCTTCTAAGTAAGCAATTGGGTAAGGCGTGCCTATTCCTTGTTTAATTAGGTAAGTAGCATGTTCAAAAGAGCGAGCAGCCTTTGATTTTCTGAAAAAATTATACACCACTTTATTTATAAAGTTGGGTACTTTAAATGACTTTATATTAATCTTCTCATTGTTTAACGGAAAGATTTTGATCACATTTCTATCGCCACGACCTAGGTTTTCGCCTTGATTTTCAAAAGAATCAAGTATTTCTAAAATAGATTTTTTTTGAGGCTTATATTTTTCTGAAAAAAACATTTTCATCCGTCAAAGATACAACTTGAAAAAGAAGAAAACTACAATTTATCTTGTGAGTTGTTTTTGCCTCCCACACATAATTAAAGTACCTTTGGTATAGGTAATTTTTATATGAAAACTGTTTTTTTAGAATCACATAATATTAAAAACTTATATTTTGGCTTTGGTCAATTTAACTACCATTTAATCAAAGCCTTAGCAAAGATAGAACATCCAGATTATAAAATTGTATTACACGGAAAAGATATTGATTGGCTTAAAAAAGAGTTTGGAGCCTCTTTCAATTATAAAAAAAGTTTTTCATTACGCAGGTATGCGCCATTTAGAATTAGAAAAAAATATGATTTATGGCACTCGCTTAATCAAAATATAAAAATTGAACCTTACCACGATATTCCCTATTTATTGACAGTTCATAACATTACTCATATTAAAAACCCGGATAGTTATTTACATGAAAAGGTTCACCAAAGGTTTCAAAATAAACTAAATAGAAGCACGGCAATTACTTATATTTCAGAATTTGCTAAACAATCTACACATCAATATTTTAACGTTCCAAACGTACCTGAACATGTAATTTACAATGGAAACCCGTTGACAAACGTAAATTTACCTGATAATTTTGAGCCTCCATTGGTTCCGCAAAAGCCATTTTTATTTTCAATAGGTCAAATTACAGCTCGAAAAAATTTCATTTCATTAGTGAGAATGCTTCCTATGCTGAAAGATTTTCAATTGATCATAGGTGGTAAAAACACAACAGAAACTGCTCATGAGCTAATGGAAGAAGCTGAAAAGCTTGGTGTTAAAGATCGTATATTTTTAATTGGTAATATTTCAGAAAATCAAAAAAAATACTATTACAAAAAGTGTGATGCTTTTGTATTTCCTTCTTTGAGAGAGGGTTTTGGATTACCTGTGATTGAGGCAATGCTTTTTGGAAAACCCGTTTTTACTTCAAATAACACCTCGCTGCCAGAAATAGGTGGAAAAATTGCTTATTATTGGGATCATTACAATCCTGAATATATGGCACAAGTATTTAATAAAGGAATGCAACATTTTTCTGAACACAAGGAAGAGCTTCAGAAAAAATCTATTGAACGAGCGAACCACTTTAACTGGGATGCCGCGGCTCAACAATATGCTCAAGTATATCAATCTATAATTTCAAAATGATATGGTAATTAACAAACTCATTGCTTCTTTACAAAGAAAAAAAACACGTAGAAAAACCGTAAAAGCAATTCTTTCAAGAGAACAACACAACAATGATGTTGTTAACATCCATAGAGTTGACACAAAAAACATAGGTGACTATTACTGTGCTCCACATCACTATTTTGATACATTAAAAGGCAAACACCTTGATATATTTGATAATAAAAGTCAAGATAAAAGTGTGACCGAAAACTTTACTAAACAAATAAGTGATAATTCATTGATAATAGGTGGTGGCGGATTATTAAATCGGGGTGGTTTTAAATTACAAATGAAATTATTTGAGAAACTAGCCTCAGGTTCCAAAAAAACAGTTTTATGGGGTGTAGGGCACAATGCAAAATCTGCAAAACATTACGGAAACATCACTAGCTACAATATTGATGTAAATACTTTTGGCCTAGCGGGAACACGCGATATATCAATGCCAGGGGAATATGTTCCGTGTGTAAGCTGTCTGCACGAGGTGTTTGACAAACAATATTCTGAAACGCAAGAAGTGGGTATTATTTTTCATAAAGACACCGTTAAAAAAGAACATATCACAAGCACCTTTTCTGAATTACCAACAACATCAAACACCACAAACCTTGAAGAGTTAATTTCCTTTATAGGAAAAAGCAACGCAATCATTACAGATAGTTACCACGCCATGTATTGGACGATGCTATTAGGAAAAAGAGTAGCTGTTGTACCCAACTCTTCAAAGTTTTATGACTTTAAATATAAGCCTATTTTTACGACCTTTGACACGTGCCTTGAAGATATAAAAAAAGGGCACACGTACTCTGGGGTAAAAGAAGAGTGTCGTACCATTAATACTAATTTTTATGAAAAAGTGGCCAACTACCTCAACTTATAAACAATGAGAGAAGAAATAAATAAAACAATTGCGGTTTTAAAACGTGGCGGACTTATCCTTTATCCTACTGATACTGTTTGGGGCATTGGTTGTGATGCTACCAATGCTGAAGCGATAGAAAAAGTATTTAAGCTAAAACAACGCGATGAAAGTAAATCACTAATATGTTTAGTTCACGATTTTAAAATGCTTAATGAATATGTAGAAAATGTACCCGAAGTAGCTTATGATATTTTAAAATATGCTGCAAAACCCACAACAATCATCTACGACGACCCCATTCGAGTAGCCGAAAATTTAATTGCAGATGACAATTCATTAGCCATTCGAGTTGTTCAAGATGCGTTTTGTAAGCAGTTAATTAAAAAATTTCGACGCCCCATAGTTTCAACATCAGCCAATATAAGCGGTGTTAAAACGCCGTTAAATTTTAAAGCCATCGCACCCGAAATTTTGGATGGCGTTGACTATGTGGTAAATTTGCATACATCAAAAAAAACTCAGCAACCGTCTGCTATTATTAAGTTGAAAAATGACGGTACCGTAAAAGTGATACGAAATTAAATTTTCAACTTTTAAAAAAATATGCCTTCATATCCAAACGCCATAAAACATCCAATTTTTAAAACAATTTCAAAAGCTGCTACCAATTTGCAGCTTGAAAGTTATGTAATTGGTGGTTTTGTGCGTGATTACATATTAAAGCGTGGCGAAGCAAAAGATATTGATATAGTAGCAGTTGGTAGCGGAATTGAATTGGCAAATGAGGTTTCTAAACTTCTTCCGGGAAAACCAAAAGTCTCAACTTTTAAAACCTACGGAACCGCTATGCTAAAAACCAACGGCATTGAAATTGAATTTGTAGGAGCGCGAAAAGAATCATATTCTGAAGAAAGTAGAAATCCAGCCGTAGAAAATGGAACGCTCGAAGATGACCAAAATAGAAGAGATTTTACCATTAACGCATTGGCATTAAGCTTAAACGACAAAAACTTTGGTGAATTATTAGACCCCTTCAATGGGATTAAAGACCTTACTAAGAAAACGATTAAAACTCCGCTTAATCCAGATATCACATACAGCGATGATCCTTTACGTATGTTACGCGCCATTCGTTTTGCTACACAATTAGACTTTTATATTGAAGAACAATCTTTACAAGCTATCACTGATAATGCTAAGCGAATTAATATTATTTCAAAAGAACGAATCATAGACGAAATAAATAAAATTCTACTAGCAGATACTCCTTCAAAAGGATTTGCCCTTTTGCATAAAACCGGACTTCTCCCTTTTATTTTTCCTGAATTGGTAGCTCTAGAAGGAATTGATGAAAAAGAAGGACAACGACACAAGGACAACTTCTGGCACACTCTTGAAGTTGTAGATAATATTTCAAAAACTACAGACAATCTTTGGCTGCGATGGGCAGCGTTGCTTCACGATATAGGAAAAGCTCCTACCAAAAAGTTTGACAAAAAAGTAGGTTGGACATTTCACGGGCACGAGTTTGTTGGTTCAAAAATGGTTTATAAGCTTTTTAAGCGCATGAAAATGCCATTGAATGATAAAATGAAGTATGTTCAAAAATTGGTTTTGATGAGTTCGCGACCTATTGTATTGGCATCAGATGTGACTGATAGTGCTGTAAGAAGATTAATTTTTGATGCAGGAGATCATGTAGAAGATTTAATGACGCTTTGCGAAGCAGATATCACCACTAAAAATCCTAAAAAATTTAAAAAATATCACAATAACTTTCAGAAAGTACGTGATAAAATTAAAGAAGTAGAAGAGCGTGATCACATCAGAAATTTTCAACCACCTGTTTCTGGAGAAGAAATTATGAATACCTTTGGAATTAAACCTTCTCGAGAAATAGGAATTATAAAAGATGCTATAAAAGAAGCTATTCTAGAAGGTGAAATACCTAATGAATATGAAGCAGCAAGAAAGTTTATGATTAAAAAAGGTTCAGAAATTAACCTAACTCCTGTTAACTAATGTATAGAAAATGGGTTAAAATAGCTATTGTATTAGTCTATTTGGTCATTATTGCCGGTGCAATGGTAAGAATGACCGGCTCTGGTATGGGATGCCCAGATTGGCCCAAATGTTTTGGTTACTACATTCCCCCTACAGAAAGAGCCGAACTTGAATGGCAACCAGATAGATCTTTTAAAAAAGGACAAGTAATTATTAAAGATGAAACGCTTCAGGTAGCAAATAAAGATTTTACAACCGGCACTTCTTTTTCTGAAAAAAATTGGAATGTATATACCAAACACGATTATGCTAGTTTTAATGTTTGGCACACCTGGATTGAATATATCAATAGGCTTTTTGGAGCACTTTCAGGAATTGCAGTTTTAATCATGGCACTTTTCTCTTTCGGTCAATGGAAACATAGTAAAAGGCTTACTTTATTATCTTGGTTAAGCGTTTTTCTACTTGGGTTTCAAGCCTGGCTAGGTGCAACGGTTGTATATTCTGTACTATCACCTATTCGCATTACTATTCATATGGTAATGGCCTTAGTCATTGTAGCTGTTTTATTGTATTTATTGTACTATTCAAGACCTAAATTACGTACTTTTTCAGTCTCAAGAGGGTTTATTAATCTGCTTATATTTTCGCTGGTTTTAACAATTATACAAGTAGTTACAGGCACTCAAGTACGTCAATTTGTAGATGAACAAGTAAATGTAGTAGGTTATGAAGCAAAATCACTTTGGTTAGACAATCCCAATCTTTACTTCTACATACATAGATCTTTTTCAATTCTTATTTTTATTGTTAACCTAGCATTGTGGTTTTTTAATAAAAAACATAGTTATGGGTTAAGAAAAATAAATATGGTTTTCTTTTTAATTTTACTTGAAACCGCCTCAGGTATCGCTATGTATTATTTTGAT
Source organism: Marixanthomonas sp. SCSIO 43207 (assembly GCF_019904255.1). Taxonomy (GTDB): domain Bacteria; phylum Bacteroidota; class Bacteroidia; order Flavobacteriales; family Flavobacteriaceae; genus Marixanthomonas. The sequence continues at coordinate 2,861,355 of NZ_CP063203.1, forward strand.
TTTCCATTCCTTACACAGCCCTTGCATTTAGTTATTGCTTCCCTTCTTTTTGGGTATCAATTTTACGTGGTTTTGCAAGCTTGGAAACGACACAGACCCGATTTTATCACTAGACAAGTTTAGATTATATTCAGAATAAATTCTTAATATTTACCATATCAAACTACACTCGAAACGTGGAATAGTTTGTACCTTTGCGGTCTAATTTTTTTGAATTATGATATACCGTTTTAGAGTCATACTTGACACACATGAAGATGTATTTAGAGATATTGAGATTGAGGCGTCAGACAGTCTAGAAGACCTTCATAACGTAATATTACAAGCGTTTGGTTTTGAAGGACAAGAAATGGCTTCTTTCTATGTAAGTAATGATAAGTGGGAACAAGGTGAAGAAATTGCCTTGTTTGATATGGGTGACAAACCAGGCGCTGTGCGCATTATGAGCGAAAACAGACTAGAAGATTCTGTGTGGAGAGAACAGACTAGACTTATCTATGTGTATGATTATTTAAACATGTGGACATTTATGGTTGAACTCGCAGATATTGTTGAACCTGAAGATGGAATGAGCTACCCAAATTTAATGTACGTAGAAGGCCAAATACCTGCTGAAGCACCTGAGCGTGAATTTATTATTGAAGACCTAGATGACTCCTTATCTAATGAAGATGAATTAGATCTAGATCCAGATGATTATGATAACCTAGATTTTAATGAAAATTGGAATTAATTTGTTAAAAAACAAACTCCTTTAAATTTATTTTTGAAAAAATGATCAACCTATACGCTACCCATATTGCATCTTTATCCATTCACAGAGTAGGTAATAAAAGCCGAAATGAAGGAATGTTTCTTTCATCTACACCCTATAAAATGGATGATGAAATAAGACCGTTGTTAAAAGAGTTTTTTCTGAAACCTTTTCGTGACAAAGAAGAAAACTATTTTCAGTTTACTCACGAGGCAGATCTGGAGTTTCACGAATTGTTCAACATTGTTTCTGAAATTTTTGAACAACCAGAAACCATTCACGAGCAAAGTAAAAAAATTACAAAGCACCTTTTTGATCAATCCATGCATCCTCATATTAAAAATGGGGAAGTGTATATTGCCTATCTTGAAAATTTACAAATAGACAATGAAAAGGTAAATGGTATAGGCATTTTCAAATCTGAAATTAAACAAGATTTTCTTCAGTTTGCAGAACAAGGAGATCAACTAGACGCCATTCTTCAGCAAGGTGTTAATTTGAAAAAACTAGACAAAGGAGCATTGATTTTTAATACCAAAAAAGAAGAAGGGTATAAAATTCTTTCAGTAGACAGCAACCGCTATGACACACGATATTGGTTGGAACGTTTTTTAGGAGTTGATGCATTTGAAGATGAAAATTTCTTCACAAAAAAATATTTAAAATTTTGTCAAGATTTTGCAAAGGACGTTGTATTACCCGCAGAAGATAAACAGCAAGAGGTTATGTTTATGAACCGTGCCGTGAATCATTTTGCCAAAAACGACAACTTTGAAGAAAGTTCATTTGTGAATGAAGTAATTGACAATCCCGCTTTGGTTCCAGAGTTTAATCATTACAAAACTGAAAAAGCTCCTAAGTATAAAATTGAAGATTTAACCAATTTTCCAATTGCCAATACTGCCGTGAGTGCTGCTCGTAAAAAGATAAAAAACGTTATAAACTTAGACACCAATATTCAAATAAAGATGGATTTTATTAATCCTGATAGTGCCGAACGTTTTGTAGAAAAAGGCTGGGATGAAGAAAAACAAATGTACTATTATTTAGTATATTTCAACAAAGAAGAAAAATCATAATCAATTGATTTTCAATTTAAAAAAAGCAGCATTTACTTATAAAATGCTGCTTTTGTTTTTTAGCAATGTAACAAAATTACTGTACATTCGTCGTATAGATAGCTAACCCAAAAATCAACATTCTTTTGGAACCCATACTTACAATTGACAATCTCACCAAAAAATTTGGTCCAATTACCGCCGTAAAAAACCTTTCGTTTACTATTGAAAAAGGAAACGTTTACGGTATTTTAGGCCCTAACGGAAGTGGAAAATCGACCACCTTAGGTATTGTGCTTAACGTAGTTAACAAAACAACCGGAACATATCACTGGTTTGACGGAACCGACTCTACACACAATGCGTTAAAAAAAGTAGGTGCCATTATTGAGCACCCAAATTTTTACCCATATATGACAGCGGTACAAAACTTGGCTTTGGTATGTAAAATTAAAGGCGTTCCAGCTTCCAAAATAGAAGAAAAACTAGAAGTGGTTGGCTTGTTGGATCGAAAAAACAGTAAGTTTAAAACCTTTTCATTGGGTATGAAACAACGCTTAGCCATTGCTTCTGCTCTTTTAAACGATCCTGAAATATTAATTCTTGATGAGCCCACAAATGGATTGGACCCGCAAGGAATTCATCAAATACGAGAAATCATAAAGAAAATTGCCGCTGATGGTACAACAATTTTATTGGCTTCTCACCTACTCGATGAAGTTGAAAAGGTTTGTTCACACGTGGTAATACTTCGCAAGGGAGAAAGTCTATACACAGGCACCGTTGATGGTATGAATGCCAGCCACGGCTTCTTTATATTGCAAGCGAATAATATGGAAGCGCTTAAAAATGAATTAAAAAACCACGCTGGTTTTGGAAACATTAAAGAAGAAGGCGACACCATAATTGCATATCTTGATGAACCCATGGATGCTTCAACTTTAAACAAGCAGTTACAGGAAAAAGGTATTATTCTTTCCCATTTAGTAAAACGAAAAGAAAGCCTGGAAGAACAATTTCTTGAATTGACTAAAAACTTAAACTAACCACCCGTATGTTACGACTTCTCAATATAGAACTTCAAAAATTAAAATACAATCGCTCGGCAAAGGTGATTTCAATTGTTTATTTTGTATTAATAACATTTATCGCCTTAATTGCTTCAATAGAGTTTAGCTTCGGAAGCGTAAACTTTAGAGTAGCAGACCAAGGTATATTTAACTTTCCTTTTATTTGGCATTTTAACACCTATGTTGCAGCTATACTCAAAATATTTTTAGCCATTGTCATTGTTTCCATGATGAGTAACGAATACAGTTACCGGACGCTGAAACAGAATTTAATTGACGGTTTGAGCAAAAAAGAATTTGTCCTTTCAAAATTTATAACCGTAATCGGTTTTGCCGTTATATCTACTCTATTTGTTTTTATAGTCTCAATGATTTTAGGGCTTATTTTTTCAGATTATAATGAAATAGGTATCATCTTTAGTGATATGGAATACTTATTGGCATATTTTATCAAGCTAGTAGGATTCTTCTCCTTCTGTTTGTTTTTAGGAGTTTTGGTTAAACGCTCTGCATTTGCCATTGGCTTTTTAGTGGTATGGTGGATTATAGAAAGTATTGTCTACGGACTTTTAAAATGGCAGTTTTTTAAAGGAACCAATATTGCTGAAAATGTTTCGCAGTTTTTTCCATTAGAAGCAATGAGTAACCTCATTAAAGAACCTATGACGCGCTTGGGTGCTGTACAATCTGCTGCCACGCAATTAGGGGAGAATTTTACCAAGAGCTACGATGTTACATTTTTAAATGTGCTTATCGTTTCTGTATGGACCTTTCTATTTGTATATTGGAGCTATGCTATTTTAAAGAAAAGGGATTTATAAAGTTTTCCTTATTTTTAAAATAAGTACTTTCAGAAACTCATATAGAAAGCCCCATTTTGCATGAAAAGAATATTATTTCTTATTTGCTTACTCATAGCTTTTTCATGTTTATCACAAACTGAACCTAAAGTTGCTAAAGAAGTAAACGCAGCGCCTTCCATCCTAACTTTTAACCTTCTATCACCATTTAGCCCTTATAACCCTAGATACAGATTGGGTTACATTAAAGGTTTTTCTGAAAGATGGCGTGCTGGTTTAGATATTGGTTATGGAAGTGAAGCAATAAACTTTTTTTCTATAGGTGAAAATGTTGGCGAAGATTACCAGTTATTTGAAATCCGGCCAGAAGTATATTTTATTTTAAACCCAGTAAATAAAGTAAAGCAACACATCTCTTTAGAGCTTTTTTATATAGACCAAAAGGAGACACTCATCGATAATAATTATATTCTCGAAAATGATAATCGAATACAATTTGATCGTGCAGATTTCCATCGAAAAAAAATAGGAACACACCTTAAATATGGTGCTTTTTTACCAATCACAAGAAAGTTTGGTGTTAATGCTTATGCAGGTTTTGGAATAAAATACAGAGATAATACTTTTTCAAATATTATTAATCCAAGAAGTGGAGGCGAATTTTTAGATGAATTTAGTTTTTTTGAAAGGTACAGAGAAGAAGATGGTTCTCTTTTTTCAATGAATTTTTCTTTTGGTTTTAAATTATATTACTTGCTCAATTAAAAAGCACTGTCGTTGATTTAATAACTTTTATGATTCTAAATACTTATTTTTGTAGGGCATTGAAAAAGAATCTATGAAATTTAAAGTAGTATCAGATTTTACCCCAACCGGAGACCAACCAGAAGCTATACAATCCTTGGTAAATGGAGTAAACTCTGAAGAAAAATACCAAACCCTCCTAGGTGTAACCGGAAGTGGAAAAACCTTTACCGTTGCCAATGTCGTGCAAGAAGTACAACGACCTACCTTGGTATTGGCACACAACAAAACCCTGGCTGCGCAATTATATTCAGAATTTAAAAATTTCTTTCCCAATAACGCGGTTGAATATTTTGTTTCCTATTACGATTACTACCAACCCGAAGCATTTATCCCAAGCAGCGGACAGTATATTGAAAAAGACCTTTCCATAAATGAAGAAATTGAAAAACTGCGCTTAAGTACTACCTCTTCCCTATTATCAGGACGACGTGATGTACTTGTGGTAGCATCGGTTTCTTGTTTGTATGGTATTGGTAACCCTGTTGAGTTTCAGAAAAATGTTATTAGTCTTAAACAAGGACAAACAATCACTCGTACCAAGTTATTACATCGTTTGGTACAGAGCTTATACGCACGAACTGAAGCAGAATTTCACAACGGAAATTTCCGAATAAAAGGAGATACAGTAGATGTATATCCCGGGTATGCAGATGACGCTTTTAGAATACATTTTTTTGGAGATGAAATTGAAGAGATTGAAGCTTTTGATCCAAAAACCAATGAGGTATTAGAAAAATATGACCGGCTAAATATATATCCGGCCAATATGTTTGTAACCTCTCCAGACGTTTTGCAAGGCGCTATTCGCGAAATTCAAGATGATCTCATAAAACAAATTGACTACTTTAAAGAAATTGGAAAACCCTTAGAAGCAAAGAGACTGGAAGAACGTACCAATTTTGATCTTGAAATGATTCGAGAATTAGGCTATTGCAGCGGAATTGAAAATTACTCACGTTATCTAGATAGACGTCTGCCAGGTACGCGTCCGTTCTGCTTATTGGATTATTTTCCAGATGATTACTTAATGGTTGTTGATGAAAGTCACGTATCCATCCCGCAAGTTGGAGCCATGTACGGAGGTGACCGCAGTAGAAAAGAGAACTTGGTTGAGTACGGTTTCCGCCTACCAGCTGCGATGGACAATCGACCGTTAAAAGCTGAAGAGTTTGAAGCGCTTCAAAATCAAGTGATTTATGTAAGTGCTACTCCGGCAGATTATGAGCTTGAAAAAAGTGGCGGTGTGTATGTTGAACAGGTTATTAGACCAACCGGATTGCTTGATCCACCAATTGAAGTTCGTCCAAGTCTCAATCAAATTGATGATTTATTAGAAGAAATTCAACAACGTATTGAAAAAGATGAACGTGTTTTGGTCACAACACTTACAAAACGAATGGCCGAGGAACTAACAAAATACTTAACTCGAATTCAAATACGTTGTCGTTATATTCATAGTGACGTAGACACCTTAGAGCGCGTTGAGATTATGCAAGATCTGCGTTTAGGCCTTTTTGATGTTTTGGTAGGTGTTAACTTACTACGTGAAGGGCTTGATTTACCAGAAGTTTCATTAGTTGCTATTTTAGATGCTGATAAAGAAGGTTTTTTACGAAGCAACCGTTCTCTTACACAAACTGTAGGCCGTGCTGCCAGACACATTAATGGAAAAGCTATTATGTATGCAGATAAGATTACCAAAAGCATGCAGCAGACGATTGATGAGACAGAATACAGACGCGAAAAACAAATTGCGTATAATAAAGAACATAACATCACTCCTACAGCAATTAAAAAATCATTTGAAAATACCTTGGCAAAATCTAAGCAAGAAGCATATACTTTTGAAACTGCAGACAGCTTGGCCGCAGCAGAACCGGAAGATGAATACTTAACAAAACCACAAATAGAAAAGAAAATAAGGGATACGCGAAAAGCGATGGAAAAATCAGCAAAAGAGTTAGACTTTATGATGGCAGCCAAATTGCGAGACAAGATTAAAACACTTCAAAAGTCACTTGAGGAAATGTAAATTTTATCTTGTAAATTAAGTTTTTAAATATTCATAACACTTTTTGAAAATTTAATTTATGAGCCTATTAACACAAGGGTTTTTGGCGTTTTTGTATTTTTCGGCTATAATGATTCCGAAGCAAACTATTTCACAAGAAAATAAATCAATCCCCGATACTATTAAAGAAGAGGCATTAACAGCGCTTTCGTATTATCCTGAATTGAAGAATACTGCAATTAGGTTTAAGTTTAAAGACCGAATTAAAAAATCAACTATGCAGGCGCAACCTACTTGGGGAAGTTTTTTCAAATCAAGAGAAAACCGAGAGTATATTATACTAATTAGCAGAGAAATTCAAATTGAAAATGAGTCTTTCACCATTAGTGATATTCCTTCAGATGTTATAATTGGTTGGTTAGGGCATGAGTTGGGTCACGTAATGGATTATCGTGATCGCAATAATGTAGGTATGCTTATTTTTGGGTTTAAATATTTATTTTCAAAAAGACATATAAAAGAAGTAGAACGCACAGCAGATACAATTGCAATTGCCCATGGAATGGGTGATTATATTTTACGCACCAAAAACTACATACTGGACCAAGCTAATATATCTGAACGGTACAAAAAACGGATTCGTTCATTTTATATGTCGCCTGAAGAAGTAATGGAGCTGATTAATGAGGAAAAAATTGAAGAAAAAATTCTTACTGCTGAATAGATTTAACAAAATCCTGCCAATCGCTAAACTTTTCTTCATCCATCACTTTTTCCATTTTTACTTGACCACCTTTCTTTTTGTTTTTTGCATTCCATTCATGAAAAACATTCGGGTCAATCCGTGTTACTTTTACACCTTTTAATGCTTTCCCTCTTGCAACTTTATAGTTTTTATTGGCTTCTTGCAATGCTTCATCAAGTGCTAGTGCTAAGGTATCTTCATCAACGTTTGATGTAGTTCCTAAATACCAATGATGATAAAATTCATTATCAATTTTTACAGCAGCAATGGTGAATTCTGGTAATTCAATGTCAAATTTTTCTTCTAGTGTGCGAAGAGCTGCTTCCATCTTATTTACTGAAAGCTGTGAGCCAACTACATTTAAAAAGAACTTTGTTCTTCCGGTGATTATTATTTCTGCTTTTTCAACATCGGTAAAAGCGATAGTGTCGCCAATTAAATAGCGCCAAGCGCCTGAAACAGAACTCATAATCAACACATAATCGGTATCTTTTTTTACTTCAGAAATAGGTATAACAGGGGCATCTTGTGTTATTGAACCATCTTTGTTTACGTATTCAGGTTCGAAAGGAACAAATTCAAAATAAATACCATTATCTGTTACCAATTTCATAGCAGTAGTTTCGGGTCTTTGTTGGTAAGCAATAAATCCTTCTGAAGCTAAATACGTATCAATAACAGTGATAGGGTGAGACAATAACTTATTAAAGCTTTTTTCATAGGGCTGAAAAGCTACACCTCCACTTGTATACACTTGTAAATTTGGCCAAATATCGTGAATGGTATTTAAATCATTGTGTTCTATAACTTTTTTCATCATTAATTCCATCCAAGAAGGTATACCGCTCAAAGCGCCTATATCCCATTCATTAGCGCGTTCTGCTATAGTTTGTACGCGTTCATCCCAGTCGGCTATTTTTGCAATCTCTTCACCCGGTTTATAGTATCCTCTAAACCAAAAAGGAATATTACTAGCACTAATACCGCTTATTTCTCCTTCTTTAAATTCATCCCGTTTTTCCAAATCGGTTGAACTTCCAAGCATCATTATTTCCCTTTCAAAAAAATCTGAAGGCAAATCAAAATTTGCCAAAGCACCTACTTGTTTAATTCCGGTATTGCGTATGGCTTCAATCATTGCTTTGGTAACCGGAATGCGTTTACTAGTCTTACCGGTTGTACCGCTACTTAAAGCAAAATATTGTGGTTTTCCAGGCCAAGTAATATCTTCAAAACCATCATGAACACGATGCCACCAATTTTGGGTCATGGAGTTATAATCATGATATGGAACAGTTTCTGAAAAGTTTTTTTCTATATTTTCTGAATTTAATATTTGTTTAAACCCATAGTACTTTCCAAAAGCAGTGTTTTGTGCTTTTTCGAGTAAGTTTTTTAATACTTTATGTTGTGCTTCTACCGGTGAATCTTCACTCACCAAATTGTCACGTAAATCAATTGCACCTTTAATAATTGAGCCTAAGACAGCCATGTTTTTTCAGTTTTTTTTTGAATTTAAAGTAAAATAAATTAACTCCCAATATTTTTAAATCAAGTTTAACGATTGTACAATTTGTATCTTTGCCATCTATGTCACACCATCCAGATTCAGTTCGAATAAACAAAGCAATAAGCGACAGTGGTTACTGTTCTAGACGAAAAGCCGATACGCTCATTGAAGAAGGAAAAGTCACCATTAATGACACCGTAGCTACTTTGGGAGACCGCGTAATGCCTGAAGATATTGTAAAAGTAAACGGAAAACTAATTACCGAAAATGAAAATCTAGTCTATATTGCTCTTAATAAACCTATAGGTATTACTTGTACAACAGATAAGCGCGTTGAAGGCAATGTAGTTGATTTTATAAACCATAAAGAACGTATTTTTCACGTAGGAAGACTTGACAAACCAAGTGAGGGATTGCTTTTAATGACCAATGACGGTGATATTGTAAATAAAATTTTGCGCGCCGGAAATAAACATGAAAAAGAATATATTGTAACGGTTGATAGACCTGTAACCAATGATTTTATAAAACGAATGGGAAATGGAATTCCTATTTTAGATACAGTTACCAAAAAATGTGAGGTTGAAAAAATAAGTCGTTTTGTTTTCAGGATTGTGCTTATTCAAGGATTAAATAGACAAATAAGACGCATGTGTGAATTTTTGGGCTATGAAGTAACAGCGCTCAAAAGAATAAGAATAATGAATATTGAATTGGGTGACTTACCCACAGGACAATGGCGAGATCTTACCAAAAAAGAATTAAAAGAATTGAAAGACTCTGTTGAAGAGTCTAAAAATGTACCTCAAGCCAATAGACAACATACTAGTGGAAAAAGGAGGAAACGATAACAAATAAAAAACCACGCGCCGATTGAGTAGCGCGTGGTCATTTCAACTAACTAACCAAATTAAATTTCAATTATGAAATCTCAACCATTCTCTTTAATGCTTTTTCTTCTTCTTTTTTAGGTAATGTTATTTCTAGCACACCTTCTTTATACGTTGCATTTACTTCATCAACATTTACATTTTCCGGTAATGTGAATGATCTTTTGAAACTACTGTAATTAAACTCTTTACGAGTAAACTTTGTTTCAGTTTCTGTATTCTTTTCTTCTTTTTCTGAAGAAACCTCAGCAGAAATTTTCAATACGTCATCTTCAACTTCAATATTGAAGTTTTCTTTCTTTAACCCAGGAACTGCTAATTGAACTACAAAATTCGTGTTTTTTTCCTGAATATTTACGGCAGGAATGCTAAAGTTTTCATAATTGGGAACATCCAGTTTATTTTCTGTAAAGAGTTCATCCAATAATGACGGAAACCAATTGTTATTTCTTCTTACTAAATTCATAACGATATATTTTAGATTTATTATACTTTATTTATAATTTCACTGTATAGATAGCAAATCCAGTTCCATTGTAAAACACAGGACATTTTGTCTTATTCTTGATAATTTAATATGTCGTATTGTCACTTATAGCCAATAAAACCAATTATTAATTTATTTTTAAGAGTGAAGCACTAATAAAAAAATTACTTTTAATTACAACTTTAAAAGTAACGTATGAAAGAGCTTTACAATAAAATGCTAGCTTTTATTAATAATGTAAAAAGTAAAATTGCATTTTATCCTACATTGCTGGCCTTAGCAGGTTTTTTACTCTCCTTTGTTATGGCAGCTCTTGAAAAGCAAGATGTCTCAAAAAAATTAATCGAAACCATACCGCAATTAGTTTTGGAAGATGGTGATACTGCTTTAACAGTTTTAAGCGCTTGTATAGGTGGTTTAATTTCTGTTATGGTATTTAGTTTTTCTATGGTAATGCTTCTTTTAAGCCAAGCTTCCAGTAATTTTTCACCGAGGTTATTACCCGGTCTCATATCAGATAAAACACATCAAGTTGTTTTAGGAACCTATCTAGCTACCATACTCTACAATATTTTTACGCTATTTTCTATTGAACCAAATGATGAAAAATATACCCTACCCGGACTATCAATTCTATTAGGAATTATACTCACCATTTTGTGTTTATGTATGTTTATTTACTTCATTCATAATATCTCACAAAGCATTCAAATCAATAATATTTTAGACTCAATTTATGAGAAATCAAAAAAACGGTTGACAATTTTGTTGAAGCAAGAAAAAGAAGAAAATAAAACCACAGTTGAGAGCTTCCCGTCTTCTGATAAATGGAAAGAATACACAACAAAAGAAAGCGGTTACCTTCAAAATATTTCATATAAAAATATCATCAAAATTGCTATTGAAAAAGAAACAAGAATTCACATCACCATCCCAAAAGGATTTTTTGTTTTACAACACGTTCCGTTACTCAAATCTGAAAAAGAACTAGATGAAGAAACCTTACATAAAATTTTATCTAATATAAATTTTTCTCGAGGCGAATTAGTTGAAGATAATTATATTCTAGCTTTTAAGCAGATTACTGAAATTGCTGTAAAAGCAATGTCTCCAGGCATTAACGACCCTGGAACAGCGATTAACGCAATTGATTACTTGACCGAACTGTTTGCACTACGAATGCAAAAGAGAGATTGCGGAATTTTTATTAATGACGAAAAAGCTGTTATAAAAAACGCTGTAATACCGTTTGAAGATCTTTTGTACAATTCAATGGCGTCATTACGCACCTATTGCAAACACGACCCAATTATTGTACAAAAATTAATCTGGATGCTTCAATATCTTGAAAAAATTGATGCTTATAAAAATGCTTATAAAAAGAACGTAACTCACGAACTTGAAAATCTAATTAAAGACGCTGTAGCCAGTTTTGACTCTGAAGAAGATATTAAAAAAATTAAATCGTACATAGATTAGAAAAAAATCCCGACTTTTCAGCAAAATCGGGAGGTAATGTTTTTCATATTACTTTTTTACAAGTTGTATAGGCTGCGTATAGATTTTACCTACTTCTAGATTACAACTTAGTTTTTTATAGTTCAATCTGTTTTTAATAAAATTATCAACAGCAGAATTGTCTGTATCGGTAGATAATACAACGAGTTGATGACTACTATTGACGATAAATTTCATTAAAACCAAGCTGTCTTCTTCTAAGATAAAAGTAGGATTTTTGAGCAAAATTGTAAGCTCTTTTACAGCGATGTTTGAAGGATCTTTGTCTGTTACAGCAGCTGTTGCCGGAACAGAACTAACAATTAATAGGCATAATGCCAAAACAAATACTTTGAGTTTTTTCATAACGGTTCGATTAAGTGATTGATGTATTTAATAGACCGCTTTAAAGACCATTCTGTTACGAAAACAACAATTATTTAACAATTATTTAACTTAAAGCATAAAAAAAGCCCGGAATTACCGAGCTTTTTTTTAAATGAATTGTTTCTGTAATTAAGAAAGTACTTTATGCACTTTATCTGCTGCTTCTTGAAATTCTACAGCACTTTCAACAGCTAAGCCACTGTTGTCAATTAATTCTTTAGCTTTATCTGCATTGGTACCTTGTAATCTAACAATAATTGGTACATCAATGTTACCCATATTCTTGTAAGCATCAACGATACCTTGCGCCACACGGTCACAACGTACAATACCTCCAAAAATATTTACTAAAATAGCTTTTACAGAAGGATCTTTTAAGATTAAATTGAATGCTGTTTCAACACGCTCAGCATCTGCAGTACCACCTACATCTAAAAAGTTTGCAGGTTCTCCACCGGCTTGCTTAATAAGGTCCATCGTTGCCATTGCCAATCCTGCTCCATTTACCATACAACCAACGTTTCCGTCAAGATCTACATAACTTAATCCTGCGTCACGTGCTTCTACCTCAACTGGGTTTTCTTCACGAACATCACGCATTTCAGCGTAATCTTTATGACGGAATAATGCGTTATCGTCTAGAGTAACTTTTGCATCCACAGCGATTATTTTATCATCACTGGTTTTTAATACCGGGTTAATTTCAAATAAAGAAGAATCTGATTCTGTATAAGCTTTATAAAGCGCCATAACAAATTTTGTCATTTGTTTAAAAGCTTTACCGCTCAGTCCTAGATTAAAAGCAATACGACGTGCTTGAAAAGGCAATAAGCCTAATGCTGGATCTACTTCTTCGTTAAAGATTAAATGAGGTGTTTCTTCGGCTACTGTTTCAATATCCATTCCACCTTCGGTAGAATACATAATCATATTTTTTCCAGTAGATCGGTTAAGCAATACGCTCATATAGTATTCTTCTGGTTCACTGTCACCAGGATAATACACATCTTCTGTTACAAGAACTTGATTTACTTTTTTTCCTTCGGCACTAGTTTGAGGAGTTACAAGGTTCATACCTATAATTTCTCCTGCAAGTTGTTCTACCTCTTGAAGGTTTTTTGCAAGTTTTACACCGCCACCCTTTCCACGGCCACCGGCGTGAATTTGAGCTTTGATAACGTGCCAACCGGTTCCGGTTTCTTCAGTTAGTTTTTTTGCAGCTTCTACAGCTTCAGATGGAGTTTGTGCGACAATTCCTCGTTGGATGTCTACTCCAAAGCTGTTTAATATTTCTTTTCCTTGATATTCGTGTAAATTCATAATAGCGTTTTATGGCTTAATTTTCAGATGTACAAAAGTAACAAATGTATTTCGTTTTAATAATTAATAACGGCCTTTTTTGCTTGGTCAAATTCGGTTATCATTTCTTCAACAATTTGTGCGGCTGGTTTAATATCGTGTATCAATCCGGCTATTTGTCCAATCTCTAGTTCGCCCTCTTCCAAGTCTCCTTCAAACATTCCTTTTTTCGCTCTAGCTCTTCCTAAAAGCTCAATAAGTTCTTCTTTTTTTGGATTTGTTGTATACAACTGCATTACATCTTCAAAAAACTTATTCTTTAACATACGAACGGGAGCAAGTTCTTTTAATGTTAACATGGTGTCTCCTTCTTTGGCATCAACTACCATTTTTTTGAAGGCTTGATGCGAACTTGATTCTTCACTAGCTACAAAACGACTTCCTACCTGTACAGCATCTGCTCCCAGAACCATTGCCGCAAGCATACCCCTACCTGTGGCAATACCTCCGGCTGCAATTAACGGAATGTCAATTTGCTCTTTTACCATTGGTATTAAGGTGAATGTTGTAGTTTCATCTCTACCGTTGTGACCTCCGGCCTCAAAACCTTCAGCTACAACTGCATCTACACCTGCTTCTTGCGATTTTAATGCAAACTTTACGCTGCTAACTACGTGTACTACAGTTATGCCATGTTCTTTAAGTTTTGGTGTGTATGTTTTTGGGTTTCCCGCTGAAGTAAATACAATTTTTACTCCTTCAGAAATGATTATATCCATGATTTTATCAATATCGGGATATAGCATAGGAACATTTACACCAAAAGGCTTATCTGTAGCTTTTTTACATTTTTGGATGTGTTCAAGAAGTACTTCGGGGTACATCGAGCCTGCACCAATAATCCCTAAACCACCGGCATTACTAACAGCGCTAGCCAAGCGCCAACCGCTGTTCCATATCATTCCGGCTTGTATTAAAGGGTGTTGTATTTTAAAAAGTTCGGTAATTCTATTTTGCATGAAATCTTATTTCTTAATTAATTTGAAAGAAGTTTTCTTGTTTTGAGATTGTATGGTAGCAATGTATACACCCGCAGAAAGGTGAGATACATCTACTTTATTATTATTTTTTGAAACAATTGCACGCTTAACTTGCTCACCTAATACATTATAAATAGTAAAAGTTGCATCAGAAAATTGCTTAGGGAATGAAATATTAACGTCTGTAGTTACAGGGTTAGGATAAATAGCAAAGTTATTTTCCAGCATTTCATCTTCAATACTTAACTGCATAAGCGCGTTATAGGCATTTTCAAAGTTTGGTATACCATAGCCCATCTCATCTGAGGGATTGTTATACATAGATGCAGACTCTCTAATAATTTGCATTATTTCACTATTTGGTGTTTGTGGTCGTACCTGCCAAAAAGAAGCAACCGATCCAGCCATAATAGGTGAACTAAAAGACGTACCATTGCTGAAAGTCACATCACCAAAACGATCTACAATTGCAGCAAACTCACCTTGAGCCATTACATCCGGTTTTACACGTCCATCTACAGTTGGCCCTATCGAGCTAAAACTTGCATAATTTCCATTTGAATCTACAGCTCCAATTGTTAGCATTCCCGGTGAGTCTCCTGGAGTTCCTACATAGGTAAAACCAAAACCGTCATTCCCGGCAGAGGTTACCAGAAGCATTCCTTTGTCAAAAGCGTGATTGGCACCACGAGCACCTATTGTAGTTTGACCATCTAAATCTTGATATGTGTGATCATAATTTGAATTATCAAAATCTTGATATCCTAATGAAGTATTTACCACATCAACTCCAAGACTGTCTGCTCGTTCCAAAGCTTCAACCCATAAGGCCTCTTCTAAAGGTGTTTCGCTGTTTCCGTCTTCAGTAACATATAAATAATAAGAAGCATCTGGAGCTGTACCAACAAATTGACCGTCTAGAAAAGCTGCCGCATCACTAAGTGTGTTTGCTCCGTGATTTCCGGTACCTTCATAACTTGCTGTACGTTCAACAAAATCATATCCTCCTAATAACCTACCTTCGTTTCTAAGATTCTCATAAGCAGGGTTTGTCATAACTCCCGGATACCCATTATCCATAAAAGCTACAACCATTCCTTCTCCTGTAAAATCGTTTTCATGAAGATAATCAACTGAAAGCATTTCAGTTTGGTTTTCAGCATCTCCATAATTATACACTACGCGCTGTTGTTGATTTTCAACTTCAAACTTATCCGTAACATTTCCGACAGGTTTATTAAAGTTTAAATCTTTATCAGCAAACTCTACAGATGTTACAAATTCTAAATTTAATAGGTTATTGATATTTGTTTGCGAACCACGCACATAAACAGCGTTCATCCATTTTGACTTAGCAAGAACCGTTATTCCGGTACTGTTGTTAACTTCGGCTTTGTACGTTTCATTAAGCGGTACATCACGTTCATCAATAGGAGTACCATGAAGCTGTTTTCTATCTAAAGCATCCTGGGTTAATATAGAAATAGGATTTGCTAATGCTTGTGATACCACAGTCGGATCTTTTGGCTCAAAAAATACTAGGGCATCTTCTTGAGCCATGCCTATTTGTGTTGTTAATATTGTAATGAGTAAAAGTATTTTTTTCATAATTTTTTCTTTAAGAAATTACACCACTCCCCAATAATTCATCGTCTTGGTACCAAGCAACAAATTGACCTTCAGTAATGGCAGATTGTGGTTTTTCAAATATAACATAAAGACCTGAAATAGTTTGATGTAAAGTTGCTTTTTCCAAAGGTTGTCTATACCGTATTCTTGCCTTTATTTCTTTCGTTTCATCTACTTGCATTTGTAAGTCTTCACGCACCCAATGAATTTCTTCATTTTTTACAAAAAGTCCGCGGCGATACAAACCGGGGTGATTTTTTCCTTGACCGGTATAAATTACATTCTCTTTTACATCTGTGTCAATCACAAATAATGGTTCTTTGGTTCCTCCAACGGCTAGGCCTTTACGCTGTCCTTTAGTAAAAAAATGGGCTCCTTGATGTTTACCCACTTCATTACCATCGTTAATAGTATAGGTTTTCTTTTCTGAAAGAAACTGTAGCTTTTCTTCTTCGGAAGTAAACTCGGGCGTAGCTTTATTATATTCTGAAAACGCAGAAGGAACTTCAATTATAATCCCTTCCTTTGGTTTTAATTGCTGTTGTAAAAACTCCGGAAGCCTAACTTTACCAATGAAACAAAGACCTTGAGAGTCTTTCTTTTCTGCGGTGATAAGATTTTGTTCCGAAGCTATTTTTCTAACTTCAGATTTTAATAATTCTCCTACCGGAAACAATGCTTTTGCCAGTTGTTGCTGTGAAACTTGACATAAAAAATATGACTGATCTTTATTTGCATCTTTACCTGAAAGTAATTGATAAGTGGTAGTACCATCTTTTTCAACGGTTCCTTTTCTGCAATAATGACCGGTTGCCACATAATCTGCACCTAGTTCAAGTGCGATTTTTAAAAATACATCAAATTTAATTTCTCGGTTACAAAGAACATCGGGGTTTGGGGTGCGTCCCATTTCATATTCATTAAACATATAATCAACTATACGTTCTTTGTATTCCTCACTTAAGTCTACCGTTTGAAATGGAATGCCTAGTTTTTGCGCTACTAGCATGGCATCATTACTATCTTCAAGCCAAGGACATTCATTTGAAATAGTCACCGAATCATCATGCCAATTTTTCATAAAAAGACCGATAACTTCATATCCTTGTTCTTTTAAAAGATAAGCTGCTACGCTAGAGTCTACGCCGCCACTTAATCCTACAACAACACGTTTTTGGGTATTATTTTCCACTTTTTATTCAATTCTTTTGCAAATGCAAAGATACTATTTTAAAGATGGTCAATTTGGTTTGACTATTTAAGTATCTTATAGGTAGGATAACAAAATTTATACCTAAATTAGTTTATAAAGATGAAGCTTTAGTTTCGGTTTTCTTTTTTTGGGAATGTTTCGGTAGTTTGTATTTGACCGTCTTTGTAATATTCCCAAACTCCATCCTTTTTTCCATTTTTATAATATCCTTTTATTGTAATATTTCCGTTGGCATCATAATACGTGGCTGGTCCTTGTAGTTTATCATCTTTATACTGAAGTTTTTTAAGCATCACACCTTCAGGAGAATAATATATATTATCACCTTGTTTCATTCCGTTTTGGTAATGGGTTTCTTCGGTTTTATTTCCATTAGGGTAAAAGGTAGTTTTAACACCGTGTAACGCTCCGTTAGTATAATGTTCACGGGTCATGACTTCATTAGATCCTTTATGAAAATACACCCACTCTCCTATTCTATTTTTTCCTTCCATTTTTCCTTCACTAACCAATTTTCCTTCTATTGTAAAGTATTTTACATTGGCGGTTTTACCGTCTGATGAAAACTCCTTAATAGCCATGGGCTGATTTTTACAATCTTCACAATAAAACTGAAACGTACCTGTCTCTACTCCATGGTTGAATTGTCCTTCATACCGAAGTTGCTTGGTACCGGGATAGTATTTTTTCCACTTACCATGGCGTTTTCCATTTTGGTCAAATTGATTTATGGATTCTTGCGAAAAGGAAAACTGAAAGCTTACTAAAAAAGCTACTAAAATTAATGACGCTTGTTTCATAATTTATATAAATAATTTACTTACTTAAAACGGCAATACATGCTTTTAATTATATAAAGTAATAGGTAATAAAAAAGCCTCCTTAGATGGAGGCTTTTGTGTTATTTACGCTTTTGAGCTTTTTTTTGCTCTTCGGCTTGCTCCATCATTTCAGCCATTTTTCGCTGAAAACGATTTTGTTTTTTAGGTTGTTTTTTCTTTTTCTCAATTTTTGCGTGCACTTTATTTTCATCGATGATGAAATTTTTAATAACTAGCATGATTCCAATAGTAATCAAGTTTGAAGTCAAATAATACAATGATAAGCCACTTGCATAGTTATTGAAAAACACCAACATAAACAGCGGAGACAGGTACATGATAAACTTCATATTTGGCATACCCGGTTGCTGTTGCGCTTGCATTGTTTGTCCCGTAGTCATCATCATGTATATGAAAATTGCAATCGATGCAAGAATTGGGAATAAACTTACATGATCTCCATAAAAAGGAATATGAAAAGGTAAATGTGCAATAACATCATAGCTTGAAAGATCATCTGCCCATAAAAAGCTTTTTTGACGTAAATCAAAAGCCGATGGAAAGAATGTGAATAAAGCATAGAAAACAGGTAACTGCAATAATGCCGGTAAACATCCCTGCAATGGACTGGCTCCTGCAGCACTTTGAAGCTTCATTGTTTCTTGTTGAATCTTCATTTTATTGTCACCGTATTTTTCACGAATCTCTTCAATCTCAGGACGTAAAATTTTCATTTTTGCCTGTGATAAGTATTGTTTGTATTGTACAGGTGATAACAATAGCTTTATAAGAATTGTCAAGCAGATAATTGCAATTCCGGCAGGTAAAAAGCCACTTAAAAAACCAAAAAGTGGAATGATTATATATTTATTTATCATCCCAAAAATACCCCAACCCAATGGCATGGCATCATCTAAGTTTCTACCATAATCATTCAGTATTTGATAATCAGTCGGGCCATAATACATATTCATATTATAAGAAAGACCTCCTGCTTTGGGCTCTAAAAGCATTTTGGCTCCATACTTTTTTGTGTAAACGGTGTCTATTTCTTCGTCTTCAACAAGATCTTTTGAAGTAAATGAAACTTCCTTAAAAGGAGTGTCTGTTAAAAGCATTGAGCTGAAAAAATGCTGGCGGAAATTCATCCAAGTTACATCTTTCTCTAGCTCATCATCTTCGCCCGTAGGAGACAACTTATCGTGGTCCTCATCTTCATATTCATAAGTTAAACGGCTATAACGATTTTCATATGTAATACTTTTAGCATGCCTATATCCTTTAAAATTCCAATCTAGATAAATAGGTTGTGATGTATTGATTACATTGTCTAAGCCTTGAGATTTTATACTGAAATTAAGCATATATTCATCAGGTAATAACTCATATCGATATTCAATAAAGTTATTTTCTGAAGTTTTTAAGCGCATAGTTAATACGCTATTTTCTCCATTTTTACTCAGAGATGGCTCAAAAAACAGGTCTTTGGTATTAAGTAATCTATTTTCTGAAGAGAATTGCAAATTAAGCGTACTGTTACCGTCTTTAATTAAACTTACAGGTAACGAATCATACGTAGTATGATTTTTTAATCGAGCTTTGGTAATATACCCTCCTTTATTGCTTACCTCTAGGTATAAAACTTCATTTTCTATTACAGTCGTGTTTTCGGTAGCTGAAGGCAATGTCCCCGAATACGCAAATGAACCCAATCTGTTTTTCAAATTGGCTACCGCAGCAGAATCTTGCGCATTGACAGAAGCTAATTCTTGTGTTGCTTCCTCAAGCGTAGTATCTTCTTTTGTATCTGAATTTTCTTTTTGTTTTGCTGCAGCTTCGGTTTTGGCTTTTTCGGCTTGCTCTTCTTCAGAAGGTTTTTGAAGGTAAAGCATCCATACCAAAATGGCTCCTATTAATACAAACCCAATAAGGGAGTTTACGTCAAAATTCTTTTTTTCCATGTAGTTAAACGTGTTTCAAAATTTTGTAACCGAAGTACAAATTTTTTAAAGTTTCTGAAGAATCCTTTCAGAAAATATGTGAATTAATTTTTATTTCTTTTTACAAATATCCCGCCCTGTTACGTAAATACGTCAAATTGTCGGTTTAATTTTTTTCAGCATGTTGGTGAGCAGCTTTTACAAAAGCAACAAACAACGGATGTGGATTGGCAACTGTACTTTTGTATTCTGGATGATATTGAACACCAACAAACCAAGGGTGTGACGGTACTTCAACAACCTCTACTAATTGTGTATCTGGATTGATTCCCGTAGCAATCATACCTGCCGCTTCAAGTTGTTCTTTGTATTTATTATTGTATTCATACCGGTGACGATGTCTTTCTTCAATAGTTTTTGAATTATAAACAGAACCTATAATACTGTCAGCTTTTACATCACATTTCCACGAACCTAATCGCATGGTTCCTCCCATATCGGTAATACTTTTTTGATCTTCCATTAAATTAATCACCGGGTTGGGTGTTTGTGGGTTCATCTCGGTAGAATTGGCATCTTTAATGCCTAGAACATTTCGGCTGTATTCTATTACGGCCATTTGCATACCCAAACAAATACCTAAAAATGGCAACTTATTTTCTCTTGCATACCGAACAGCTTCAACTTTTCCTTCAATTCCTCGTTCTCCAAAACCTGGTGCTACAAGAATGGCATCTAAGTTTTTAAACTTTGCTTCGCTATTATTTTTATTAATGTATTCTGAATGAATATATTCTACGTTTACTTTTACTTCATTTTCAGCTCCGGCGTGAATAAAAGATTCTAGAATAGATTTATAACTATCCTGTAATTCTACATATTTGCCTACTAAGCCAATGTTTACTTCACCTTTTGGGTTTTTGTGACGTTCTAAAAATTGATTCCAACGTGTTAAATCTGGTTCGGTGGTAGTTTCAATTCCTAATTTTTGAAGCGTTACGGTATCAAGCCCCTCTTGCAACATCATATTGGGAACATCATAAATAGTAGAAGCGTCTATTGATTGTATTACAGCTTCTTGTTTTACATTACAGAATAACGCTAGTTTTTTCCGAAGATCATCTGAAAGGTCGTGTTCTGTTCGGCAGACTAAAATATCTGCTTTAATACCGCTTTCCATCAACGTTTTGACAGAGTGTTGGGTTGGCTTGGTTTTAAGCTCACCTGCTGCAGATAAAAATGGTATTAATGTTAAATGAATAACTAAAGCGTTATCATCGCCCAGTTCCCATCTTAATTGACGTACGGCTTCTATGTACGGCAATGATTCTATATCACCAACTGTTCCTCCTATTTCGGTAATGACAATATCATATTCACCGGTAGAGCCTAGTTGTTGTATTCGTTCTTTTATTTCATTTGTGATATGAGGAACAACTTGAACTGTTTTTCCTAAAAACTCTCCGCGGCGTTCTTTTTCAATAACACTTTGATAAATTCTACCTGTTGTTACGTTATTTGCCTGAGAGGTATTTACATTTAAAAAACGCTCGTAGTGACCTAAATCAAGATCTGTTTCGGCTCCATCATCTGTTACATAACACTCACCGTGTTCATATGGATTTAATGTTCCCGGATCTACATTGATGTAAGGATCTAGTTTTTGAATAGTTACTCGATACCCCCTAGCTTGCAGCAACTTAGCAAGTGAAGCAGCGATAATTCCTTTTCCTAAAGATGATGATACTCCGCCCGTAACGAAGATGTATTTGGTAGTGCTCATGGTAAGCGTTACTGAGTTAATTATACGGGATGCAAAGGTAGCGAAATAATATGGAAGGCAAAGGTTATATTTTAATTTAAACAAAAACGATGTTTGCTTAAAAAACAGTATTAATCTGTAATGGTTACTTCACGAGGAGTAAAGTCTACATGCTTTAATAACAACTTAATAGCCATTAAAATATTTAACGTTAAAAAACCGCCGCCAATAAATAGAAGTTTTTGAGCTGAACTGGTGAAAGAAGAAAATTCTCTAAGCTCAGAAAACAGGGCTAAAAAAAGATATAAATTAATCACTATAAGAATACAACTTATAAAAACACCCATTCCTTTTTTATTAAAAATAAGTTGTGAAACTACTAGTATTAAAAGAACAAAAGCTATAGGGTTAAGTAATGTCGCTGTAGAAATCCAATAAAAAAGCGTGGCGAGAATAAGATATATCTCTGGCATCCAGTAAAATAATGGCTTAATATATTTTAAAGTTATCCCCATACCTTTTAAAATCATCTATTAGATGAAATTTAATTAATATGGTTGCGTGTAAAGTATGCCTTATTTCAAACAATTATAGCAGCAAAACCTTAATCTTTTAATTTACAAACTGTTGTAAATTATCTTTTAATAAGTTTCTTTAAAAGATCTTCAAGACCATTTACCTTAATCTCATACATTTCTCTCATAAGGTTACCCAGTTTTCCTTCGGGAAATCCTTTTTGCTTAAACCAAACATAATAAGGTTCAGGGATATTGACTAGGTATTGATTTTTGTATTTTCCGAAAGGCATTTTGTAGTTTGCCAATTCTTCCAAATGTTTGGGGTTAGGTTGATTTCCAGCGCTCATATTTTTTTAATTCTTGTGCAACTTTGGCTCTCCAACGATATTCTCCTTCTTTGTTCTTTGAGTGATCGCTTTCAAAGTCATAATCGTTTTGCATTTGCCGGCGTTCGTGTTCGGTTTGTTGGTAAAGGGCTTCAACTTCTTTCTTAACATTTTTTGAAAAAGATGTTTCATCCATTCGCTTTCTTAATTTTCTGGCATGAAGTTCAGAAATATCAAAATGCGTTTGCTCATGTTTTAAAATATATTCTGAAACATGACCTGGTTTATACCAAGATTCTTGTGGATAGAAATTACAAACAACCGAATATTCCATAGAACGTTTACCGTTTTTTTCAGAATAGGAAAAAGAGAAAGACATTCCGCTATTGGTGCTGGCTACAAAATCTGCATCAGATTGTGGTTTGCCCTTAAAATCTTGCCAAGTAAGCGCTCTTTTTTCATTCCAAGAGATTTTTTCTTTATACGCTTCAGAAGGAAAAAAAGTGCAAAAAAATGCCGCTAAAACAATAAAAAAATTCATAAAAATAAAAACGCAAAAATCTTGCCTTTATTGACTGAAGAAAGAAATGTTACGCATTTTCCCAATGAAAGGTAATCTTCTTTTCAATGTCTGGGTGCAAACTATAATGTACGGGACAAGTCTCTGCTGTCTTTTCAAGAATTTTTCTAATCTTTTGATCTGAAATTTCTGGAAGGTGAAAAACTACCTCAATTTTTGAAATACGCCTTGGGTTACTTGCCATTGTTTTGGTAACTGTAGCAGTGGCTCCTTCAAGATTTACTTTAAGGTCATTGGCTTTTATACCCATCATGGTGAGCATACAGTTGGCCAAGCCAGTAGCTACTGTATCGGTTGGTGAAAAAGCTTCACCTTTACCGTGATTATCGGTAGGAGCATCGGTAATATACGTATTTCCAGATTGTAGGTGTTTACATTCTGTACGTAAGCTTCCTAGGTATGTTACTTTTGATGTACTCATTCTGCTTTTACAAAATGTAGGTTTTCATCATATTTTACAATATAAACGGCATTGTTTTGATAACCGGAAAGCAACTTGTTACTATACTGAAATTTATTCTCTATATATTCAGTCACAAAATCATTTTCGCTAGCTTTATACATATCATCTGCAGATGCCAAACGAAGCAAAGCATCATATGTTACATCAAATCCACGCACAGCATATCTGTTGGGTAAAACCCCATATTTGTTTTTGTAGCTTACTAAAAACGGATTTTTTTCATTAAAATCATAGTTTTTATTCACTGAAGGAAATGTAAAATTTAGTTTTGACAAATGCATGTTTGACACATCGTGATAATCATATGCTTTGTTTTTATCTAGCGTCAACAGGCGTAGGTTGAAGTTTTTGGGCATTCCGTTAAGCAGCCCTACCACATTACTCACTAGCACTGGATCACTAGAAACCAATAACACCCAGTTTTCTTCACCATTTACAAGCTTTGAAGCAATATCTCTTTGATACAAATAACCGCCTTCTCTTGGCGAAATAGTTTTGGCAGAAGGTATTCTAGAGGTGATTTTTTGTTTATCTGAAGTATGTTTTGAATCACTTATTACAACTAAGTTTTTACCTACAGATTTTTCTACCAAATAATCTAGCATTTTGGTTTTTAAAATTTCATCATTAGGTACCGTTTGAAATAAGTTGGGGTACATTCTTATCTCTCTATTGCTCAATGGAGAGAACACAGGAATTTGATCGCCACGCAAAGCAGCAGCAGCTTTATCAACGTTTTTACTCAACAGCGGCCCAATTACAGCATCTGTATTTTTAAAGTTATTTGAAGCTATTATAGACCCCACTTTTGAAGCGCTTTGCTCAGTATCAAAAACCTGTAAATTAACTGAAATTCCTTTATCCTTTGCAAATTCTGTTGCCATAAGCACACCACTGTAAAAATCAAGAGCGATACGTAGTACCGAATTTGACCTAACCAACTCTTCATTTGCTTCAGTAGAATCTGAAACTACTTCCCTAAGCTGAAAAGGTAATAATAAAGCAATGTTCTTTTCAGATCTATTGGTGATGTAGTCTTCAAGGTTAACTACTGTTTTGGTTTCAGAAATAGCTATTGAATTTTCCTTCGGAATTTTTAATATCATCCCATCTTTTAATCCTTCTTTTGCAAAAGGATTTAAAGCTATGATTTCTTCTTCTGAAAGCCCCAGCTTTACTTTTAATCTGTAAAAACCTTCTTTGGGCTGTACTTCATACAAATCATACTTTTCAGAATCAATTGTAGCAGATTCGGTTCCTGAAACATCTGGAACATTTAAAACGGTACCAATTGAAATGTTTTTATCAAGACCGGGATTAAGGTTTTTTAATTCTGCTATAGTAGTATTATACTTTCTGGCAATACCGTAAATAGTTTCTTTTGGTTGAACGGTATGTGTTTTTGTGTCTGTATTTTCAGAAGTTTCAGAGGTTATAACATTGTTATTGTTTGTAGCTTTGGTAGCACTTGGAATTCGTATTTTTTCTCCTTTTTTTAGTTGTCTAGAGTACAGCTCTTTGTTGTACTTTTTGATGTCGTCTTGACTTACATTATACTGCTGAGAAATACTGAATAGTGTTTCTTTACGTTTTACTCGATGCATTTTAAATGTCACCTCAGATGAAGCGTTTGTTCCACTTACTATTGAAGCCGAACTTGGTAAAATTATAATGGTATTGGTATTAATACCGTTTTTTGCATCTGGGTTTAATCTATAAATAGCACTTTCAGTAGTACCATATTTTTGTGCAATACTGAATACGGTTTCTCCCTTTGCTACTCTATGACTTCTATATTGTTGCTGCTGTTGAGTTGCTGTACCACAGCCCATATTAAGCAAACAAACTAAAAAAATATAAATAAAATGCTTCAAAATCTTATGTTAGGTTTATTGGGGTTTGTATTATTCCCACTCTATGGTAGCCGGCGGTTTTGAACTAATATCATATACTACTCTATTAACGCCTTTTACTCGGTTTATTATATGATTACTTGTTTCTTGCAAAAATTCATAAGGTAAATTTACCCAATCTGCTGTCATACCATCAGTAGATTCTACAGCGCGTAATGCTACTACTTTTTCATATGTTCGCTCATCTCCCATAACTCCTACACTTTGAACTGGTAGTAAAATAGCTCCGGCTTGCCATACTTTATCATATAAATTCCACTTGCGTAGTCCATCTATAAAAATAGCATCTACCTCTTGTAATATACGAACTTTTTCAGCAGTTATATCACCTAAAATTCTTATTGCTAATCCAGGCCCTGGAAAAGGATGTCTACCTAATAGCTTTTTGTCAATTCCCATCTCGGCTCCTACTCGTCTTACTTCGTCTTTAAAAAGCATGCGCAAAGGCTCTACTACTTTTAACTTCATAAAATCTGGTAACCCTCCCACATTGTGATGCGACTTAATAGTTACCGATGGTCCATTTACAGAAACACTTTCTATAACATCTGGATAGATTGTTCCTTGCCCTAGCCAGTCTACATTTTTCACTTGGTGTGCTTCATCATCAAACACTTCAATAAAAGCATTACCTATTGCTTTTCGTTTCTTTTCTGGGTCGCTTATTCCTTTTAGTGCTTCCAAAAAGCGTACCGAAGCATCAACTCCTTTTACGTTTAGCCCCATATCTTTGTATTGAGACAATACATCGCTAAATTCATTTTTGCGAAGCAAACCGTTATTCACAAATATGCAGTATAAGTTTTTACCTATTGCTTTGTGTAACAATATAGCTGCTACTGTAGAGTCTACACCACCGCTTAATCCCAACACTACCTTACCATCACCAATTTGTTCTTTTAAGGCTTGTACTGTAGTATCTACAAATGCTGCAGGCGTCCAACTTTGTTCTACTCCAGAAATGTGCACTAAAAAGTTTTCTAGCAATTGTTTACCATCGGTTGTGTGATATACTTCTGGGTGAAATTGAATGGCATAAATCTGTTCTTTGTCTATGCGATAGGCAGCGTTCATTACATCTGGAGTACTTGCTAAGCGAATAGCATTTTCAGGAAGCTTGGCAATGGTATCACTATGACTCATCCACACTTGTGTACCTTCTGAGATTCCTTTAAACAAAGACTCTTCTGCTTTAATCATAGAAAGTTTTGCGCGACCGTATTCTCGTATATTGGACGGCTCAACACTACCACCGTTAAAGTGAGCAATATATTGCGCACCATAGCATACGGCTAGCATAGGAAGTTTTCCTTTTATTTTTGATAAATCTGGATGAGGTGCATCTTCAGCTCGAACTGAAAATGGACTACCGGATAATATCACGGCTTTAAACTCATCAATATTTTCTGGAATGTTGTGAAAGGGATGGATTTCGCAATAAATGTTCAATTCTCGCACACGTCTTGCTATAAGCTGTGTGTATTGCGAACCAAAATCTAATATTAGGACGTTGTTTTGCATAGGCAAAAATAATTGAAAAATAAGGTTTGCAAAACCTTATGAATGCTTTTTTATTTCTTTTTTAATCAAACTTGTTTTTTAAAACTATTGATTCCACCCAAATGTGGCACTCACAGGATAATGATCTGAAAAAGATTCACTAACTGTATTAAAATTTAATACCTCAATATCATTTGAAGCCATAATAAAATCAATACGCATGGGATAAAAATCAAACTTAAATGTTGTACCAATTCCGTTTCCTCTTTCCAAAAAGGAATCTTTCATATCTTCGGTCATCTCCTTATATATATATGAAAAAGGTGTATTATTAAAGTCACCCATTACCAATGTTTTATATGGGCTTTTTGATTTGTGTTCTTTAATTAAAGCTACTTGCTCTTGTTGCTTTACAAAAGCGTTTGCAATACGCTTGCGTAATTTAACCTTATCGTTTTCTTGCAAATAACTTACACGAGGTTTTATACCCATAGATTGTAAATGAAGGTTGTAAACGCGAACGGTATCACGGTCTTTTATTACATCTGCGTAAATAGCGTTATTAAAGGTATTTGGAAAATTAAAAACACCTTTATTAATAAGCGGGTACTTTGAAAAAATAGCGTGACCCAGTTTATTTTTTTCTTTTGAATTTCGTTCTTTAAAATTGATATATTGATAAGGGTAAGCAGAAAAATCTACCGTATTTTGCTCATAGTATTCCTGTACCGAAATAACATCTGGCTTTTCTTCTGAAATTATTTTTGAAAATAACTTTGAAACCTTTTCAGAAGCAGGGTTATCTTCATAAGCATTAAACAAACGTACATTAAATGACAATGCAGTTAGGGTATTTTTATATTCTGAAGGTTCTTCATTTGAAGAAATTTCAACAAAAGGATTAAAGTAAAAGTACGCTATACATAAGATTACTGTAGAAACTAAAAACTGGCGTTTTAATCTCACCACCCAGTATATTGCAAAAATAATATTGAGAAATATCAAAGGTGAAACCAGTAAACTCAATAATGAAAGTGTTGGAAACTTTGAAGGTGGTAAATAAGGCAACACAAATGACAATAATAGTAGAAACGCAACTACTGAGTTAAGCCAAAATAAAAGTTTTGTGAAAAGCCCCCCTTTTTTCATCGCTAATCGTCTTTACCGGCTTTAAACAAGAAGTCTTTTTCGGCTTTTGTTAAGCTTTCATAGCCACTTTTACCAATTTTATCCAATATTTCATCAATCTTTTTTTGATTATCGTTTTTGATATCAACATTGGTACGGGTAGTATTTGTTTTCTTTGTGCGATGAACTTTAGTAAACGGTTTCTTTTTACGAGGCTTAAAGAGATTTTCTACCCAATCTATTCCACTTTCAAACCACTTTCCTATATCATTCCCTTTTTGCAATTGTTGCGCATAGAAAAAACCAAAAATTGCTCCGCCAATATGTGCTAATAGTCCGCCTGCGTTATTACTACTAGGTAGTAAAATAAGGTCTAACAATACCAACACCAAAGCAATTTGCCAAAGTTTAATTCGGAATCTAAACAACATCACTTCTGCATTAGGTGTATATGTAGCAATAAAAACCATTATTGCAGTAACCGCTCCAGATGCACCTATTAACCCGGCGCTACTTCCTATTAATGCCGGAAAAATATTATGAGTAGCAACATAAAACAATCCTCCAGATAAAGCGCCTAGCAAGTAGATGGTCAAAAATCTTTTTTCACTAAATAAATTCAACACAAAACGACCAAACCAATACAACCAAAGCATATTGATAAGAATGTGAAAGAAGCCAAAATGCAAAAAAGCATAGGTAAGAATTGACCAAGGCTGTAAAAGCACGTTACCGGCATTTTCAGGTAAAATAAACCATTGTGTAAGTTGACCGGGCGTAATTCCTAAAAAGAACGCTAGTAATCTAACTGCCAAAAATATAATGGAGTTAATTACTATGAGTTTTACAACAACACTTGATGTTTTAAATTGATATGTAAGATTATTTGTATCCATATTTAATTCCACCGGTGTGAATCAAAGCTATTTTTTTTCCAGTAATACGCCATAATAAAGCCAAAAATTGCACCTCCAATATGTGCCCAATGTGCAATACCAAATGGTGAACCGGTTATTCCGAAGAACAAATCTCCCAAAATAATCAACGGTATAAAATATTTTGCTTTTATAGGAATGGGTAAAAATATAAGCATCAATTCTATATTTGGGAACATTAACCCAAACGCTACCAATATTCCATAAATAGCTCCAGATGCACCAACGGCAGGAGTATTAAAATTATTATATAATGAGTTAAGAGTTTCTTGAGAAACAGAATCTAAAATTGATCTACTTCCGCCTTCACCAGATATTACAAAGTTCATAATATCGTTTTGGCTCCAACCGCCGGCTAGTAAAGAATCATAAACACTATGTACTTGATAATAATTAACCAAAGTGTGAATCAATGCGGCTCCAAAGCCTGCAGAGAAGTAGAAAAACAAAAACTTTTTGCGTCCCCAACGCATTTCTAGCGGCGACCCAAATGCCCACAAACCATACATATTAAACAAAATATGCATAAAGTTTTTATCACTGTGCATAAACATATGTGTGATAGGTTGCCAAATTTGAAAGTTGGGATGCTCAAAATAGTAAAGCGAAAATAACCTATATGCTACATCACCTATCATTAAGGAACCCAAAAAGAAAATTACATTGATTATGATTAAAACCTTAACCGTTTCAGTTATTCTTCCCATTTACATAAATTTTTTATCAAAGTCATTAGCATCTAGTGTAATCAAAACCGGTCTATTTCCGGGTGAAACACTTGGTTCTTTACAAGCAAAAAGTTGATGTACTAGATGCAATTGTGTTTCTTGCTTTAAAGCTGTCCCTGTTTTTACAGCCATACTCTTTGCCATACTCTTTGCCAACAAATCGTTTTGGCTAAAGCCGGCATCCGGCACTTCTTCTTTAATATCGGTGACCAGTTGTGATAAAACTGTTTCTACTTGACTTTCTGAAATAGAAACCGGAATTCCACTAATCTCTACTGTACCGTCCTTTATTTGAGAAAAAACAAAACCGGTATGTTCTAGTTGTTCTTTCAAATCTTCAATCAATACAACATCCGGATTTGAAAACGATAGCTGCAACGGAAACAATAACTGTTGGCTTACTGCTTCTTGAACGGTAATGTTTTTTAATAATTCTTCATACAAGATACGCTGGTGTGCTAGGTTTTGATGAATTACTAGCATTCCACTTTTAATTGGACTGATGATATATTTATTCTGAAGTTGAAATGTTACGCGTAAATTTTCTTCTTGATCATTCTCAAAAAGAGTTCCTGTTACTTCTTCACTTTCAAATTCAATACTTTCTGTTTGATCAACGATTGTAGATTCAGACTCGAGGCCTGTATATAAAGATTGCCAAGAAGCTGTTGACTTTTTTTCCTCTCGTTTAAAAGGAAAGGTGATATTTTTCTGTTTTGGCTCATCTTGAAACGGATTGAAACTTTTATCCACTTCAATTGTTGGAGCAGTAGGTTGCTTTTTGCTGTATTCATACGGAGTATCAAAACCCGTATCTTTATTAAAATCTAAAACCGGTGCAATGCTAAACTGACCTAAACTATGCTTAATGGTAGCACGTAACATAGCATAAATAGCATGTTCATCATCAAATTTTATTTCGGTTTTGGTAGGGTGAATGTTAATATCAATACTTTTTGTATCAACATCTAAAAACAGAAAATAACCTGGGTGAGCGCCTTCTTTCAATAACCCTTCAAAAGCTGCATTAACAGCGTGGTGCAAGTAAGCACTTTTGATAAATCGATTATTGACAAAGAAAAACTGTTCTCCTCTGCTCTTTTTGGCAAATTCTGGTTTTATAACAAAGCCTTCAACTTTTAGTATTTCAGTTTCTTCAGAAACAGGAACGAGTTTTTCATTCATTTTGCTTCCAAAGATATTTACAATTCGTTGCCTATTATTTGATATAGGAAGCTTAAAAACATCACTCCCGTTGTGAATCATTGAAAATTCTATCTGTGGATGTGCTAAGGCTACGCGATGAAATTCATCAATAATATGACGAGTTTCTACAGTATTACTTTTTAGAAAATTGCGTCTTGCCGGTATATTATAAAAAAGATTTTTTACTGAAATTGTGGTTCCTTTTGCAACTACCGCCGGCTCTTGTTCTGTAACTTCGCTGCCTTCAATAGTAATTTTTGTACCTATTTCAGCATCTACTGTTTTGGTTTTCATATCAACGTGAGCAATGGCAGCAATAGAAGCTAATGCTTCGCCACGAAAACCTTTGGTGTGTAAATTAAAAAGATCATCAGCAGATTTAATTTTGGAAGTTGCATGCCTTTCAAAACAAAGGCGCGCATCTGTGGTGCTCATTCCAATACCGTCATCAATTACTTGAATAAGTGTTTTACCAGCGTCTTTTACAACTAATTTTATAGAAGTTGATTGTGCATCAATTGCATTTTCCAACAACTCTTTTACCACAGAAGCAGGGCGTTGCACCACCTCTCCCGCTGCTATTTGATTGGCTACGTGATCTGGTAAAAGTTGAATGATGTCGGTCATTAGCTTTGATAGAATATTGACAAATCAAAATCGATGATATAAAGGAAAATAAGGATTAAAATAGCGGCAATAAGAATGATTGTTCGGTTTGCACGACGGTCTTTTGATTGTCGAAGTTCTTCCCAAGCAGTTTTAAATTTTGACTTTAATCCCGAATTACCGCCAATGGTAGTTCTATGTTCATCAAATTTATGTTTAATACTGTATGGACTTCCTTCTCCGTCGTTCTTGTAATAACGCGGACTGTAATCAAATTTCTTGTTGCTTCGTGATTTTAAAATTCCCATAATTCTTGTGTTTCAAATGTACTTAAAATACTGCAGTTTTTGAAGTTATTTGCAGTGGTTTCTTTTGCACAAACAAGAACCGTTCCGAAGCTAGGTTAAAATTTTAGGTTTTTAAAAATGAGCGTCCTTCCGAAGTTGTGCCATTTTAATAGCTGCAATGGCTGCTTCTGTACCTTTATTACCGTGTTTACCGCCGCTTCTGTCTAGAGATTGTTGCTTGGTATTGTCTGTTAAAACACAAAAAATAACAGGTATATCACTTTGAATATTCAAATCTTTAATGCCTTGAGTAACACCATCACAAACAAAATCAAAATGTTTGGTCTCTCCTTGAATTACACTCCCAATTGCGATGACTGCATCAAGCATATCATAGCTTTGTTGCATTTTTTTGCAGCCGTATATTAGCTCAAAACTTCCGGGAACATTCCATCTAACGATGTTTTCTTTAATTCCGCCGCAATCAATAATTGCATCAAAAGCTCCTTGAAAAAGCCCTTCGGTTATATCATCGTTCCATTCTGAAACAACAATCCCAAACCGAAAGTCTTTCGCGTTTGGGATTGTTGCTTTATCGTAATTTGATAAATTTTTATTTTCTGTTGCCATACTATTGCATTGCTTCGGCCTGACCTACATAAAGGTCTGCTTTTTTAGCTTCTTGAGCGTTTGGATACTCTGCTGTTATTTTTTCAAAATGTTTTAAAGCTACATCGCGTTTCCCAAGTTCTAGGGCCGTTATTCCGGCTTTTAGTAAAAAACGTGGCGTGGTAAATTCATTATCTCGCATTGTAGCCGCTTCTTCATAATATTTTAAGGCTTCATCATTTTGTTCTAACTGTACAAAGGCATCACCAATAGATCCTTTTGCAATTGGAGCTAACATTGCATCATCACTTTTAAAAGCATCAAGATGATCAATAGCTTCTTGATATTTTTGTGTGTTTAAGAATGCCATACCTGCATAATAGTTTGCAAGGTTTCCGGCATCTGTACTTCCGTAGTTATCAATAATATCAATAAAACCGTACTTTCCTTCACCACCGTTAAGCGCTAAATTGTAAAGTGAATCTTTAGTTTCAGCAGCAAGAGCCATTTCATAATAAGATTGTGCTTGATACATTTCATTCATAGCTTCAATCTCTTTAGGCTTTTGAATAAATTGTTGATACGCAAGGTAACCCAATACACAAATTGCGATTGCTCCTACAATACCTAAAATGTAGTTTTGATTTTTTTCTACCCAAGCTTCAGTTCTTGATGCACCTTGGTCTAACGAGCTAAATACTTCTGCCGTTGTGCTTTGTTCTTCAATTGCTTCTTGCTTTTCAGCCTTGTTCTTAGGTTTATATCCACGTTTTTTGTACGTTGCCATAGTCTTGGTTTAATGATGGGCAAAAATAAAATTTTTAATGGAATTTAAAAGAGAATTTATTTAGTATTTTATAATATTTTGTGACCATTTTTTCAGAATTTTGTTACAGATTGCTCAAACAACCTCACAATACGCAACACACTCATATATATGGTTTTAGAATCGCTTTCACTGTTAAATTATAAAAACTTTGACGCCATTAGTTTTGAAATGGACCCCAAAATCAACTGTTTTACAGGTCATAATGGGGTAGGAAAAACAAATGTTTTGGATGCAATTTATCATCTTTCCTTCGGAAAAAGCTATTTTAACCCAATAACGAGTCAAAACATAAAACACGACGCAGATTTTTTTGTGGTTGAAGGAAATTACGAGAAAAATAGTCGTCCGGAAAAAATTATAGTAAGCGCAAAACAAGGACAGAAAAAGATAATAAAACGCAATGGTAAAATCTATGAAAAGTTAAGTGACCATATTGGTTTTTTACCATTGGTAATTATTTCGCCGGCAGACCGCGATTTAATTATAGAAGGTAGCAGTACTCGCCGAAAGTTTATGGACGGTGTAATTTCTCAGGGTGATTCGCAGTATTTGAATACATTATTAAAGTATAACAAAACATTGGCTCAGCGCAACTCACTTTTAAAATATTTTGCTGCAAACAATACCTTTAATCAAGATACACTGTCTATATATAATGAGCAACTGCATGAGTTTGGAACCTTGATTTACGGAAAACGAACTTATTTTTTAGAAGAATTTACTCCTATCTTTTTAAGAAGGTATCAATCTATAAGCAGCGGTAACGAATCTGTTGGGTTATCGTACAAAAGCCAACTTAAAAACAACGACCTCGCTACATTATTAAAAGAAAACATAACAAAAGATAAAATTACACAATACACAAATTTTGGCACGCACAAAGATGATTTACAGTTTGAGATTGATGATCATCCTATTAAGAAGTTTGGTTCACAAGGACAACAAAAATCATATTTAATAGCTTTAAAACTTGCCCAATTTGATTTTATAAAAGCACAGAGTAACGTAAACCCAATACTGTTACTAGATGATATATTTGATAAACTAGACGAGCAGCGTGTAGAGCACATTATCAAACTGGTTGATGATGAAAATTTTGGTCAATTATTCATTAGTGACACCCACGCAGACCGAACAGAAGCTGTTATAAAGAAAGTGCATCAAACCTATAAAATGTTTGCACTTTAGTAAAATTTCAGAAATAATGAATAGAATATTTTTAATACTTATAGTTAGTACACTAGTAGTTTCTTGCAAACAACAAAGCCCTGAAGAACAATTAAAAAACCTTTCAGGGTATTGGGAAATCAAATCTGTTGAGTTTCCTAACGGGGAAGAAAAAAATTATAGCATTAGTACTACTATTGATTACATTCAAATAGAAGATACGGTTGGAATAAGAAAAAAAGCACAACCACAACTAGACGGTACCTTTAAGGTTTCAGAAAATACAGAAACGTTTACTACAAAAATTGAAGAAGACAGTTTACATTTATACTACAGTACGCCTTATGATAACTGGAAAGAAACCGTTCTGTACGCAAAAGACAGCACCTTACATATACTTAACAAGGATAAAAATATATATAAGTATAAAAAGTTCAGTACCTTTAATTTTAATGATTAACCACTAGAAAAACAATAATTTTGTCAAGAAGAAACCGAGAAGAAAGCACACTAGGAGACGTATTAAAAGAGTTTATAGAAGCCAATCGCTTACAAAAAGGTTTGGACAAAGTTTCTGTAAAAGAAGCTTGGCATAATGTTATGGGCAGCGCTATCTCAAGATATACAACTGCAATAAAATTGGAACGCGAAACTGTGTATGTTCAGCTTAGTTCTTCTGTTTTAAGGGAGGAATTAAGTTATGGTAAAGAGAAAATTATCAAGTTACTTAATGAAGAATTAGGAAAAGATTTGGTCAAAAAAATTATTTTACGATAACTAAAAAAGCCGCTTAAAAAGCGGCTTTTGCAATTAATTAAAGTTACCAACTTAAAAAATCTCTCTTCCCGCAAAGTGGAATTGACTTTCAATCTCGGCATTTTCGTCGCTGTCACTTCCGTGAACTGCATTTTCACCAATTGAAGCAGCATACAATTTACGAATAGTTCCTTCTGCAGCTTCTTCAGGGTTTGTAGCTCCTATTAGCGTTCTGAAATCTTCAACAGCATTATCTTTTTCTAGCACAGCTGCCACAATAGGGCCGCGTGTCATATATTCAACTAATTCACCAAAGAAAGGACGTTCTTTGTGAATAGCATAAAATTCTTTTGCATCTGAAGTGGTCATTTGCGTTAACTTCATCGCTACGATTTTAAAACCTGAAGCGGTAATTTTTTCTAAAATAGCCCCAATGTGTCCTTTTTCAACACTATCTGGCTTTAACATTGTAAACGTTCTATCTGTTCTCATGGTGTTTAAAAATTTTGTGCAAAAGTAGCTAAATACAATTCAAAAACAAGCAAATAACAATAGTTTAATATTGTTGAATAAATTCTTGATATAAAATATTGTTTTCGCCTCTTATTTGATAAGTAACTTTTTCATTTTCAAAGTCAAAATACAATACGCCAAAATTAAGCTCTTTTGTACCCTCACCTACTCTGTAAGGATTTGTGTCCATTGGTGTACCAGGCCAAGTGTGTGTTAAACCGCTACTTGTAAAATCTACCAAAGGATCATCTAACCCGGTAACTTGATTTACTGAAACTTCTGCGTGGTGACGATCACCACTTAGAATTAAAATATTTTTTGCTTTTGCATGTTGTATTGCTTGATACATTTTTTCAACTTCAGAAGGGTGATTTGCCCATTTTTCAAAGCCGTGTTGATTACTTAAAAACTGAATACTACTTACTATAACCGTAAAATCTGCACTGTCATCTTTTAGTTCATTCTCAAACCAATGCCATTGCTCGCTGCCAAGAATACTGCCGCCTTCACCTTCGTTCCAAGGAATGTAACGCTCATAATCATTTTTAGGATTTGGATTACGTTTTAAAGAGTCTCTAAAATAACGGGTGTCAAGTAAAATCACTTTTATACTTCCTGCTTTACTAGCAAAAGTTTGAGCGTGATAAACACCTTCACGCTTACGTCTAGGGTTATCCTTTTCTAGTTTTAAAAAATCTAAAAACACTTGTTGTGCTTCTTCCTTTTTATGCCATTCTTTTCCGCCATCATTTTTACCGTAATCATGATCATCCCAAGTTCCGATAATTGGGGTGTTTTTTGCTAGTTTCTTATATTCTTTATTGGCCCAAACCTTATTATAATCTGAAGCCATTTTTTGCATATCATCGGTGTCTGAATATACATTATCACCACCCCAAATAAATAAATCGGGTTGGGTGTTAATTATAGGTTTCCACAAGGGTTGCTCACGGTTTTGGTCATTGCAACTCGCAAAAACCAGCGTAAATTGGTTTTGGTTTAGTTGTTTTTCAGAAGAAGGGATACTATTAGTTTGTTTACAAGCAGTTAAGCTTATTACTAATAATAGAAATGGGATTAGGAAGGTTTTTTTCATTGTAAGTTTTATCTTTAAAGCTCAAAAATAAACAAACTTTAAAAGTTACATGTTATTAAATTGTATTTTCGCTGTATATGAATTCTGAAACAACTCAAATAATAAAAAAACTGTTAGCTTCACCTCAAAAAATTGTAATTGTAGGTCATAAAAACCCTGATGGTGATGCAATTGGTTCTTGTTTAGGTCTTTCTTTTTTTCTAAGAAGACTAGGTCACAAAACCAATGTCATTATGCCAAATGATTTTCCAGACTTTTTAAAATGGTTACCGGGATGTGAAGAAATAATCATTCACGATAAAGACACTGACAAAAGTATAGCTACAATTAATAATGCCAGTGTGATTTTTACATTAGATTTTAATGCATTAAACCGAACTGGCAACATGCAACAGTTTTTGGAAGATTCTGATGCCCGTTTTGTTATGATAGATCATCATCAAGCACCAGAAGATTATGCCGTTGCAACTTACAGTGATACTTCTATGAGTTCTACCGCCGAAATGGTTTACCATTTTATTGATGCCCTTGATGAGTTGAGTATTTTATGCATGGAAGTTTCTACTCAATTATATACAGGTATTATGACAGATACTGGTTCATTCAGGTTTCCGTCAACTACAGCAACAACTCATCGAGTGATCGCTCATTTAATTGAAATGGGTGCAAACAATTCTGAAGTTCATGAAAACATTTATGATGTTAACAGCCTAGATAGAATGAAACTTTTAGGTGTTGCTTTAAAAAATCTGAACATTTTACCAGAATACAACACCGCTTACATTACACTTTCTCAAAAAGAGCTGGATCACCATAACTTTAAAAAAGGAGACACAGAAGGTTTTGTAAACTACGCTCTCTCATTAAAAGGCGTAAAATTTGCTGTAATTTTTATTGAAAACAAACAAGATAACATTATTAAAATGTCATTGCGTAGCAAAGGTGAATTCTCTGTCAACACATTGGCTCGCAAACACTATAATGGTGGTGGACACACAAATGCTGCTGGAGGAAGAAGTACCTTAACGTTATCAAAAACAATTAGTGAATTTATTAGTATCTTGCCCCAATATAAAAATGAACTTACAGATGCTTCGTAAAATAGCTGCTTTATTTACTTTTTTTGCTATTGCTGCTTCATGTAAAGGTCCTGAGGCTCGCAGACCCGTTCAGCAATCTACCGGAACTTTTATTCAAGAATCTGCAGAGCGTAACAAAGCACTTTACACAGATGAAAAGGAAAAAATAGAAAAAATTATTAAAGCCGATACTACACAAGATTATATAGCTTCAGAAA
The DNA here is from genome assembly GCF_019904255.1 of Marixanthomonas sp. SCSIO 43207. Lineage (GTDB taxonomy): Bacteria > Bacteroidota > Bacteroidia > Flavobacteriales > Flavobacteriaceae > Marixanthomonas. The sequence continues at coordinate 2,899,532 of NZ_CP063203.1, forward strand.
GTGGTTTTTGGTATTATTATAATATTAAAGACACAGTAAGCGCCCCAAAACCAAAAATAGGTGATGATGTTACATTTACTTACAATGTAAAAGAATTAAATGGTACGCTTATTCTTTCAGAAGAAGAAGTAGGATTGCAACGGTACAAAGTAGACCAAACCAATCAAGAATTAATTTCCGGTATTCGTGACGGAATTAAACTCATGCAAGAAGGCGAAACAGTTACCTTTATTTTTCCTTCTTATAAAGCATATGGATACTACGGAATTGAAAACAAACTAGGAACCAACATTCCTATAAAAAGTACCGTGACACTCAAAACAATAAAACAAACTCCAGAAAATTAATAATACCAATGAAAAAAATCACATTACTAGTATTAATCGTTCTTACAGTAGTAGCTTGTAAAAGCAAATACCCAGACTTAAATGATGGCGTGTATGCTGAGTTTATAACCAACAAAGGAACCTTTGTTGCAAAATTGTACAACGAAGCTACTCCTTTAACTGTTGCTAACTTCGCATCATTGGCCGAAGGCACCAACGGTATGGTAGATTCTATTTATAAAGGTAAAAAGTTTTATAACGGTTTAACCTTTCATCGTGTAATCAAAGATTTTATGATTCAAGGCGGAGATCCACAAGGTAATGGACAAGGAAACCCCGGTTACCGCTTTCCAGATGAAATTGTAGACTCATTACAGTTTGATAGCAAAGGTATTTTAGCTATGGCAAATTCAGGTCCTGCCACCAATGGTAGCCAGTTTTTTATCACCCTTAAAGCCACTCCTTGGCTAGATGGACGCCATACAATTTTTGGTGAAATTGTTAAAGGTCAAGAAATAGTTGACTCAATAGGAAATGTTGAAACTATTAAGCCTGGTGATAAGCCTAAGGATTCCATATTTATGAAAGAAGTAAATATTATCAACAAAGGCAAATCAAAAGTTTCTCATTTTACAGAACAAATGGAGAAAATCGAAAAAAGGAAAAAAGAGAAAGAAGAACGCATTGCCAAAGTAGCCAAAAAGAAAGCATTAGGTTTTGATAAACTACGTGAAGAAGCTGAAGAACTTCCTTCCGGAATTAAAATCTACTACAATGAAAAAGGAGAAGGCAAACAACCCAAAGAAGGCGCTAAAGTTTTAATGAGCTACGCTGGATATTTTGATGATGGTCGTTTATTTGATTCTAACAGACTAGAAGTAGCCGAACAATATGAAAATGTTGATGAAGCCAGAAAAGCAGCACAACAATACAAACCAGTAGAAACGCAATACAGTTCTGAAGCTAGATTAATACCAGGTTTCAGAGAAGGCTTAATGCAATTAAGCGTTGGTGATAAAGCTACCGTATTTATTCCATCACACTTAGGATACGGTCAGCGTGGCTATCCACCATTAATCCCGGGTAATGCTGATTTAATTTTTGAATTAGAATTAGTAGATATAGTAGAATAACAAAACACCTTCTATAACACAAAAAAGCCTCTTGGAATTTTCAAGAGGCTTTTTTTTAAACTGTATCGTTCAATTATTTCTTCGGAATACGTTTTAAAATTTCCATAACAAAACTCCAGTATTTTTGAGCTGAAGAAATACTCGCTCGCTCATCGGGTGAGTGTGCTCCACGAATGGTAGGCCCAAACGAGATCATTTCCATTTCGGGATAGTTTTGCCCTAAAATACCACATTCCAATCCGGCGTGGCAAGCAGCAACATCTGCACGGTCATTAAACATTTCTTGATAAAGAGAATCTAATAGTTTTACAATTGAACTTTCCATATTAGGAGCCCAACCGGGATACTCACCAGAAAACTTCACATTAAATCCTGCCATTTCAAAAGATGATTCTAATGCATTGGCTAAGTCTTCTTTTGATGACTCAACTGAAGAACGCGTTAAACACAACACTTCAATCGTACCATTTTCTGCTACAATTTTTGCAATATTATTTGATGTTTCAACCAAGTCTTCAATCTCCGGGCTCATTCTATACACACCATTATGAGCAGTATAAATAGCTTGAACAAAATCTTTAAAATCATCACACTCCATTACTTTTTCTGGTGTGTTTGAAATTTCTTTTGTAGAAATATGTAGTTCTGGTTCAAGGTTTTTATATTCCTCTTTAATTTTTGCTGCAATGTTTTCAACTTGAGAGGTAAAAGCATCCATTTTATTTGAGTCTACAACAACTGTTGCAACACTCTCTCGCGGAATAGCATTACGCAAACCACCGCCAGATACAGACGCTAGATGTATATAATCACGTGTGGCATACAATACACGATTCATAAACTTATTAGCATTACCTAATCCTTTGATAATATCCATACCGCTATGCCCTCCTTGTAAGCCTTTAACTGTAATAGTCATAGCTTGCGAATTTGAAGGAGTTTCCTTTTCAGAATATGTTTTTGTAGCTGTAATATCTACTCCTCCTGCACAACCAACCCCTATTTCATCGTCTTCTTCGGTATCAAGGTTTAAAAGAATTTCACCTTGCAAGAGACCTCCTTTAAGTCCTTTTGCTCCGGTCATCCCGGTTTCTTCATCGATAGTAAATAATGCTTCTAACTCTGGATGAGCAATTGTATCGCTCTCTAATATTGCCATAATAGTAGCAACTCCCAAACCATTATCTGCACCCAAGGTTGTTCCTTTTGCTCGTACCCAATCACCATCTACGTACATGTCAATTCCTTGAGTGTCAAAATCAAAATTGGTATCATTGTTTTTTTGATGTACCATATCAAGGTGTGATTGCATCACGATAGGTTTTCTATCTTCCATTCCTTTGGTTGCAGGTTTGCGAATAATCACATTTCCTACTTCGTCTTCAATGGTTTCTAGATTAAGTTTTTTACCAAATTCTTTCATAAATGCAATGACGCGCTCTTCTTTTTTTGAAGGTCTTGGCACAGCGTTTAAATCTGCAAATTTGTTCCAAAGTTGTTTTGGTTCTAAGTTTCTTATTTCTTCGTTCATAGTCATTTCCTGCAAGGACAGGAATCGCTTTTTAATTAGACAATAGTTTTTTTAAAAATGATTTCTGAAAAAACCAATTTACCACAAAATTAAGCTTTTGCAGGCGCATTAAAAATTATGAAGAGAAAGAATTACTTTGTATGTTTACCGTATGCAAAAAAAACGAACGCAACTTATCTTAACGCTACTGCTATTTGTTCAAATAATTGCGTTACAGGTTTTAAAAAACTTCCCAGAGTTTGTTGAAAAATATTATAGTTTGGGCATTTACCCGCTTATTTCAAAAGTTTCTCGTTTTCTTTTTGGTTGGGTTCCTTTTTCGGTAGGTGATTTATTTTATGTGCTTATTTCTTTTGTAGCGTTGCGATGGTTGTTTGTAAATTTCAGAAGAATTAAAAGAGAGCCTCTTTCCTTTTTTCTAGATATTACAGCAGCTGTATCGGTAGTTTACTTTATGTTTCATATGCTTTGGGGTTTTAATTATTACAGATTACCATTGCATAAATCCATTGGTATTGATGCAAAATATACAACTGAAGAACTTATAAAAACAACTGAGCGCTTTATTACAAAATCAAATGAAATGCATAGAAAGTTGGGATATCCTGATAGTGTAAAAATAGATTTGCCCTTTACGCAACAGGAAGTTTTTGAAATTTCAGATCAAGGATATAAAAATTTGGAAAACAAATTTCCGAAGTTGAAATATTCTCAAAGGAGCATAAAAAAAAGTGGTTGGAGTTTAGGGCTCACGTATATGGGGTACAGTGGTTATTTAAATCCTTTTTCGGGTGAAGCACAAGTAAATAATTTAATAAAAACGTATAAATTTCCGGTAGTGAGTTGTCATGAACAAGCCCATCAAATAGGTTATGCTGCCGAAAATGAAGCCAACTTTCTTGCAACACTGGCAACATTACATAATGAAGATGAGTTCATTCAATATTCAGGGTATATTTTTGCTTTACGATATTGCGTAAACGAGGTGGCTCGCAGAGATATTGACGCTTACCATAAATTACTTGAAACAATAAATCCGGGTATATTGGCTAGTTATAAAGAAATGCGTGATTTTTGGTCAAGTTATGAAAACCCTTTTGAAGTATTTTCAAAACATTTTTACAACTATTTTCTCAAAGCAAATAACCAGTCAAAAGGTATCATGAGCTATAATTATATGGTAGCGCTAGTGGTTAATTATTTTGAAGATAAACCACTTTAACTTTCTTAACACTTTGTTAAAATTGATTTTGCGTTTCATTAAATAAATCAACTACCCATATCTTTAATGCTTAATTTTTTAAAATAATAGAACGTTCATGAAAAAAATTACCTTGCTCCTCTTGAGTTGTTTTTTTTCATCAATCATTTTTGCTCAGGATTATTTTCCTAAAAATGATGGAGTTAAAGAAAAAAACAACAATTACACAGCTTTTACCAATGCTACACTATTTGTAACACCTTCTGAAAAAGTTAAAAACGGAACCTTGCTTATCCAAAATGGAAAAGTAGTTGCTTCTGGAAAATCTGTTGATATTCCTGAAAATTCAGTAGTAATTGATTTAAAAGGCAAATTCATTTACCCATCATTTATTGACGCTTATACCAACTTCGGGATAAAAAAACCAAAGAAAGCCAGTAGAAATGGTCGCTCTGCTCAATATAAACCATCACGTGAAGGCTTTTATTGGAATGATCACATCAAACCTGAACAAAGCGCAATCGATGATTTTTCATATGATAAAAAAACAGCAAAAGAGCTCCGCAAATTAGGGTTTGGTACTGTAAACACATTACAAATGGATGGTATTGCACGCGGTAATGGTGTTCTGGTTACATTAAATGATGAAGATAGCGATGCTAAACGAATTCTTGACGATGCTTCTGGGCAGTACTTTTCTTTTGATAAAAGTGTAACGAGCCTTCAAAGCTATCCTACTTCATTGATGGGAGCTATGGCTTTATTACGCCAAATGTATCACGATGCTGCTTGGTATGAAAAAGGAAATATAGAAACCAAAGACCGCTCACTAGAAGCATTGTTAAATGACAAGAATAAAATAGCCATTTTTGAAGCCGGAAATAAAAGTAATAACCTACGCGCAGATAAAATAGCTGACGAATTTAATGTAGACTATATAATTGTTGGTGGTGGTGATGAATATGAATTACTTGCCGAAACAAAAGCTACCAATGCTAAGTTTATCATTCCTATCAACTTTCCAGACGCTTACGATGTAAGCAATCCATACGCAGCAAAATATCTCTCTCTGGCAGATATGCGAGAATGGAATCAAGCACCTATGAATCCTAAGATGCTTTCTGAAAACGGAATCACATTTGCTCTTACAACACACCAATTAAAGAGCCCTAAAGAATTTTCAGGAAAGCTTAAAAAAGCATTCAGTTATGGATTTGACAAAACTAAAGCACTTGAATCATTAACAACTATTCCTGCGGAATTATTAGGTAAATCAAATGAGATTGGATCGCTTAAACCAGGTCGTCAAGCTAATTTTTTAATTACTTCTGGAGAAATTTTTGATGATGAAACGACACTTTATGAAAACTGGGTGCAAGGATCAAAAAATGTAATTAACACAAAAGACCAAAAAGACATTCGCGGAAATTACACCATCACTTCTGCCGGAAAAACATATGCTGTTGAGATTTCAGGTGATATTTCAAAACCTAAGTCTAGTGTTAAACTTGGTGATGTTGATTACCCTTCAAAAATTGATTATTCAGAAAACTGGGTAACGCTTTCCTTTAAAGATGAAAAAACAAATGAGGTTTTTAGAACCACCGGAATTATTCCAAAAGATGGGAATAATTTTTCAGGAAAATTAATCACTCCAGATGGTCAAGAAACCGACTTTACAGCTGTAAAACAAAAAAGTAAAGCAGAAAATTCTTCAGAAAAGAAGAAAAACAAAAACAACGAAAAGCCTGAAATAGTACCTCTTACCTATCCTAATGTTGGTTATGGGTTTACAACCAAACCCAAAGAAACCGACGTTATATTTAAAAATGCTACCGTTTGGACGAGTGAAGATGCGGGTGTTTTAGAAAACACTGATGTACTTGTAAAAGACGGAAAAATCACCAAAATAGGTAAAAACCTTCGTGCAGGTAGCGCAAAAGAGATTGATGCTACTGGAAAACATTTAACTGCCGGTATTATTGATGAGCACTCGCATATTGCGGCTCTTGCAATTAATGAAGCAGGACAAAACTCTTCTGCCGAAGTTACCATTGAAGATGTTGTAGACCCAGAAGATATTTCAATATATCGTGATTTGGCTGGTGGTGTAACGTCTATTCAAATTTTACACGGATCAGCAAACCCAATTGGAGGTAGATCTGCCATTATCAAATTAAAATGGGGAGAATCTGCAGATAATATGATTTATGACAATACACCCAAGTTCATCAAATTTGCATTGGGAGAAAACGTAAAACAGTCTAACTGGCAAAGCTTTAATCGTTTTCCGCAAACTAGAATGGGTGTTGAACAGGTTTATGTAAATTATTTTAACCGAGCTAAAGAGTATGACTCAAAGAAAAAAAGTGGTCAGCCGGTTAGATATGATGAAGAGCTAGAGGTATTAGCCGAAATTTTAAATGGCGAACGCTTTATAAGTTGTCATTCATATGTACAAAGCGAGATCAATATGTTAATGAAAGTAGCTGAAGAATTTGGTTTTAAAGTGAACACATTTACGCATATTTTAGAAGGATACAAGGTAGCAGATAAAATGCACGAGCACGGCGCCGGAGGTTCTACCTTTAGTGACTGGTGGGCGTATAAGTATGAAGTAAAAGATGCTATACCTTACAACGCTGCAATAATGAATAGTCAAGGTGTAACGGTGGCAATTAACAGTGATGATGCTGAAATGAGCCGTCGTCTCAACCAAGAAGCTGCAAAAAGCGTTAAATACGGTGGTATGAGTGAAGAAGAAGCTTGGAAAATGATCACAATTAACCCTGCAAAATTACTACACATTGATAATCGTACCGGTAGCATTAAAGAAGGTAAAGATGCAGATTTGGTTTTATGGAGTGACAACCCTTTATCTATTCAGGCGAGAGCTGAAAAAACGTTAATCGACGGAATAACATATTTTGATATTGAAATCGATAAACAGAAACGTGAAGCAATAAAACAAGAACGCAATCAACTCGTAAAAATGATGCTGGCAGAAAAAGAAGGAGGCGGTAGTACTAGACCACCTAAAGGAAAAGACAAGCGCATTTTTGATTGTGAAACTATAAACTAATCGTCATTATGAAATTTTTAAATAAACTTTTTATACTTGTTGCTATATGTAGTAGTTCAATAAGCATTGCGCAACAAACTCCCGCACCAAAACAAACTGAAGCCATAACCATACAAGGAGCTACAGCTCATATAGGTAATGGTGATGTTATTGAAAACTGTACCATTGTTTTTGAGGACGGAAAAATAACAAACATTGGGTCAACAGTAACACCAAAAGGACAAGTGATTGATGCAACCGGAAAACACGTATATCCTGGTTTTATTGCTCCTGTATCTACATTGGGATTAGGAGAGATTGATGCTGTTCGCCCAACAATTGATGATGATGAAATTGGCGAAATGATTCCTAATATTAGAAGTTTAATCGCTTACAACGCAGAAAGTCAAGTTGTTGAAAGTATGCGTCCAAACGGGGTTTTATTAGCTCAAATTACTCCTCAAGGCGGACGTATTTCAGGAACCTCATCTGTTGTCCAGCTTGATGCTTGGAATTGGGAAGATGCAGCGATAAAAGTTGATGATGGCATTCACATGAATTGGCCTAACAGCTTCCGTCGTGGCAGATGGTGGTTAGGAGAACCAAGAGGGTATAAACCCAATAAAGATTACCCAAGTGATATTGACCAAGTAGTTAGCTTTTTAGTAAATGCAAAGGCGTATAAGCAAACAGACAATCAACCAAAAAATGAAGCTTTTAAAGCGATGAAAGGTTTATTTGATGGTTCAAAAAAGTTATTTATTCACGTAGATGGTGAAAAAGAAATTATAGATGCTGTAACCACTGCAAAACAACAAGGAGTAAAAAATGTTGTGATTGTAGGCGGTTATGAAGCCTATAAAGTAACAGCTTTTTTAAAGAGCAACAATATACCTATTTTGGTACGAAGAGTCCATACCACACCAGAGCGTGAAGATGATGATTATGATTTACCCTATAAATTACCAAAACTTTTGGTTGACGCCGGTCTACTAGTAGGATTACAAGCAAACGGAAGAATGGAGCGTATGAACACACGTAACTTACCCTTTTACGCCGGTCACTTAATGGGACAAGGGATGAACAAGGAGCAAGCCCTGCAGTTAATTACTGGTAATACTGCCAAGATTTTAGGCATTGATTCTACGTACGGAACTTTAGAAAAAGGGAAAAGCGCAACTTTATTTATTTCAGAAGGAAATGCACTGGACATGCGTACCAACATTTTAACACATGCTTTTATTAATGGCCGTGATGTATCTCTAGAAACACATCAAACCAAACTTTATAAGCGTTATATGAACAAATACGAAGAAGGAAAAAAATAATAATAACTCTCCATTTAAAGATTATAGAATGCAGAAAACAGAAACTCTTCATTCTATAATCTTTTCCTTTTTAAAAAAGAATATTTACCAACTTTCTTTACCAAACAATATTATCGTTCACAAAAAGTTATATTTTTACTGAAAATTCTCGTTAATGAAGTATGTTTATGGATTGGCAATACTTGCTTGCCTCGTTTTATGGAGTTCTTGTCGCAATGATTTTGATAGTGTCCCCAGTACTGGTAATCTTGAATTTTCAAGAGATACAGTTTACTTAGACACCGTTTTTACCAATATTGGTTCTAGCACATATAACCTTAAAGTCTATAACCGAAGCGATGAAGATATTAATATTCCTACCATTCAATTAGCCAGAGGTGAAGCTTCAAATTACCGCTTAAATGTTGATGGAATTCCGGGGAAATCTTTTCAAGACATACAGATAATGGCAGAAGACAGTATTTTTATATTTATAGAAACGACTGCAGATATAAACACACTCCCTTCTGAAGAAACAAACTTCCTTTACACAGACCAGCTACAATTTGACACCGGAGGTAATCAACAAAATGTTGAATTGGTAACACTTATACAAGATGCTGTCTTTTTATTTCCTGAAAAATTAGGTGATGGAATGGTAGAGACCTTAAATTTAGGTACCGATAATGAAGGGAATGACATTTTAATTGAAGGTTTTTTTCTAGATGATAATGAACTTACATTTACAAATGAAAAACCTTATGTAATTTACGGGTATGCGGCTGTACCGCCTCAAAAAACATTAAATATTCAAGCTGGTGCACGCGTTCATTTTCACGCAAATAGTGGAATTCTTGTAGCAAATAATGGCTCTATTCAATCAAACGGAGCTCCTAGTAATGATTCTGAAGCTTTGGAAAATGAAGTTATTTTTGAAGGCGATCGATTAGAACCCGACTTTGCAAATGTTCCTGGACAATGGGGTGCTATCTGGATGACTTCAGGAAGTACAAATAATCTATTTACTCACACAACAATCAAAAACGGAACGGTAGGTCTTTTAATGGATAATAATGATGGTGATGAAACCCTTCGACTAGAGAATGTTCAAATTTATAATCACGCAAGTTATGGTCTATTGGCTAGAACGGGTAATGTGTATGGTGAGAATGTAGTTATTAATAACTGTGGTGAGTCTTCTCTAGCAGCTTCTTTAGGTGGAACGTATGAGTTTAATCACTGTACTTTTGCAAATTATTGGGTAAATTTTACTCGTGATACGCCTTCGGTATCTATTGATAATTTTCTTAACACACAATCAGGAACAACAGCTTTTGACCTTTCTATCGCTTTTAACAACTGTATAATTTATGGCGATCAAAGACTTGAATTAGGTTTATTTAAGGATGACGGAGGAGCTTTTAATTTCAATTTTAGCAACAGCATAATACGGTTTGAAGATCCTAATGGAGAGTTTGAGGACAACCCATTGTATGACTTCAGTAATCAAGCTTTATATACTAATTCAGTAATTAATGAAGATCCAGTTTTTCAAAATACTGAAATAAACAATTTTAATATTGAAACAGGTACTTCAGCAGCTGATGGAATAGGAAATACCACAACCGCACAACAAGTACCTATAGATTTAAATGGTACAAATAGAAATACACAAAGCCCTGATGCAGGAGCGTATGAAAGTACTGTTTTTCCACAAGAGGAATAAATCTTAAAAAACTACATAAAAAAAGCCGCTCAAATTGAGCGGCTTTTCTGTTTTCTAAAAAATGAATTTATTTATAGTACTCTTACGTTTACTGCGTTCAATCCTTTTTTTCCTTCTTTTAGGTCAAATTCCACTTCGTCATCTTCACGAATTTCATCGATTAATCCTGTAACGTGTACAAAGTGTTCTTTGTTTGTTCCTTCTTCAGTGATGAATCCAAATCCTTTTGAATCGTTGAAGAATTTTACTGTGCCTTTTTGCATTGTAATAAAAATAATTAATTAATAAAGTGCGAATGTAGGGCTATAAAAGTTATAAATACAATTTTTAACAAATTATATTTCAATTAATTACAAAGCACAGCAAAATCAGGAGTTTATAAAAAGCAAATTATTTCTTTTTTAACCATTTTAATCGAAGACTAGCATTTTTATCTTCTACAGGTTGCACAATAAGTGTATCACCTTGAAATGAAAAACGTCTTTGAACTACTTTGCCCCACTCTCCAGGATTGGAATGCGATAAACGAGTGTGTTCTACAATATTTTTATCTGATAGTATTTTGTAATTCCCTATATATACGTATGATCCCGTTAAGTGCTTTAAAGCTGCTTCAGATATGGTATCAGTAAAGTTTGGAAATTCTAATGATGTTTTTTCATAATCTTTTTTAAGCAGGTGGAGCGCCATATTTTTATCACCATCATACATTAAATAACCTTGCATACCTCCGCCCCACTCGTTCCAATTACCAAGTGAATCTTTTTGTTCCATAGCTTGAAGTTTCCACAAACCTGGTAATTTATCTACCTCGCTACTTTTTTCTAGCTTATTGTTTTCTTTACTAACTTGTTTTTCTTGACATGATTGAAACAATACAATTGAACACAATAGCAATACAGTTTTTTGAAATGTCATATGTATAAACTTTTCAGTGTAATTAATTTTTAAATAATGGTCTTCCTTCCATTAAATCATTTACTTTCTTGGAAACCTTCTGTAAAACAGACTCATCTTCGTAGTTAGTTATCACTTCATCAATTAAATCTACAATGATTTTCATATCTGCTTCTACCAATCCTCGGGTAGTGATTGCTGGTGTTCCTATACGTATTCCGCTAGTAACAAATGGTGATTTATCATCAAAGGGAACCATATTTTTGTTTACGGTGATATCTGCTTTTTCAAGAGCCTCTTCAGCTTCTTTTCCACTAATGTTTTTATTTCTAAGATCTATTAACATCATGTGGTTATCTGTACCACCACTAATTATTTTATAGTCCTTATCTATAAATGCTTCTGCCATTATAGCTGCATTCTTTTTTACTTGCACCATATAATGTAAAAACTCATCGGTAAGGGCTTCGCCAAATGCAACTGCTTTTGCAGCAATGATGTGCTCTAGTGGTCCGCCTTGATTTCCTGGGAATATTCCACTGTTGAGCAATGTAGACATTTTTTTAAGTTTGCCACTTTTTAATTTTTGACCAAACGGATTTTCAAAATCGGTCCCCATTATGATCATACCGCCACGAGGGCCGCGAAGTGTTTTATGAGTAGTAGTAGTACAAATATGGCAATGTGGTACAGGATCTCCTATAATTCCTTTTGCAATAAGTCCGGCTGGATGAGCCATATCTGCTACCAGAATAGCTCCAACTTTATCTGCTATTTCTCTAAAACGCTTATAATCAATCTCTCTAGAATAGGCTGAAGCTCCAGCAATAATCATTTTAGGTTTTTCGGCAACGGCAATTTTTTCTACTTCATCATAATCTATCAATCCTGTTTTTTCATCTACTCCATAAAAAACTGGATTGTATAATTTTCCTGAAAAGTTTACCGGACTTCCGTGTGTTAAGTGTCCTCCGTGAGATAAATCAAATCCTAAAAAGGTGTCGCCAGGTTTCATACAAGCGGCAAAAACAGCTGTGTTGGCTTGAGAACCACTATGCGGTTGTACATTTACATATTCTGCATTAAAGAGTGTTTTTGCTCTATCAATTGCCAACTGTTCTACTTTATCGACCACTTCACAACCACCATAATATCGTTTTCCGGGATAACCTTCGGCATATTTATTTGTCAAAATAGAACCCGCAGCTTCTAGTACTTGATCACTAACAAAGTTTTCAGAAGCGATTAGTTCTAGACCGGTAAGTTGACGTGTTTTTTCAGCTTCAATTAAGTTGAATATTTCAGTATCTCTTTTCATATTTTTTTTATTAAAAGCCTTTTGAATAAAGGATTGATTAAAGTAATTTATAGTCGATAAATAAACTGTTTTAATCTGTTTCCGTTAAGGAAATTATAAAAAACTGTTTTGAGGGAGCAAAAATACAAAATGGTTGTGGTTAGTCCTTCAGAAATTATATATTTGATTAACTTTTTTTCACAAATTTCAAAAAAACGATTATGCCTTTAAAAGCAAACGATCCATCCCATAAATCTTGGCTGGAAGTACCTGAAAATAGCGACTTCCCAATACAAAATATTCCATTTGGTGTTTTTTTAACTAGAGATGATGTAATAACTATAGGAACACGTATAGGAGACACAGCAATTGACCTTGGTGCATTGCATCAATTAGGCTATTTTAAAGGTATTGAGCTTACCGATGATATTTTTTTACAAGATACTTTAAACGATTTTATAGCCGATGGCCGAAAAACGTGGCGATTGGTACGAAATAGAATTTCAGAAATTTTTAGAGAAGGTAGCTCTACCGAGCTTCGTGATAACAAAAAACATAGAGAGCAAATTTTATTTGATCTTGATGAAATTGAAATGCAATTACCGGTTGATGTAGGTGATTATACAGATTTTTATGCTAGTAAAGAACACGCAACCAATGTAGGGTCATTATTTCGTGACCCCGAAAATGCATTGTTACCCAACTGGCTTCGTATTCCTATTGGCTACCACGGAAGAAGCTCATCAATAATACCCTCTGGTACACCTATTAAAAGACCTATTGGTCAACAAAAACCAGGTGATGATGGAGTTCCCGGTTTTGGACCTTCAAAACTGGTAGATTTTGAACTTGAAATGGCGTTTATTACAACAGCTGCAAACGACTTAGGAAAGCGCATTTCTGTAAAAGATGCAGAAGAATATATATTTGGCTTGGTACTTTTTAATGACTGGAGCGCCCGTGATATTCAAGCTTGGGAATATGTTCCTCTTGGGCCATTTTTAGGAAAAAGTTTTGCTTCTACCATTTCTCCTTGGATTGTAACACTTGATGCTCTTGAAGGTTTTAGAACTGAAGGACCAGAACAAGACCCAGAGCCTCTTCCCTATTTGAAGCAAGGACCTAAAAAGAACTTTGATATACATTTACAAGCTGTAATACAGCCAGAAAATGGTGAAGAAAACATAGTTGCCAACAGTAATTTTAAATACATGTATTGGTCTATGTCGCAACAATTGGCGCATCACACTGTAAATGGTTGTAACGTACGTAGTGGTGATATGATGGGTAGTGGTACTATCTCTGGGCCAACAAAAGATAGCTTTGGTTCTATGCTAGAATTGACTTGGAAAGGTCAAAACCCATTAAAACTTAAAGACGGCACAGAGCGTAAGTTTATAAACGATAATGACACTGTAATTTTAAGAGGATTCTGTCAAAATGATAAGGTGAGAATTGGCTTTGGAGATTGCAGCGGAAAAATACTTCCTGCCGATCCATTTTAAGTTTGGCATTACAATTGTATTTTAGCTCTCATAACCAAATTGAAATGTTATGAGAGCTTTTTTATTTACTATCGTCGCAGTTTTAGTTTTATCAGCTTGTAGTAGCGTAAAACGTAACCAGAAATTTATAGCCGAAGGTGATTATGACCGTGCTATTGACCTTGCCGTAAAAAAACTTCAGAAAGACAAATATGCCGAAAAAAATGACGAGCATATCATCCTTCTGGAAGAAGCGTATAAAAAAGCAGTTTCGGAAGATACACGACGCATAAATTTTCTTCAGAAAAGCAATGAGCCTAATAAAACACGATCTATATATTTTTTATATAAAAGACTAGAGGATCGTCAATTTCAAATACGCCCTTTACTTCCTTTATATAGTTCAAGTTTGGGAAGAAATGCTTCTTTCAAATTTAAAGATTACAGCAATGAAATAATTGCTGCAAAAGAAGCATATGTAGCAGATTTGTATAACGAGGCACTTCAGTTAAAAAATAGAAACACGATTGAAGATTTCAGAAAATCGTACTATTTGTTATGTGATATTGATGAATTGCACCCTAATTATAAAAATGTAAACGCTTTGCTTGATGAAACTCGTTCATTGGGGACAGACTTTGTACTTGTTTCTTTAAATAACAAAACCAATCAAATAATTCCAAACCGGTTGGAGCGTGATTTGCTTGATTTTAATACGTATGGGCTAAATAATTTTTGGACCGAATTTCATAGCGAGCGTCAAAATGGAAGAAATTATACATACGCGATTGTATTAAATTTGAGAAATATTGCCATATCTCCAGAACGTATTTTTGAACGTGATGAAAAAAGAAATCTACGCATAAAAGAAGGATGGGAATATAAAAAAGATCGCAATGGAAATTTTATTCTCGATGAAGATGGTAATAAAATAAAGGTTGATGTTTATAAAAATGTTTCTGCGCTGTTGCATGTAACAACACAGCAAAAAAGTGTATTGGTTAACGGAAATGTTACATATCGTGATTTACTTTCAAATCAAACTATTGAAAATCACCCGCTTACTTCAGAATTTATTTTTGAAAATATCTTTGCTACATTTCGTGGGGATAGAGAAGCGCTTAGTGGTGATGACCTACAGTTTATCAACAATAGATTTGTACCCTTCCCAACTAATGAACAAATGGTTTTTGATGCTGGGGAAGACTTAAAAGTTAGGTTAAAAGAAATTTTGAAAAATGAGTTTTAATTTCGATTTTATATCAAATCAATATTTTTTTAAGCTTGAGCGAAGGATTGAATCTTTTTGAGCAGGTGACCAGTTGTAATTGCCTTCATAAATTCCATCTGTTTGCCAAGCACCATACATAGGGTTTGGGAGTACAATAAATTTGCTCCCAAATTCTCTTTTTAAAGAATCACTTAAATTATTTCTTTTTTCGGTTTTTTGATTGTCAAATACTTCTGAAAAATCTGAAAGATTATCCCCCAGATACATGACAACATTATAATTTACCAACACTTTTTGACGACGTACTTCTTTATTCATTCCTTTTTTCTTAAGAAAGATAAATTCTTCAGTTGTATTAGGTGCTTGTGCTTTTTTTAAATTTCGCAAGGTAACAGCCGTGCTTCTATCTTTTCTATCTGAAATATAAAACACAGTAACATTGTTTTTGTCGGCATAATTTAAAAAATCTATAGCTCCGGGTACTGCCTCTGCAGCTACTTGATCAACCCATTCTATCCAAGATTTACTAGTGTATGGTTTTCCGTTAATTGCACGAGTAGCTTGATATGGGCTGTTATCAAGGATAGTCTCATCAATATCTGTAATAATAGCCAATGGCTTACTTGATGTTGAATTGTTTATAATTGCAGCTTCAAGCTTACTTTTTGCTGTATTGAAAGCTTGGTAACAAAGCGCTCTGTATTCTGCAGAATTTTGTTGCCAAACAACTCCTAAAATTCCATAGGTATCTACATTATTTGTAGTTTCAGAAATTTGATTTGTTGAAGAAAGATTTTTACATGAAAATAAAGCTAATGTAATAATGCTTAAGCTTACAAAATATTTATGACGCATATTATTTATATATTTAAACAAACCTCTTCAAATGCTCAGCATTAATCCCTTGGTGCGAATCATGATGTATCACTTCGCCATCTTTTAAAACAATCATTTGAGGGCTTTCGTGATGCACTTTAAAGCGTGCCGCAATTTCGTTTGATACATCACGATTTTCTAGCAAATCTAGAAAATACAATGTGAGTTGATCATCTTGTAAGTCATAGCTTTTTTCAAATTGCTTTAACACCATTCTACTTATTCCACAACGAGTGCTATGTTTAAATATAGCTACAGGTTTATCTTTAGATTCAGCTGTAATATCGTCTAGTTGTTTCATAGAAGAAAGCACATGCCAAGGAGTCTCTACTAGTTCTTCTTTAGCTCTATCGCGTTCTGACTTTTTAAATATGTCTAAAAATCCCATAAAATATCTTTTTTCACAAAGGTAGCATCTTACTAATTAGTTTTTCTGAAATTTTTTATAAAACAGAAAACTAGTTTCAGCCATAATGTCTGCTACAAGTAGCTCTACAACAGACATTTTGTCTTAATTTTAAAATGGCTCATATTTTGAAATAGAGATTTAAAAATCAATAAAAACATAAGAAGTATTTTACTTCAGACAACACTATATAAAAAATGAACTTTAATAATTTTACCATAAAGAGTCAAGAGGCCATTCAGCAAGCGCAGCAAATAGCGCAAGCATTTGGTCATCAACAAATAGAAAATGAACACATTCTCAAAGCTATTTTTGAAGTAGATGAAAATGTAACACCATTTATTTTGAAGAAATTAAATGTAAACGTTGCTTTACTTCAGCAAGTATTAGACAAGCAATTAGAAAGTTTTTCAAAAGTAGAAGGTGGTGATATTATGCTTTCTCGTGAAGCAGGTAAAACTGTAAATGAGGCAAGTATTGTAGCTAAAAAAATGAATGATGAGTACGTCTCTATTGAGCATTTGTTATTGGCTATTTTAAAATCTAAAAGTAATATCGCGCAAAGCTTGAAAGATCAAGGAGTGACTGAAAAAGGCTTACAAGCTGCTATTGAAGAACTTCGCAAAGGAGACCGGGTTACTTCTCAAAGCGCAGAAGACACTTACAATTCGTTAAACAAATATGCGCGCAACCTCAACCAGTTAGCAAAAGACGGAAAACTAGATCCTGTAATTGGTCGAGATGAAGAGATAAGACGAATTCTTCAAATTTTATCACGCCGTACCAAAAACAATCCAATGTTGGTTGGAGAGCCTGGTACCGGTAAAACTGCAATTGCCGAAGGGCTTGCACATCGTATTGTAGATGGTGATGTACCCGAAAACTTAAAAACCAAGCAAATTTTCTCACTCGATATGGGCGCGTTAATTGCCGGTGCAAAGTTTAAAGGAGAGTTTGAAGAACGTTTAAAAGCGGTTATTAAAGAGGTAACCACAAGCGATGGCGATATTGTCCTTTTCATTGATGAAATTCACACCCTTGTAGGTGCCGGTGGTGGCCAAGGAGCTATGGATGCAGCAAATATATTAAAACCTGCCCTAGCGCGCGGTGAACTGCGTGCTATTGGAGCAACCACGCTAGACGAATACCAAAAGTATTTTGAAAAAGATAAAGCGCTTGAGCGTCGTTTTCAAAAAGTAACAGTAGATGAGCCCGATACCGAGAGTGCCATTTCAATTTTACGTGGTATTAAAGAAAAGTATGAAACTCACCACAAAGTACGTATCAAGGATGAAGCAATTATCGCAGCCGTAGAGCTATCACAACGCTATATTACCAACCGCTTTTTACCAGATAAAGCTATCGATTTAATGGACGAAGCTGCTTCAAAATTACGTATGGAAATCAATTCAAAACCTGAAGAGCTAGATGTATTGGACCGAAAAATAATGCAACTAGAAATTGAAATTGAAGCCATAAAACGTGAAAAAGATGAAGTTAAGTTAAAAACCCTTCGAGCAGATTTGGCAAACTTAAAAGAAGAACGTAATGAGCTTAATGCAAAATGGCAAAGTGAAAAAGAGGTAGTAGATAGCATTCAAAATCTTAAAAAAGAAGTAGAAGATTTAAAGCTGGAAGCCGAACGTGCCGAGCGAGAAGGCGATTTTGGGAAAGTGGCCGAGTTACGCTACGGAAAAATTAAAGATACCCAAGAAAAGCTATCAAAACTAGAAACCGAACTGGCCGAAAACGAAAGTGAAAGTTCGCTAATAAAAGAAGAAGTTACAAATGATGATATTGCCGAAGTAGTCGCAAAATGGACTGGGATACCGGTAACCAAAATGCTACAAAGCGAACGTGAAAAATTACTGAATCTAGAAAAACAGCTTCATAAACGCGTAGTAGGTCAAGAAGAAGCAATTGTCGCTGTAAGTGACGCTATAAGACGAAGCCGTGCAGGACTTCAAGATGAGAAAAAACCAATTGGTTCGTTCTTATTTTTAGGTACAACAGGTGTTGGTAAAACTGAACTTGCAAAAGCCCTTGCCGAATATCTTTTTGATGATGAAAACGCAATGACACGTATAGACATGAGTGAATACCAAGAGCGCCACAGTGTAAGCCGCCTAGTTGGTGCACCTCCAGGATATGTGGGTTATGATGAAGGTGGGCAATTGACCGAAGCTGTGCGTCGTAAACCATATTCAGTGGTATTGCTTGACGAGATAGAAAAAGCACACCCAGATACTTTTAATATTCTTTTACAAGTACTTGATGAAGGAAGATTAACAGATAATAAAGGTCGTGTAGCCGATTTTAAAAACACGATAATTATTATGACAAGCAATATGGGTAGCCATATTATTCAAGAGAAGTTTGAAAGCGTAAAAGACCCTGATACAGCTATGGAAGGTGCTAAAATTGAAGTTTTAGGCCTACTGAAACAACAAGTACGTCCAGAGTTTTTAAACCGAATTGACGATATTATTATGTTTACACCATTAACACGTAATGATATTAAAGAAATAGTTGGTTTACAATTAAAAGGTGTATCCAAGATGTTATCAAAACAGCATATCACTATTGATGCAACCGAAGAAGCTATTGCTTATTTAGCTGAAAAAGGGTTTGACCCTCAGTATGGCGCTCGACCTGTAAAACGAGTAATTCAAAAAGAAGTTTTAAATGAACTTTCAAAAGAAATTCTTTCAGGAAAAGTTCATACTGATAGTATTATTTTGATTGATAGCTTTGAGAATCGACTTGTTTTTAGAAATCAAACAGATTTGGTTGAAGAAAACTGAAATATCTTGAAACCTGCTTAATTATTAATACAAATAAATATGTTTTGTTTATAATTGATTGGTAAGCTAAAACACCCTGAAAAGAGAATGTTTCAGGGTGTTTTTGTTTAGTGAAAATTTGGCTAGTTAGGTTTCACTTCAATTAAAGTTCTTTAAATATCCACTTTGCGTTAGTGGGTATTTCACTTTCAACAGTATAGTTTCTTAATTTATAATAAGAAACCTCACCTACCATTTGATTATCGATGGTTTCAGTTTTTACAAAATTCCAACCTTTATTAAAAGATAAGTTATAAGTATCTGTTATAGTGATTTCTTTTATGGTCTCGGCGTTATTAGTTGCTTCAATACTTCGGTTACAGATTGAATATATTCCGGTAATTTCATCAGCAAACCATAACTTTAAACGATACCCAATTGCTCCATGATATTTTCCGAAAGGTGAATTATTATATTCTTGTTGCTTTGATGTTGCCAAGCTAAGCAGACCTATTTCATTTTCATTTTTCCGAACACTTAAGTAAGCTGAAACCAAACCTGTATTGGGTGATTTGTATTCTGCTTTTGTAACTGTTTTATTCATTTCACAAGTAAAAAAACTTGATATTGTTCTATCATAAGAAACTGTCTCTGGTAGGTTAAAATAAAATGAGCCATTTTGCTCTACTTTGCCTATTTGTATTTCTTCTTTATTTTTTCTTTTAAAAGGTTGTGTAACCAAAAAAATAGTAGCTTCGCCATACTCCCAATTTTTAAATTGCTTTTGATTATCCACGCTAATTGTATATTTTTTTAAGTGTGAATTTAAGGTTTTACTTATGTGATTGGTTTTTGATTGTTCTTCACTTTCTGGTTGTAATGTGTTTACATTTGAAACAAAAGTATCTTCAACAGTAGCTGGCACTCTTTTAATACTAGGTTCTTTACATCCTATGAAGACAATTAGTATTGCGATTATTTTAAGTATGTTCATATTTCCAAAACGTATTGTCTATAACAATAGTTGTGAAATGTATAACCGGGGAGTTACTACCATCACAAATTTTAAATGCTTTTAAACCACTCTTCAAATTTTTTTCCTAAGAATGGTAAAGGTTTTTTCTTTTCATTCATCGCGTTTACAAGCCCCATTATCCACATATAAATGAGAAGTAGTGTACCTACTACACTTACAATCCATCCTAATATAGGTATAAGTCCAATTACACCAAGAGCGATACCAGCTGCTGCTAATCCCACAGATTGTCTAATGTGATAGGCTCCAAATTCATTTTTCTTTTCATTATTCATTACATAAGCAATGATTAAACCTACGATTGTTAAATAAGCAATTACCGCTATGGTTTTACCATCATTTGCAGTTATTGTTTGTTCTGTGTCTTGCGCGGTGTTTGTCTGTGTTTTTTCCATAATTAAAGTATTAAGTGATGAATAACAGTAAGGATTCTGTCTGTACACCTTATGCTATAATCAAGCTCCTCTTCTTGATTAAATTGGTATGTTACTATGTAATAAAACCCCACCAAACACAGGAAAGACAGAATGCCTAACTGTTATTTTATAGTATTTATAATCCTAATGTTATCCATTTATCAATAGTTATAGTTTCTTCTGAAACAGGAACATATGTTAGTATAAGTTTAAGCGGTTTTTTAGTTTGTTTCTCTTCAACCATAAATTCATAAGACCCCATTCCTCCTGAAATACCTTTAAGTGGTTTTCCTTCCATATTATAAACCTGTACTTTTTCTATGGAAGCCATAATCTCATTTTTAGGAATTCTATAAATGATAAACCTTCCCTCTTCATTACTCATACTTGATGTGTTATCAAGTTGTACTTCTTTACCCTGAAATAAAATAGATGGAGTCGTGTAGAGCGATGTAACGTTAACCTCAACACTATCCTTTTTACTTATAGAAGACTTTGTAAAATAACCTATCTTCATTTTTACGTGCACCTTGGTAGCGCTGCTTGCGGGAGTAACCAATCCACTTTTTATAGATGCCCTAAAGCCTATTGTATCTTGCATAGCTCGCCAATCTTGTGGTTTGAAAAGACTCTCGGTACTAGTTGAAAACCTATAGTGGCCTTTTTTAGCCAATCGTTCAGACTCATCATTATAAGCAACAATTGCTTGTTTGTGAGCTTTGTGAAGATCTTTTCCGGTATCATCTTTCAGGAAAAGCAGTTGAGTTTTTGATACGTTTATGGATGAAAAATTTTCTGCTTGCACCCAAAAATCAATTTCAAATCTATTGTCTGAAAAAGATTCTCCCGGAATTTCTTTTTCAATTTCCACACGAACGGTTTCTACTTTTTGAGCGTATAGATTGGAAATCAGTAATGTGATTAATATTAGACTTATGTAGCTGTTTTTTATATTCATGGTACTCTAATTGTTACAGGGCAAAGAGCTTAATAAGTTAGTTACATTGACGGCTTCTTGGGCTACATTTGAGGGATGTAAGTTTTTCATTATTTTTGCCATATTGGGCAATACATTATCTAGCTCTTTCTGTAAGCCCATATCTTTTTTTGTAATTTCTCCACAATCCAATACGGTTTTGTCGTTTAGATCGTTTGAGCAATGATTGTTTAAATAGCCCCTGTAGAATTCAAGCCCTGAGACATCTATTAATGCGAGATAGATATTAGCCAGTTCTTCATCATTGAAAACACGGTTTTCATCTAGAAAAAAATCCATATTAAACATATCCAAATAAAGCGTACCTAAGAAAAGGGAGTACTTTTCCAATATTTTTTTTCGGTCTTCACAAGGAAGATTGTTCGTTCCAGAATCTGCAACCTGCTGAGAATAATTATTAACCTGAAGAGATTTCCTAATGACCGACCTCGCTGCCAAATATTCTTTTGGAGCATCCTTAAAAGCTGCATCGTTCATTGTTACCAATGCATCTGACATCCAGTTACCTACTGGACCAGCTTCTTCATTACCTGTAATTAACTTCATATTGTGTATGCCAAAAAACGTCTCCTGGACTGCTTGATTATCGCTACCATCCTCATCATCAAATAAATCTATTTGTGAGTATATAGGAGCACACATTATAAGAGTAAAAAAAAGTAACATAATAAGTTTATTTTTTCTCATAACTACACCTTTTAATTAGTTGTTTTACATACCAGATTTATAGTCTTTTTTCTCAATGACAAGTGTTTGTTTTTTTAAATCAGTACAAATCATATGCATGTTATCTTTACGTTTTTTACTAGATTGAAACTCCATTTCCATTATCAATGAGGTTTCATTAATTGGCATATTGGCGTAGGGACCTGTTTTTGGTAATGTTTTAAAATTGGCAAAAACTCCATTTAAGCTTACCGGCGCATCATTGGTAAACCACATTTTTCCTTCACCGTCTTTACTTATTACTTTATACCCTAAGCACTCATATCCCAAAATGTTTTTACCTTCAATTGGTATAATCTGTATTTGATCATCTCCCTTTTCAGGAAATAATTTATCACCATATTTTTGTTGCACTTTTTTCATATTGGGCATTTTCATTTTCATCGCCATCTTTTGACTTCCATCATCCATAAAAGTGACCATTATATTTTTCTTCAAATCATATACAATAGTGCTGTTTGCTCTTGAATCTGGCATCTTATTTCCGAAGTAAGCCGCATCTGGTTGTAATAAATACTCAAAAGGAATTTGATCTTTATTTGATGTCATTTGATACGTCACAGCATAAGAGAATGTGTAGTTGTCTGGTACGCCTTCTAGCCCTCCACCAAACATGGAACTTATTTTTTTCCCTGCAGCTTCTTTTTCTTCATCTGATAATTCTTTTGAATCTTTTCCTTCATTATTTTGATTTTTACCGTCTCCTTTAATCACACCATCAATTGTTTGATCTGTAGTTTTTGATACTTCTCGGTCGGTTTTGTTAAGTACGGTTCTCTCAACTGCATGTTCTGCCCGTTTTTTTAGTTTTTTAAAAAACTGTGCATGACTTACTCCAGATAAACCAATAATTAATACTAGAGAGAGAAGAAATTTAAAGAGTTTCATAATTTGATAGATTTTAAGTTTGATTTCGTTTTCTAAAAGTATGGGTGAGTTTTTTATAAAAGTGAAACATATGTTTCAAAATGTTGTAATTATGTAACATTTGATATAAAACTCAAATTACCAGCAACTTACAACAGGTTTCTATAAAAGATCACATCACAAACTTACATGCTACTCTATTAAATAATGGAGGGTAAACACTTGATTTCCAATGGGGAATTTTCCCCTTTTTAAAATGTTTGGATGAGTTTTAATAAAAAAAATCCGCTTAACAATGTAAGCGGATTAAAAATGTGTTGTTTCAAATTTTAATTACCAGCTGGCAATTTCTTTTTTAATATCTTCTTTTGCTTTACCGGTTTTTTCTTGAATTTTACCAACTACTTCGTCAAATTTTCCTTCAGAGAAGGTTTCATCATCATTCATTTCAACACCATACTTTTGTTTGACGTTTCCTTTAATTTGGTTCCATTTTCCTTTAATCTGTTCAGAGTTCATAGTTTTGTTTTTTTAGGTTTATAAGAATAAAGTTACGTTGATATCACACGCCAAATCATTAATGGAATGGTAAAATTTGAAACTACATCGTTATTTTATTACTAAAGTTTCTTAAAAAATGTTATTTTCAAAGAAAAACATGAAACGGAATGTTCTCCTTCTAGTATTAATAATGAGCTTTGCCTCTTGTAAAGACATTAAACAACCTGAACCTATAGTAGAAAACCCAGAAATAACGACGTATTATTTAATTCGTCACGCAGAAAAAAACCGCACAGATTCTACTAATGATGATCCTGCTCTCAATGAAAAAGGAATTGCTCGGGCTGCATTGTGGACCAAAGTATTTCAGAAAATAAAATTTGATGAAATTTATTCTACCGAATATAAACGAACACAACAAACGGTATCGGCAATTTCATTACAAAGTGATGTAAAACTAACACCGTATTCTGCAAATAATCTTTATAGTGAAGATTTTAAGATGCGTACGCAAGGTAAAACTGTACTAGTAGTTGGCCATAGTAATACTACTCCACAATTTGTTAACAAGATTATAGGTGAACAGCGATATCAAAATATGAACGACAATGACAACGGAAGTTTATATATAGTCACTGTTGCAGGAAATAAAACAGCTGTTCAAGTAATGACTATCAATTAAGCAGTTTTACCGAGACGTTTTCAGTCTTTATTTTTGAGAGTAACGCTAGTTCATTTTTTTCAAAAAGATCGTCTAGCTGTGTCAATGGTGTTTGAAGGTTATCGGTTTTATAATTATTATAGTCAACAAAACGAATACCTTCAATAGTTCTAGGGTTATAAGCTTCTCTAAAGCGTATACCACCACCATTTACTTCATATTTATAAGCCAAATAATCTACTGTAAAACGCTCTTTATTGATCCAATAAACAAACACATCATCATAATCGGTTCCGCCACCTTCTTTCTTAAAAGTAACCTCTATTTCATAATAGGAAGTATCTTTTATAGTGTCGGTTCCTACTAGTTTTTTCTGAACTGCAGCATCGTTTAATCCATAAGGGAGTTGTACAAAATAATGAACAGAATTTACGCTGTTGCTTAGCTTTTTGGCAGTTGTATCGGCTATTTTTAATTCTACATCATTTACAGATCGTGTAAAGCCCTCATTTGTAAGCTGATCTCGCACCACACCTATAGAATCTTTTGCAACACGCTCTAGCTCAAAAGCACCTTTTAAGCGTTTACTTCTATAACTATTTTCTCTGAAAGTAAATGTTATTTCAGCTTGATTACAATTTCCATTGCACGATTTTTTTATGGCTTTGTCAATAATATCTTGAGCCGTTAATTCTTTATTGGCAATGACCTGCTCGTTTTTTTCGGTCTGTTCCTTACAAGCAATTACTGCAAAGAACAAAAACAGAATTACAACATTTTTCATTTCAGTTATTTTATTATCAAAAGTACACAATAAGCGGCAAAAGTTATGATAGTTTTAAAAGGATAGTACGTGAATCTTCTTATTTTTGTTGTCTATGACACTTCAGAAAAACGTAAATATTAAAAACCGAAAAGCTCGGTTTGAATATGAAATACTAGACACCTATGTAGCCGGTATTGTGTTGGCAGGAACCGAAATCAAGGCTATTAGAGAAGGTAAAGCCTCTATAGCAGAGAGTTTTTGTGAATTTCAAAATCATGAACTCTTTGTAATTAACATGACGGTGCAAGAGTATTCACACGCTACTAGTTTTAATCACAACCCAAAAAGCGAACGAAAGTTACTTTTAAACCGAAATGAGCTGAAAAAGCTCGAGAAAGAGGTTAAAAACTCAGGCTTAACGATCATCCCGCTTAAATTATTTACAAACGATCGCGGATTGGCAAAACTTCAAATTGCTCTATCTAAAGGTAAAAAGCAATATGATAAGCGTGAAACAATAAAAAAACGCGAAAGCAAGCGCAACTTAAGCCGAATTAAAAAAGCTTTTAATAATTAAATAAACTTAAAGTTTTGTTATTATAGTAACAATAGCAATTGTTCAGTCGTCTTTAAAAAAAACTGATACCTATGACCAGAATTTTACTCGCTATTGTTTTTTTAACCTCAGCAATTGCTCAAGCTCAACTAGTAGGAAAAGTTACCGACACCAAAAACAATCCACTACCTTTTGTAAACATATATCTTAAAGATTCCTACAAAGGCACTACAACCAACGATAATGGAAATTATAAATTAACCATTTCTGAAACAGGCCAGTATCAAGTAATTTTTCAGTTTTTGGGTTATAAAACAGTAACCAAAACCATTAATGCAACGTCACTACCCCACGTTTTAAATGTTACTTTACAAGAAGAATCTGTAAGCCTCGATGAAGTAGTTTTAAATAATGGCGAAGATCCTGCGTATCGAATTATTAGACAAACTATTAACAACCGAAGATTAAACCTTGAAAAAAATTCAGCATATACTGCAGATTTTTATTCAAGAGGTATCTGGCGAGTTGAAGATTTACCTGAAAAAATATTGGGGCAAGAAGTAGGAGATTTTGATGGAGCACTTGATTCAACCCGAACCGGAATCATTTACCTCTCTGAGACTATTAGTGAAATAGCGTACCAAAAACCAGACAATTTTAAAGAAAAAATTATAGCCAGCAAAGTAAGCGGAAATGACAATGGTTTTAGCTTTAACAGTGCCCAAGATGCCAATTTTTCTTTTTATGAAAACACAATTGATATTAATGCAGCTATTGTTTCTCCCATAGCAGATAATGCGTTAAACTATTATAAATATAAACTTGATGGGGTTTTTTATGAAGAAAACAAACTCATCAATAAAATTAAAGTAACTCCCAAAAGACCAAAAGATCGCGTTTGGGAAGGTTTTATATATATTGTTGAAGATGATTGGCAGCTCTACGGAACCGAGCTTACCACAACAGGCACTGCCATTCAAGTGCCTATGGTTACAAAATTAATTTTTAAACAAAATTTTAAATTTGATACCAAAACAGATAGTTGGGTAAAGCGTTCACAAACCATAGATTTTGGGTTCAAATTTTTAGGCTTTCAAGGAGATGGTCAATTTATTGCCGTATATAGTAACTACGATTTTAAACCTCAATTTTCAGAAAACACCTTTAGTAATGAAGTATTATTGTTTACTGAAAATGCCAACAAAAAAGACAGTATTTTTTGGAAAGGAACACGTCCCGTTCCTTTAACCAATGAAGAGTTGAAAGATTACATAAAAAAAGACAGCATTCAAGAACTTCGGAAATCTAAAAAATATTTAGACTCGGTAGATGCGGTTTCAAATAAGTTAAGGGTGTTAGATCCTATAACCGGATATACCTATAAAAACACCTACAACAAATGGCGGTTAAATTATGAAGGAATTATTCCGGGTATAAATTTTAACACCGTTCAAGGTTGGAATGCCGCTGCAGGTCTTCAATATTTTAAATGGTATGACGAAAACCAAACAGAATGGCTTTCTATTTATGGCGATGCTACGTATGGAATTTCTGAAGACAGACTTCGTTTTACCGGCGGAATAACCAAAAACTTCAACCGTACCAATAGATTGCGTTTATCACTTTTTGGCGGAAGTAAAGTACAACAATTCAATGCAAATGAACCCATTTCACCTATTGTAAACACTGTTTCAACTCTATTTTTTGAGCGCAATTATATGAAAGTATATGAGTTAAACCACGCAAAAATAGCTTATAGTCAAGAACTTTTTAATGGGTTACGGTTGTTTACAAACGCGGGTTTTGAACAACGTAAACCACTTTTTAATACTACAGATTATGTAACCATTCCAAACGATGATGTTTCATACACTTCAAACAATCCCATAAATTCATCAGATTTTGATAATGCAGCAATTACAGAACACGAACTTTTTAAAACAACCATTTCTGCAGCTATCACTTTTGGTCAAAAGTATATGACCTACCCCGACGGAAAATACAATTTAGGAAATAACAAATACCCTGCGCTCAACATAACCTTTGAGAATGGTTTAGGAGCATCAAATAAAGATTATAATTATAGTCAATTAAAAGCCAGTGTGTATCAATCTATCAACACAGGTAACAAAGGTGAGTTTGCTTACCGTCTAAAAGGAGGTACTTTTTTTAATGGAGAAAACATAAGCTTTGTAGATTATCAACATTTCAATGGAAACCAAACCCGAATTGGCACTTCATCTAATTATACCAATGTTTTTAATTTACTTCCTTATTATCAGTTAAGCACCAATAAAAACTACTTTGAAGGCCATCTTGAACACGATTTTAAAGGCTGGATATTAGGTAAAATTCCCGGTGTTAATCAACTAAATTTTAATCTGGTTGCCGGAGCACATCTTTTAAGCATAGAAAACAATAAACCGTATAGTGAGTTTTCAGTAGGTATTGATAATTTGGGAATAGGCAATTTCCGATTTTTGAGGCTAGATTATGTACGGTCGTATTACAATGGAAACAGCGATGGTGCTTTTGTCTTTGGTTTAAAGTTTTTAGGGTTTTTAGACTAATTTTTATCCTCTAATAAAGGTACAAACCGAAACTCTCCAAATTCATGTTTTTCAAATTCCTTTTCTGAAGTACGTGTAAAAACGGTCATAATTTGTACATCTTCACCAACAGGAATCACAAGCTTTCCCCCTATTTTTAATTGTGCCATAAGTGGCTTAGGAACGTAAGGAGCACCGGCGGTAACAACTACTCCGTCATATGGAGCTTCTTCAGGGAGACCTTTATAACCATCACCAAAAATTAAACGTTTGGGACGATACCCTAATTTTGGTAAAAACCGTTTCGTTTTTTTGAAAAGTTCATTTTGACGTTCAATAGAAAAAACAGTAATACCCATTTCTAGCAACACAGCCGTTTGATAACCACTACCTGTACCTATTTCTAGTACTTTATCACCTTTTTTTACATTCAACAATTCGGTTTGCCGTGCTACTGTATAAGGTTGTGAAATGGTTTGATCTGCAGCAATAGGAAACGCTTTATCAACATACGCATGCTCTGTAAAGCTAGAATCCATAAACAAATGTCGAGGTATAGCGTTAATAGCATCCAATACTTGTAAGTTTTGAATTCCTTTTGCTTTTAACGTTTCAACCAAACGTTTTCTCATGCCTTTATGTGTAAACGTATCTTTCACGATGGTACTTTTAAGCTACAAAATAAACAAACTTTTCAATGACCAATAGACAAAAACCAATAATAAATCAGTATTTATTTTTCTTCTGAAAAAAGAAACAGAAAGTCAATAGTTTATGAAATGGTAAATATTTAATCACCTTCGTAATTTACTATGAAAACCGTTACCTTTGCGTAAAACAGAAACCGATGCTAAAAGCCGGAGTGTTAGGTGCAGGACACCTTGGAAAAATTCACTTAAAATTACTGAAGCAATCTACCAAATATGACTTGGTAGGATTTTATGATAAAAGTCCAGAAGCTTCAGAAAAAGTAGAAAAAGAATTTGGGTATAAAAGGTTCTCCTCGATGGAAGCTTTAATTGAAGCCTGTGATATGGTAGATGTAGTAACCCCTACATTGTATCATTTTGATGCTGCAAAACAAGTTATTGAAGCAGGTAAACATCTATTTATAGAAAAACCTATAACACACACAGTTCCGGAAGCAGAAGCGCTACTAGAACTAGCAAAAATTCATAAGGTAAAAGGGCAAGTAGGTCACGTAGAACGTTTTAACCCTGCGTTTATGGCAGTAAACCATAAGATTAAAAGCCCTATGTTTATTGAATCTCACCGCTTGGCAGAGTTTAATCCTCGCGGAACAGATGTTTCGGTAGTGTTAGACCTAATGATTCATGATATTGATGCTATTTTAAGTGTAGTTAATTCAAAAGTAGTAGATATTCACGCCAGTGGTGTTTCTGTAATTAGTGATACACCAGATATTGCCAACGCACGTCTTGAGTTTGAAAACGGTTGCGTAGCCAATCTTACAGCAAGCAGAATTTCTATGAAAAAAATGCGTAAAGCTAGGTTTTTTCAGCGTGATGCCTATATTTCAGTAGATTTCTTAGAGAAGAAATGTGAAGTAGTAAAAATGAAAGACGCACCAAAAACACCCGATGATTTTGCTATGATATTAACCAATGCCGAAGGTGTTAAAAAACAAATTTACTTTGACAACCCTAAGGTAGATAATAACAACGCTATTTTGGATGAATTGGAAACGTTTGCCGATGCCATTAACAATAATACAAAACCGGTAGTAAGTCTTGAACAAGGTACCGAAGCATTACGCGTAGCAATGCAGATAATTACAAATTTTAAAAAATTATAAAATGAAAAATATTGCAGTAATTGGAGCAGGAACTATGGGAAATGGAATTGCCCACACATTTGCTCAAAATGATTATAAAGTAAAACTTATTGACATCTCTCAAGAGTCTCTAGATAAAGGTATGGCGACCATTACCAAAAACTTGGATAGAATGGTTGCAAAAGAAAAAATTTCAGAAGAAAATAAAAAAAACACCCTTGCCAATATTACTACATTCACAAACTTGGAAGAAGGTGTAAAAAACACTAGCCTTGTTGTTGAAGCAGCAACTGAAAACTTAGACTTAAAACTGAAAATTTTTAAAGATTTAGATTCTTATTGTTCGCAAGACACCATTTTGGCAAGTAACACTTCTTCAATTTCAATTACACAAATTGCTGCTGTTACTTCACGTCCAGAAAAAGTAATTGGGATGCACTTCATGAACCCGGTGCCTATTATGAAACTTGTAGAAATCATTAAAGGATACAGTACCAGTACCGAAACATATAACACAGTTGAAGACCTTTCAAAAAAATTAAATAAAGTACCTGTTGAAGTAAACGACTATCCTGGCTTTGTGGCAAACCGTATATTGATGCCTATGATTAATGAAGCTATTGAAACTTTATACAACGGCGTGGCTGGTGTTGAAGAAATTGATACCGTTATGAAGTTGGGTATGGCACACCCAATGGGGCCACTACAATTAGCAGATTTTATAGGTCTAGATGTTTGCCTTTCAATCCTAAACGTTATGTACGACGGATTTAAAAACCCAAAATATGCACCATGTCCACTTCTAGTAAATATGGTTACAGCAGGAAAAATGGGTGTGAAGAGCGGAGAAGGTTTTTACGATTACAGTGAAAGCCGTAAAGCAGAACATGTTTCTAGCCAATTCAGAAAATAATTATCATTATTTGTTGAGCAAGTAAGCAATGGCAAGAATAATCCCTTTTAAAGCAGTACGCCCTACCCGCGACAAAGTAAGTTTGCTCGCGGCGCGGTCGTATGATAGCTATACTCAAGAAGAAAGGGAATCTAGATTGAGAGATAATCCATTTTCATTTTTGCATATCGTTAATCCCGGTTATAAATATCACAAAGAAATTTCTGGTGAAGAACGATACTCATTAGTAAAAAACCGATATCAAGAGTTTAAAGAAGATGGAGTTTTTATGGAAGATGAAAAACCCAGCTTTTATATTTATAAAATTGTAAACAGAGACGGACTTGAGTTTAATGGAATTGTCGCTGCTGCCAGTACCGAAGATTATAAAAACGATGTAATAAAAAAGCACGAAGAAACCCTTCAATATAAAGAAGTAGTTTTTAAAGAATATTTAAAAACAGTAGGGTTTAACGCCGAAGCCGTCTTACTTACATATCCAGATAATAAAGAAATTTCGGCTATTGTTGAAAATGTAATGACTACTCGAGCAGAGTATGAATTTACAACCACATATCGAGACACACATTACTTGTGGAACGTTGATAATGATGAAATAGTTTCAAAAATAAGCAAGCTGTTTTCTGAAATGAACAGCCTTTACATTGCAGACGGTCACCATCGTAGCGCTTCTTCCTTTTTATTGGCAGAAGATTTAAAAAAAGAAAACGATCATCATACCGGGGATGAATCTTATAATTTTTTCATGAGTTATTTAATTCCGGAGAGTGATTTAAAAATTTACGAATTCAATCGATTGGTAAAGGGATTAAACGGATTAAGCAAGGAAGAATTTCTTATAAAACTAGATGCTGTTTTCCGAATTGAGAATAGAGGTTTAGAATATTACAAACCAACTCAAAAACAGAACTTTAGTATGTATCTGGATGGTGAGTTTTATTCTTTATACCTTCGTAAAAACAGTTATACCATCAATAACGCGCTTGACGCACTCGATGCTCAAATATTGTTTACCACTATTTTAAAACCTATTTTGGGTATTGAGGATTTGCGCAACGATCAACGTATTAAATATACAGACGGCAAAAGTGATATGGCCTATGTACAAACAGTAGTAGATCGCGGTGAGTTTACAGTAGGTTTTGGATTATTACCTGTAAGTGTTTCTGAAATGAAAAATATTGCAGATGAAAGGTTAAAAATGCCCCCAAAAACAACTTTTGTCTTGCCAAAGTTGCGCAGTGGCGTTACCATTTACGAATTTTAGTATCCTTAAAATCTTCTCAACAAATAGCCGTTGTTTTTATAAGCTATTTGTATTTTAAGCTATATAGAAAAAATAGACTATGAGTGTTTCAGAAAATATTAAAGAGTTTAAAAATAATCTTCCTGAAGATGTAACCTTAGTGGCAGTTTCAAAAACAAAACCGGTTTCAGAAATTATGGAAGCTTATAACACCGGTCACCGTATTTTTGGCGAAAATAAAGTACAAGAAATGGAAGCCAAATGGGAAGAAATGCCAAAAGATATCGAGTGGCACATGATTGGTCACGTACAGCGTAATAAAGTGAAATATATGGCTCCATTTGTGAGTTTAATTCACTCTGTGGATAGTAAACGGTTATTGAAAGAAGTTAATAAACAAGCAAAAAAGGTAGATAGGGTTATTGATTGTTTGCTTCAAATTAAAATTGCCGAAGAGGATAGTAAATTTGGTCTTGATAAAAATGAAGCGCTAGAGTTATTAGCTTCTGAAGCATTTCAAAAGTATGAAAATGTAAGAGTGATTGGTTTAATGGGAATGGCTACATTTACTGATAATGAAAATCAAATTTCAGAAGAGTTTAAAAAACTGAAACAAATATACGATTCAGTAAAAGACGATTATAACTTCACTCATCTGTCTATGGGAATGAGTGGTGATTACTCAATTGCCATAAAACACGGCAGTAACATAGTGCGAGTAGGAAGTGCTATTTTTGGAGAACGTAATTATTAAAATAAGGCTTTAAAGTAATAATAAAGAAGAGTAATAAGTAGATGTACGCCATTTTAGATATTGAAACAACTGGAGGAAAGTATAATGAAGAGGGAATTACTGAAATAGCTATTTATCGTTTTGACGGGCACGAAGTGGTTGATCAATTTAGTAGTTTAATTAATCCAGAACGTAGCATTCAACCCTTTGTAGTAAACTTAACCGGGATAAACAACCAAATGTTACGTAATGCTCCTAAATTTTATGAAGTTGCAAAACGCATTATAGAAATTACAGATGATTGTATCCTTGTAGCGCACAACGCTAAGTTTGACAATAGAATTCTCACAACAGAATTTGACCGTTTGGGTTATAAATATGAAAAAAACACCCTGTGTACGGTTGAGCTTTCCAAAAGGTTAATACCGGGGCTTCCCTCCTATAGTTTAGGAAAACTAGTCAAGTCTTTAGGCATTCCATTGACCGATAGACACCGGGCTCAGGGTGATGCAAGGGCTACAGTTTCGCTCTTCAAAATGCTGTTAAATAAAGACACTTCAAAAAATATAATCCAAGCTGCTGTACGTAAAAATCCAAAACGGCAATTAGAGCCAAAACTTCTAGATTTAATTGCTGAAGCGCCTTCAGAAACAGGAGTTTATTACATGCATCGTGAAGACGGAAAAATAATTTATATAGGTAAAAGCAAGAATATCAAAAAACGGTTGGTGCAGCATTTTACTTCAGATAACCGAAAATCAAAGCGTATGCAAGTTGAAGTTACTAGTGTGAGTTTTGAAAAAACTGGAAGTGATCTCATTGCACAATTGAAAGAAAGCGAAGAAATAAAACGAAACAAACCAGTTTACAACCGTGCTTTGCGAAAATCAATTTTTAACCACCAACTTACATCTTTCATTGACGATTACGGATACATAAACTTAAAAATTGAAAAGGCCGATGGTAGAAAAAAAGCCATTACGACCTTTACAAACCATCAACAAGCAAAAGCAATTTTATTTAAAATAACCGAAGAATATGCGCTTTGCCAAAAATTAAATGGTCTTCATAAAACCCAAGGTAGTTGTTTTCAATATTCTATAAAAGAATGTAATGGAGCTTGTATACACCAAGAAACCCCAGAAGAATACAACCAGCGAGTAAGAGCATTTATAACCCAAAAAAGCTTTACAAATCAACATATGCTTATTGTTGACAAAGGACGAGATGTAGAAGAAAGATCGGTTGTTTTAATTGAAGATGGAAGGTATATGGGGTTTGGTTTTTTTTCGTTAAATCATCAAATTACCAATCCCAACATTTTAAAAACGCTTATAAATCCGATGCAACATAATAGAGATGTACAACATATTATTCAAAATTATCTTCGGAAAAACAAAAAATTGAAAATTGTTAATCTCGCAAAGGATGCTATAAATTAATTAAACTTACCTATTTTTATAGCTTAAGACATTACTATTGAAAACACAAAAAAATAAAGGATGGCGTGAAAGATTACACGAGATTATTGCCGAGGCAGATACGCCCATGGGCAAACTCTTTGATGTAGTGTTACTTATTCTTATATTATTAAGTGTTCTTTTTGTAATGGTAGAAAGCGTAAAAGGACTTCCTGAAAAAGCTTATGACATTTTATACATAGGAGAATGGGTAATCACCATATTTTTTACGTTTGAATACATTGCCAGAATCTTAACCGTAAAAAAACCAACCAATTACATATTCAGCTTTTATGGAATTATCGATTTTCTGTCTACCATTCCATTATACCTTTCATTTATATTGGTAGGTAGTAATGTTCTTATTACTGTGAGAGCTTTAAGACTACTGCGAGTTTTTAGAATTTTAAAGATTACTCGATATATAGGTGAAGCCAACAAACTGAAAAAAGCTTTAAACGATAGTCGCCCAAAAATATTGGTTTTTCTATTTGCGGTACTAATTATTGCAGTTATTGCAGGAACTTTGATGTACTTAATTGAAGGAGAAGAAAGTGGTTTTAACAGCATTCCTGTGAGTGTTTACTGGTGTATTGTGACGCTAACCACTGTAGGTTTTGGTGATATTGCTCCCGTAACACCATTAGGACAATTTCTAGCAACCGTCATTATGATTTTGGGTTATGGTATTATTGCAGTACCTACAGGAATTGTAAGTGCAGAGTATGCCAAAAGCAAAGAATATGTTCACGTAAATACACAAGCCTGCTATAATTGCGGCGCTCTAAAACATCGTGATGATGCAAAATTTTGCCATAAATGTGGTCAAAACCTACATCCTGAAAACTTAAAAGACACGTAATGGCTTTTTCTCAACCGTTACTTATTTGTGTGGTAGGACCTACCGCAATAGGAAAAACAAAACTTGCCATTAACATTGCACAATTATTTAATACCGAAATCATTTCAGCAGACTCTAGGCAGTTTTTTAAAGAAATGACCATTGGTACGGCAGTTCCATCTTCACAAGAATTGGATGCTGCTCCACATCATTTTATTCAAAATAAAAGCATTTTTGAAACCTATAGTGTAGGTGATTTTGAAACAGAAGCACTAGAAACATTAAAACAACTCTTCAAAAAAAAGGATGTTGCTGTTATGGTAGGTGGTTCTGGTTTGTATGTTGATGCAGTGGTTAAAGGGCTCGATTCATTTCCTAAAGTTCCGAAAGAAATACGAGAAGCGTTAACTCTTGAGTTGGAAGAAAATGGATTAGCATCACTTCAGAAAGAACTGGAGAATAAGGATGCTCAATATTATAAAAAGGTTGATCATCAAAATCCGCATAGAGTTATTCGTGCTTTAGAAGTTATTAGAGTTTCTGGTAAACCTTATTCTTCATTTCTCAATCAAAAGAAAAAAGAACGTTTTTTTGACACTCTTTATGTTGGATTAACGGCAGAAAGAGAAGTAATCTACTCTCGTATTAACCAACGTGTAGATAATATGATGGATGAAGGTTTACTTGATGAAGCAAAACAACTTTATAAACACAGGGAATTAAATGCTTTACAAACTGTGGGCTATAAAGAGCTTTTTAAGTATTTGGATGGAACTGTTGAACTTGAAGTTGCGGTTTCAGAAATAAAGAAAAACACAAGGCGATTTGCTAAAAGGCAAAATACATGGTTCAAAAAAAACCCAGCAATACATTGGTTTAACTACACAACGTCTGCTGAAAAAATAGTGCAAGAACTCAAATCAAAAAACGCCCTTTGAAAAGGGCGTTTTCCCACTTAAATACTTATAATTATAAAATAGTACTAGTTGTCAACTTCGTCTTTAACAACCAAACGGAATCCTTCTCCGTGTATATTTATAATTTCTACGCCATCGTCTTTTCCTAAATACTTACGAAGTTTTGCGATGTAAACATCCATACTTCTAGAGGTGAAATAGTTATCGTCTCTCCATATTTTTGTGAGAGCCAATTCACGAGGCATTAAATCATTTTTATGCAATGCTAACAGTCTAAGTAGTTCATTCTCTTTTGGAGAAAGTTTAATAGGATCTTCTTCTTTATAAGTTAAAAAGCGAAGCTTAGAGTTAAGGTGGAAGTTTCCTACTTCAAATTCAAATTGCTTACTGTCTGCAATACTGTCTGTTGCTTTTCTTTGAATAATAGCTTTAATTTTCATCAACAATACTTCACTATCAAAAGGTTTGTTGAGGTAATCATCTGCACCTACTTTGTATCCTTTTAAAACGTCTTCTTTCATTGCCTTTGCAGTAAGGAATATGATTGGAATATCTTCATTCTTATCACGAATTTCCTTGGCTAATGTAAACCCGTCTTTATAAGGCATCATTACATCAAGAATACAAAGATCAAAGTCGTCTTTTTTAAACTTTTCAAAGCCTTCCATACCGTTTTTGGCATGAACTACTTCATAATCATTCATAGCTAGGTAGTCTTTTAAGACCGTTCCGAAGTTTGGATCGTCTTCTACCAATAAGATCTTTTTGTTTTCAGTTTCCATAATTTAAGATATTAAGTGTATTTTTATTATAAAGGTACTGCCTTTTCCTTTTTCACTCTCCACATATACTTGTGCATCATGATCATCAAGAATTCGCTTTACATAAGCTAGGCCAAGACCGTGCCCTTTTACATTATGTATATCACCGGTGTGTTCTCGGTAAAATTTT
This sequence comes from Marixanthomonas sp. SCSIO 43207, assembly GCF_019904255.1. Taxonomy (GTDB): domain Bacteria; phylum Bacteroidota; class Bacteroidia; order Flavobacteriales; family Flavobacteriaceae; genus Marixanthomonas. The sequence continues at coordinate 2,936,722 of NZ_CP063203.1, forward strand.
TCAAATATTTTCTTTTGGGTTGCTTTACTCATACCCATTCCTTGATCGCGTATTTTAAGGATAATATAGTCCTTGACGTTTTCAGTATACACATCAATCTTAGGAGGTTCTTCAGAGTATTTTATAGCATTGTCTAAAATGTTAACCACTACATTGGTTAAGTGTGACTCATTGGCCAAAACCGAAGATTTTAAAGCTCCTAAATGACTTGTTATATAACCTCCACGATCTTCTACAATAAGTTCTACATGGCTTATTGCTTCGTTAATAATATTGTGCAGTTTTAAACGCTCTTTTGGAAGATCAAGTTCGTTTTTTTCCAGTTTAGAAATGCGCAGCACATTTTCAACCTGTGCGTGCATGCGACGGTTTTCATCCCTAATCATTTTTAAATATCGCTCCAAAAATTCTCTATTGTCCTTTATTTTTGGGTTTTTAAGAGAATCTAAGGCAAGATTAATTGTCGCTATTGGTGTTTTAAACTCGTGCGTCATATTATTGATAAAGTCAGATTTAATTTGTGAAATCTGTCTTTGTTTAAAAATTTGAGATAAAGCACTTGCATAGGCTAATATAATTACCGCAGTAAAAATCAATGATAATACTGCCATACCCAAAATAGAATTGAGTACTACTTTTTCTTTTTCTGAAAAATTCACATACAATTGATAATCATTAAATCCTTGATCGTTTCCGAACAATGGTACCACATACGTACTTTCTGGATCTAATGAAAAATTATCTGATCGTACTTTGGTTGCTAAATTGTTACTATACACAGCATACTCAAATTTTGAGTCTATCCCCCTATCATTCAACTCTTTTGTTATTAAACCTTCAATCTCTTGACCATTTACACGCTTGTGTAATGGTACTTTTGTTGAGATATTGAAATAGGCGTTTTCAAACTGGTTTTTTTCAAAATCTTTTAATCTCTTAAATGAAATCTCTCTAGATTCTGAAGGGTTTTCGTTATCAATTCCAGGATTGATTTTGGTAGTAGTCTTTCTATTAGTCAATCTTTTAAATTGAATACTATCAAAATCCATATCTAAAAAACTAGAAGAAAGCTTATAATCTTCTTCCAAAATACCATCTGAATAGATAAATACCTCGTTTGTTCTATCGTTTTTAGTTTTGTAAACTAATTCACTAAAATTGACATTCTCAGGCACCTCAAGACTGTCAACATACCGGCTATAAACGTTGTAAAAGTCTTCTATTTCTCTATCTTTAATCTGTTTTGTAGCAGAAAAAAGCGTTTGCTGTACATTAAAAGTAAACTGTTCTTCTTTAGTTTGATACGAATTCGCAATCCAGTATCCCTGCACAAACATAATCCCTAGCAGCGACAAACTCATTAGTGCTATAAGTAAGGCGAATAGCTTTTTATTCATAGCCCAAAAGTAAGATTTTAACATTTAGCACAGTTTTCATTTAACCAAATGTTAACAAAAGAAGCAAAATGGTTGTTATTGTCCTATTTTCAAGAGGTGATGATGAATTTTAAGTACCTGTTTCTTAGTATTTTTCAGGTCTTCGTTTTCTATGGTAAAATCTGCTAACTGCTGCTTTTTTTCATCGGGCCATTGATTATCCATACGAGAATGTATTTCTTCTCTAGTTGTATCATCCCGTTGTAAAATGCGTTCTATTCTAGTTTCTTTTGGAGCTGTAACTAAAATTGTATAATCACAATTTTTATAACTGCCATTTTCAAATAAGATAGCAGCTTCTTTAATACAATACCTCGATGTTTGCTCTGCAACCCATTGCTTAAAATGTTCTGCTACTTGTGGATGTATAATCGCATTAACTTTTTCTAATAGCTCATTATCATTAAATATAATGTTGGCTACATATTTACGGTTTAAGCCTTTGTCATTATAGGCTTCTTCGCCAAGTATTTTTATGAGTTCTTTTTTTATTGTTTCAGAAGAATTGGTAAGCTTTTTTGCTTCAACATCGGCTATATAAACAGGAATCCCTAATTCACTAAACATAGTAGCAATTGTAGTTTTTCCACTTCCTATTCCACCCGTTAATCCTACTATTTTCATTCTTCAGAACCGTTTTTAAAAATTAAAAAATCAATCTTTTTATCTTTCAACTCAATATCTCGAATGCCATCGGGTTTTTTTGAAAATTGAATAAGCATGAAGTTTTCGGTTCTATTACGTTTTGAAAAATCACAAGTGATCCGAAAATCTTTTTCTGAAATTGTATTGTAACTTTTTATGGGAACATTAAAAGTCACTTTGGTTACTTTAGGAATCAACTTAACGATAGTTTCTGGCGGTAAATTGATAATTTGTATAGGCAATGTGATTTCTTTTTGAGTAAATTCTTGAACGTTTAATGAAATTGAAACTGTTTCTGGAGTAATTGAAACCGAAGTAGCATCTGGCGTTTCAATTTTTATAGTTTCAGAAAAATTACTGTCAATCCCCGTATATTTTTTTGAAATCGTAGGTATAGAATCAATTGCATTAATTACCTCTAAGGGACCTGAAACCTGGACTGAATCTGGCTTAATTTGAAGTGTTTCCAAACTCATAAAACCTTCTCTGTAGTCTATTTCAGCTTTGGAAAAAACAGGGACTTTCTTTGAAACCAAAAGCTCTAAGTTAATTTTTAATGTATCAATTGATACATTTTTTACAGTCAAGTTTTTATCAAGTTGTGAAGAGATTAAACTTGTTAATTGAGCATCTGATAATGTGACTGTCTTGTTTCCTTTTTGATAATAATCTGAAATTTGAATGGTCACGGTTGGGTTTTTAAGTTTATAATACAAAAACTCAAATCCGTTTGTGGTTAAATCAAAAGAGAGCTCTTCAGGATTATTTTCGGTCAATAGTGTTTCGTTAGGTATACTTTTGTAGATGATTGTTGCATCAACTGTAGCTGTATATTCTCTTGAAAACTTAGTAAGCACCCAAAATAAAATAGCCAAGAAAAGAAAAAACAGAAACTTTTTTATTTTCCCGGTGTTGTATTTTTTTTGAGGCTTTGAGGTCATTATGATTAAGTAGTTTAATTAAAAAATAGAAAAGGAAATTGTTTTTCAGGGTTTCTATTTAAAAACCTAATATAATAACTGGATTTGAAAAAAGCGATTCCGTAACCAAAAAACTGTATAAATAGCGCTAATATTGACAACAATCCTATATAAACACTTTTATTGGTAATAGCTGAACTTATAAGAACCATTGCCAAGTAAACTGCTAATGGTATAAAAAATTGCCAATGAATACCTAAAGATAAGAGTATTGACAACGTTACAAACACTACGAAGCAAAATGGAAACCAAAAAGTAATCTTTGATGATTGTGGGTGCCATTTACTGAGAATAGGGCGTACCAAACCAAATTTTTTTACTTGAGTATAGAATTTTTTCCAAGAAATACGGCGTTTATGGTATACGTATGCATTTGGGATAAAAGTTGTATTAAACCCTTTTTTTAAAATACGTTGTGATAAATCTGGATCTTCTCCCGGGTGTATTTTGCCATAGCCTCCTGTTTCTGTAAAAGCTTTTTTTGAAATTCCCATATTAAAGCTCCTAGGCTCAAAGCGATTGACACTTTTTTTATTTCCGCGTATTCCTCCTGTTGTAATAAATGATGTCATTGTAAAGTTGATAGCTTTTTGTATACTTGAAAAGCTACTATGTGCAGCATCTGCACCGCCATAACAATCATAATAGTTCTGTTTTAAAAAGGCCTCAACAGTTTTTAAGTAATGTGAAGGCACCAAACAATCTGAATCTAATATGATAAAGTAATTTCCTTTTGCTTTTTGCATGCCAAAATTTCTTGACAAACCGGGACCAGAATTTTCTTTAAAAAAGTATGTGAGCGGTAAAGATTTTGAATACGTATTGACAATCTTCTCACTAGAAATAGTTGAGCCATCTTCTACAATTACGATTTCATATTCTCTAGAATAATCAAGTTTTGTAAAGCTTTCTAAAAGCTCTTCAACCTCTTGTGGACGATTATAAACAGGTATTATAAAAGAAAAATAAAAATCCATATTGCAAATGTAGTGAATAAAAAAAGCCACCCCGATAACGAGGTGGCTTTTATTAGCTATATGAAAAAATTACCTTTTGATAATCTTATAGGTTCCTATTTCTCCATTTACTGAAACTTTCATAATGTAAGTTCCGGTAGTTAACGAAGAGATATTTAAATCTGTAGAGATGCTTCCAATAGTCTGGTCAACTACTTTTTGACCTAAAATATTGTAAATCGCTACATTATCAATGTTATCCATTGCTTTTAACGTCAATTGATCGTCTGCAGGGTTTGGATAGTAAGAGAAACCATCGATAGTGTTTTCTGCTGTTCCTAAACTAGTTCCGTCAATTGTAATATCGGTTATTCCACCGGTATTTACTACAAATACATAATATGCTTGTCCAGCAGTAGTTGTAATTGTAGTTGAAGTTCCTGGTAAACATTGGTTAGTTCCTTGCGCAACTAATGTAAGATCAGTTTCTGAAGCATTTTCATCTGGAGCTTCAAAGAAAGTTACTACACTTGTTCCTGCTGGTGACTCAACAGTAGCAGTTACTTCTCCATCACCTACAGGTGTAAAGTTGTACCATACTCCATTTGCTCCATCAATGTTACAGTTATTTGGGTTACCTGCTTCAGTTGTAGCAGCTGGCATTTGTACACCTGGATCTGTGTAAGGTACTACACCTAATTCATCTATATCAATAGAGTTTGTAATCATATCGTTAGGTGGTGGTACTGGAAGACAATCTACATTTAAAGAGTAGTTTCCGGTAGCACTTCCAAATCCGTGTACCAAGATGTAATAGGTACTATTTCCATCTCCTTGGAAAGAAACTTCAGACTGTAAACCACAAGAATCATCGTTTCCTGCTTCACAAACTAACGTTCCACAATCACCTGTATAAACAGATAACTTAGTATCGTAGTCTGAATCACATAGTGAAATAGTATAATCACTTACAAGACCTGAATCATCAGTAAATGAATACCAAACACCAGGAGCGGTGATAGATGTTCCGCTACATTCTGGAGCACCTGTATCTGGAGTAGCATTGTCTGTAGATCCGGTGATAGTTTCACCACATGTAATTGGTAAAGCACCACTACATACATCATTTTCTAATGCTGGTATACAAGTTACATCCAAGCTAAAGTTACCTGAAGCTGTTCCGAAACCTTCTACCATAATAAGGTAAGTAGATGAACCATCTGAATAGAATGAAACTTCAGATTGTAAACCACAAGAGTCATCATTAAATGCAATCTCATTACTTAAGTCACAAGAATCATATACTCTAACTGCTGAATCATAGTCTGTACCACCTCCACAAAGTGAAATAGTAACTACCTCAGCGTCTCCGCTTCCTGTGTAAGAGAAAAATTCATCCGGAGCATCGTTACCTCCAGAGTTAGTATCACTAGTAGTTTCTCCAGTAATGCTATCACCACAAGATAATGCTACTGCAAATTCACATTCATCATTTGATGGTGGTGTACAGATAGACATAGAGAATTGAACTACTTGACCAGAGTCACCTCCAAAGTCATCACATACTTTTAGTATCCAATCTCCTTTGATACTTTCGCCATCAAATGCTGCAGCAAAAGCCCCTCCTGTTGGAGCGTATGGTCCCATACCAAATGGTACTGTAGCTGCAGAGATATCGGCTCCACCGTCTTCAAATACAGTTCCATTATAAACATCGTCATTTGAACCTCCTAAGCTTTCAGCTAGTGCAAGTTCAGTACCTGAAGGAGAAACTAAATAGATTCTTAAATCTGATGACCAGCTATGTGTAATATCGATAGTTACATTTTCTAAAGTTGCTGTTTCTCCTATAGTTCCAAATTCAGAAACAGTAATAGGAATTTCATTTGGTGCATTGGCACAATCTGCTGTGCTAGTATCTGTTCCATCTATATCAAATGGTACTGCGGTAGAATCATATGCAGTGCTATCACAGTTAATTGGATCTGGATTAGCATCTGGTATAGCAACCCAACCATATTGCGTTAAGCTACCCGGTTGCATTTGTCCAATTAAAGTAGTTGCTCCTGTTGATGTATCTACAGTACGCAGCTCTGAATCAAAAAGAACACTATTAAAGGCTGTCATATAAACTTGATCTGTATTAACATCCCAAGTCATTCCTTGACCAAAATTAGCATCAAAACCAATAGCGCCTATTGCCGTAGCTGCACCTGTTGATGTATCAATTGAATAGAGTGTATCATCTGCAATGTCATAGGTGTATGCATTTCCGTCGCCATCTATTGCTAGTGCAATAGCTATAGCTCCAGAAGTATTTAATGGACCTATTAATGTACCTGAAAGACTACCTAAATCTATGCTGTAAAATTCTGTGCTAGTTACAGCATATAAATTTCCATCAGCTGGATTGAATTCTAAACCGGTTATATCTGGCACTCCTACGTTACCAAGTGAAGTGTATGTACCTGTAGTTGTATCTACGCTGTAAGCTTCACCTAAGCTATCAATAACATAAATAGTCTCAAGGTCATTAGGATCTGCTGCTCCTGCACCTTCAAAACCTGCTCCTACAGGAGCAGATGGACCAATAGAAGTAAATACAGAAGGGTCTATTGGGTCAAACGAACCAACCATAGCTGATGCATTTTCTACTGCATAAGCAAGAGGGTCGTTGGTTCCTCCACCACCACCGCCTCCGGTAGCTAGAATTTCAACTTCCCAACCTAATCTATTGATAACTCCAGAAGCGTTATGCTCAAAAGTTATAGATCCAGAAGTTCCGCTAAAAAGTGCAGATCCATTTGATGCAATCATATCTGCTAATGTAATGTCTCCTTCATTAATACCTCCATCTGCATTATCATATAATAATGTTCCTGAGGTATCTGCACCATCATAAATTTTTAACCAGTCAAAAGTGGCAAATACGATAAAATCTAAAAACTCTATCTCTGTTGCACCATCAAGAGTTGTGGTGGTAACACAGCTACAGTTTTCATAGTTACCAGGGTCACCATCTGTATTTGTTCCGCCTGGGCCTCCATTATCATAGAAAAAATCACCCACAGCTACCGGGAACGATTCTGTTGCACCTGCTGTAGGAATAATATCTGCCAATGAAGCTTTATGGTTTTGTTTTTTGAAATAACGTCTTAATCGCTGACTTTCTTCAGCTGAAAAATAATTTAAAACATTATCTGCTTTATTTGAAACTTTTGAAAGTCTCTTTAAAAGTGTTTCTATCGAAACTGAAGGTTCGGCTTGGTTGTAGTGTTTTGCCGCTTCAATTTCTTTTTGAATCTCATCATTACCTGATGATTGAATTACTTGTGCATGTATGGTCAATGTCAAACCAAACATAATACACAAAAACGAGGTAATTTTCTTCATAATTAAAAATTAGAGTTTAGTTAATATTAGCTTAAAAATATTTAAAAAAGTCTTAACAACAAAACAATTAATACGAAATCAATTAAATAAATAATTTCTAATTAAGTATTTAACAAAAAAAAGACTTGCTTTCGCAAGTCTTTTTAACTTTCTATTAAAAGTAGTATTATTCTTTTTCAAAGGCTTCAATTACTGCATCACTCACTCCTACATTTGAAAAACCACCATCGTTATATAAATTTTGAAGGGTAACTCTTTTGGTTAAATCACTAAATAAAGATATTGTGTAATTTGCACAATCCATAGCGGTAGCATTACCTAATGGAGACATTTTTTCTGCATATGAAATAAAACCGTCAAATCCTTTTACACCTTTTCCTGCCGTGGTAGGGGTTGGTGATTGTGAAATGGTATTTACACGTACATTTTTATCTCTTCCGAAGAAATAACCAAAGCTTCGTGCTATTGATTCTAAATAAGCTTTATTATCTGCCATATCGTTGTAATCTGGAAATACACGTTGAGCTGCCATATATGTAAGTGCTACAATACTTCCCCATTCATTCATTGCATCTTTATTATACAATACATTCATAGTTTTATGAAAAGACACTGCTGAAACATCCCAACCTTTGTGCGTCCAGTCATAATTTTGATCGGTATAATGTTTTCCTTTTCGTACGTTAACTGACATACCTATTGAGTGTAAAACAAAGTCTAGTTTTCCTCCTAGAATTTCAGTTGCTTTTTCTACTAGGTTTTCAAGATCTTCCATCTTGGTTGCATCTGCCGGAATAATTTCAGAATTGGTTTTCTCTGCCAGTTCATTAATTTGTCCCATACGCATTGCAATAGGAGCATTTGTTAATACAAAACTTCCGCCTTCTTCGTGAACGCGTTCAGCTGTTTTCCAAGCGATGGAATTTTCATCCAATGCACCAAAAATAATTCCTCGTTTTCCTTTTAATAAATTATATGCCATATCTAGTTGCTTAGGTTATTCTCTATATTATTCTGTAAAGATACAGTTAATTCAATAATTCTTTGGCGTGTGCCAAGGCAGAATCACTTATTTCTTTACCTCCTATCATCTGTGCTATTTCAACAATACGTTCTTCTTGTGTTAAAGTCTTTAAACCTGTAACGGTACTGTTATTTACATCTTCTTTATATACTTTAATGTGTTGTGCTCCTTTTGAAGCAATTTGTGGTAAATGCGTAATACTTACCAATTGCATAGTTTTACTCATTTCGTCCATAATGATTGCCATTTTATGAGCTATTTCTCCTGAAACACCCGTGTCAATTTCATCAAAAATAAGAGTTGGTAATGTTTTATACTCTGCCAATACTGCTTTTACAGCTAGCATAATTCTACTCATCTCACCACCGGAAGCCACTTTTTTTATAGACCCCATACTCATTCCTTTATTGGCAGTGAAAAGAAGCTCGAGAGTATCTATACCATGCTCTCTGAATGTTTCTGAAATTGCTAATTTAAATTCAAAACGGGCGTTGGGTAAACCAAGTTTTGACAGAATATTCTCTAAGCGCTCTTTTAAAGTAGGAAGTACTTTTTTACGTGATTCATGGATTGATTTTCCGGTTTTTCTTGCTTCAGATGTTAAGGTTGAAACTTGTTTTTCCAACTTTTCAATCAACGTGTCTAAGTTGTTGGTATCTGTAATTTGATTATCTAAAGAATCTTTTATAGCAATCAATTCTGAAACAGTTGCTACATTATGTTTTTGTTGTAGTTTGTGCAGGGTTTGCAACTTCTCGTTTATTTCAAGCAATTGATTAGGATCTGCTTCTACAGAAGTAGCAACTTGTTCTATTTCTTCGTTTAAATCATCAAGCTCAATAATAACGCTATTCAATCGGTCCCACAGTGATTGATATACCGAACCGTAATTTTTCAACTTATTTAATGAAGCTCGTGCTTCTTTTGCGGTTTCGAGCGTTCCTATTTGTTCTTCAGAAAATAACTGAACAACAGCAGCGAGTGATTCTTTAATTTCTTCGGCATTGCTTAACGTCTCATAGGTTTCTTCTAGCTCTTTTTGATTAATTGAAGTTAAATTTGCTTCTTCCAGTTCATTAAAAAGAAAGGTGTTGTAATCTATTTCTTTGGCTGCTTCACTTTTTTTGAGCTGTGCTTCTTTTAAGGCTTTTTCGGTGTTTTTTAAATCAACAACTTGATTACTGTATGTTTTTAAATGATCTTGATTATTTGCCAAAGCATCAATGACTTGCAATTGAAAATCTTCTTCTGAAAGGGAAAGCGTTTCATGTTGACTATGAATATCTACCAAATACGGCCCTACAGCTTGTAACTGTGATAAAGTTACGGGTGTATCATTTATAAAAGCTCTAGATTTTCCACTTGGTAAAATTTCGCGACGTATGATAGTATGAGCATCATAATCTAGATCATTGGTCTCAAAAATGGTTTGTAACGCAAATTTTTCTATAGAAAATTCAGCTTCAATTACACACTTTTTTGAAGCGTCTCGCATACTGTTTAAATCAGCACGTTTTCCTAAGACTAATGATAAAGCTCCTAGTAATATTGATTTTCCGGCACCGGTTTCTCCTGTAATAATAGTCAAACCATTATTAAAGTCCATCCGGATGTCTTCAATTAACGCATAATTTTTTATAGCAATCGTTGTAATCACAGGCGTAAAATATAAATATAGATTTCCTTATTTAAAGTAAAAATAAGGTTTTGAAAACAACTTTTAATGTAAAATTGAATTTTTACAACAGCAAGAAAAAGGTATGGAGATTAAAATTTAATTTCGCTCCAATTACTTCGTTTGGTTGGCGCCATTTTGTTTAAATTTTCAACCAATTTTACGATATCTACGCTTGGTCCTCCGCTAAAGATGCTCTGTATTTCATCACTTTTGGCGTCAAAAAAAGTACGAATGATATAAGAGTTTGGACGTCGGTTATTTATTTGAGATAACGTTTGAATGGCATCTACTATCGCTTCTTTTGCGTCTTTAGGATCTTGTGTCATTATATCAAGTCCCTCTCTATGATACTCATACATAGCGGTATGAAATTCTTGATACACATTTGAAAGCAATGCTTCATTGAAACGATATCGTGTTTGTGTACCATCTGTTGGTTTCCATCCTATAAAATTACTAGAAGCAGCTGTATTGATTATTTGTTTTGCAACTTGAAAATATTCTTCGCCTCCATTTTTTTCAAACGTATCTGCATCAAGACCTATAATTGTATAAACATGGTAGGCAATAACTGAAATTAAGTTTGAATTAAATGTATTTAAGTTAAAGTTTAATGGCTGAAACTCGGTATAATCAAAACTGAATTGACGATCGTTATAATTATAAATAGGCGAATCATACGTTGAGTTAAAAGTAGGCCTAGATGCTTGTACTTGTATGGTAGCCGAAAATGAAGTTGACTCAAAGTCTGAAATAATGATTGACATATTGCAGTCTATCCGCTCTTGGTTTTTATAAACCTTATTGGTCCATTTTGTATTGTTTACAAAATCGGTCAATTCTTGTTGAAGTGTTCTAAACACTTGCAAGTTTGGCTGTCCAGTTTGTTCAGCATCTACAGTTATACTGCAATTAAGTTCTTGCGCTTGAGTAGAAAGTGTTAATGTTAAAACGAAAAGTAATAGTATAAATTTACGCATCTATGTTCTCTATAATATATTGTAAAATGTCGTTTGCAACTTCGGTTTTAGGTTTAACAGCAAAACGTTGCACTTTATTGTCTTTATTAATTAAAGTGACTTTATTGGTATCTGCTTTAAACCCGGCTCCTTTGTCTTTGAGCGAATTTAAGACAATTAAATCTAAATTCTTTTTTTTGAGTTTGCTTTTTGCATTTTCAAGTTCGTTTTGAGTTTCTAAAGCAAAGCCTACCAAAAATTGATGTTTTTTAATTTCGCCAAGCGATTTTAAAATATCCTGGGTTTTTTCAAGCTCTAGTGTTAATGAGCTATCGTTCTTTTTTATTTTTTCTGAAGCAACTTGTTTGGGTCTATAATCAGCTACAGCAGCGCTTAAAACTGCAATATCACAAGTAGGAAAATAAGTATGAGCAGCTTCATACATATCTTTTGCTGAAGTCACCGGAATAATCTTTACACGGCTATTTTCAAGGCTTATATTCACAGGACCTGAAACTAAAAAAACTTCGGAACCTAGCTTAGCAGCTGCTTCAGCGACAGCATATCCCATTTTTCCGCTAGAATGGTTTCCAATAAATCGTACAGGGTCTATTGCTTCATAGGTAGGTCCTGCGGTAACCAACATCTTTTTACCTTGTAATGGCATTTGTTGCAGCAGATGGTTTTCAATAAATGAAATAATATGCTCAGGTTCGGCCATTCTTCCTTTTCCGGAAAGACCGCTAGCTAGTTCACCTTCTTCAGCTGGTATTTGAATATTTCTGAAGCTATCTAATTTTTCAAACGTTGCAGTTGTACTTGGATGTTTATACATATCTAAGTCCATTGCCGGGGCATAATACACAGGACACTTAGCCGATAGATAAGTAGCCAATAACAGATTATCGCTTGTGCCGTGAGCCATTTTAGAAAGAGTATTGGCGGTGGCAGGAGCGATCACAAATAAATCTGCCCAAAGGCCTAACTCAACGTGGTTATTCCATTGGGCATTGTCATCTTCTTCATTGGTAAAAGAAGAAAATACTTCATTTTTTGATAATGTAGAAAGGGTAAGTGGTGTGACAAACTCTTTTGCTGAGGGTGTCATAACGACTTTTACTTGTGCCCCTTTCTTCACAAAAAGCCGAACCAAAAAGGCAGCCTTATAAGCGGCAATACCGGCAGTAACGCCAAGCAACACATTTTTACCGCTTAAAATAGACATCTTCTACTTATTCAGTTCTTCTTCTTTTGTATTTCGGTAGTAAATTTTATCGTTCAACCATTCTTCAACCGCAAGTGCATGAGGTTTTGGAAGGCGCTCGTAAAATTTTGAAACTTCAATCTGTTCTTTGTTTTCAAAAATTTCTTCTAAACTGTCGTTGTACGTAGCAAACTCGTCTAACTTTTCAAGCAATTCTTTCTTGATGTCGCCGTTAATTTGCGTAGCTCGTTTTGCTATAATTGAAATAGCTTCGTAGATGTTTTCAGTAGGTGCATCTACTTTGTTTTTATCAATAGTGGTTGTATTGATAGGAGCTTCAGAATTTTTAATATCTATCATAATCCTTGTTTTAACTTTTTGATTCTGTTTCACCTAAGCGAGCAGTAATATCTGCTGCTATAATATCTGCTTCGGCTCTTAAATCGGTATCGCTGTAATATTTTAAAAATTTATTGTAATAGTCTTTTGCAGAAATTAACCGTTCTTCTTTTAATGAAGGAATACTCAGCAAGGCCAATTCATAAGCGGCTTGTAACCTTCCAAAAAAGGCGTCTTTACGATACTTTGAACCTGGATGGTCTGATATGAAATTATCGTACGATTCAATTGCCGGTCTATAATCGCCTATATATTCTGCTATTTTTAATAATTGATTGGCTACTTCAATATCCTTTTTCTCGAGTTTTTCTTTAAGTTCTGAAACCAGCTTATTGGCTTCTGGTCTTTTTTCTGAGTTAGGATATTTGTTAATATAGCTTTGTAATTTCTCTAATGCCTTATAGGTATCTTCTTGATCTAAAGAGTACCTAGGTGATAGCTCATAATAACTCTTTGCAGATCGGTACGCGGCTACTTCTACACTGTCACTTTGAGGGTATGAAGTTTCAAATCGCTCGTATTGATATCCGGCCAAGTAAAAGTCTTCTAGTTCATAAAAGGTAGTAGCGTATAAAAACATAAGCCGTTCGGCTTGAGGTTTTCCACGGTACACCGGAACTATTTGCTCAAATAACTTTAAGGCTTTTTTGTATTTTTTTTGTTTGTATAAAGAATCTGCTAATGCATATTTTTTTCCTGTATCATCAGAAGATAGAACCTTTTGATAGTTACTACAAGAACTTAAAACAATAACAGATAAAAGTAATAAAAAAGTTGCTTTCATAGCGTTTAAAAACATCGTGCAAAATTAGTGAATTAAATGGGATTACAAAAACTTAATATGCAGCTAAATTATTGTACTGCTGATGATAATTTAAGCCTTTGCATAAAGTTTAACACATCTATTTGTAAAATATTCTTATTGACTGTCAATAAAAGAAGCAATTTTTGATTGTAATGAATCACTTGCTTTTACCAATGGTAAACGAACGGCATCGTTACAAATATTTAATTTTTTGAATACTGCTTTAATTCCGGCAGGATTACCTTCTTCAAAAATATAGTTGATTGCCGGAGCAATGTTATAATGAATTGCATAAGCTTCATCTACTTTTCTATCGAGCCCTAATTGAATCATTTTTGAAAATTCTTTTGGAAATCCTTCTCCTATTACCGAAATAACGCCTGCTCCACCGGCTAATGTCATGGGCAAAGCAATCATATCATCACCACTGATAACTAAAAAGGAATCTGGAGTACCGTCAATCATTTGCATTGCTTGAACCAAATCACCTGCAGCTTCTTTGATACCAATGATATTTTTAAAATCATTTGCGAGTTTAATTACCGTTTCTGGTAACATATTTGAAGCTGTCCTTCCTGGTACATTGTATAAAATTATGGGTAATGGAGCTTCTTGAGCAATAGCAGCAAAGTGGTTGTATATGCCTTGCTGTGTAGGTTTATTATAAGCGGGAGAAACTGAAAGTATTGCAGTAAAAGCTGTAAGGTCACTCGTTTTCATTTCTTCAATCACAGCGGCTGTATTGTTACCTCCTATTCCTAAAACCAAAGGCAACCTTTTGTTATTCGCTTCTACTATAGTATCAATTACCAATTGTTTTTCCTCTTTATTTAGAGTGGCGCTTTCTGCGGTAGTTCCCAAAACAACAAGGTAATCGGTACCGTTATCAATATTATAGTTTACAACTTTTTTAAGCCCTTCAACATCTACCGAAAGATCTTCTTTAAATGGTGTTATTAAAGCGACTCCAGTTCCTATCAATTCTTTCATTTTATTTTTTTTAAAACAGTTAAATATTTTTTTAATTCGAGTTTAAAACCATCTAGATCGTGAATATCAATATCTATTAAAAGGTCAAACAAACGTGGATCTGCTCCTGATATTCCAACTTTAAAATTTGCATTACTGTCAGCTATCATAGCATCCAAAAAATTATTTTTTGTAGTATAAAACCCTACCAGTACATCAAAGCGCTTGTTTATAAACTCTTTTGCATTTTGATTATGCAACTCACCTTTCCAATTAAAGTCCTTATTATGCAATTGATTATGACGTAGAGAAGGCACTTTCCTTTTCACTTCAAGAAATGAAAAAACTTTAACGTCTTTAGGCTGCAAATTATAATAATCTGCACATTCATACAGCTTTTCAAAATCCTGAAAAACAGCCTCATCTACCAAAAACCCTAACGTTTTCATTTCAGAATTGATTTCTGAAATATCTCGCTTTTTTAAGCTGTGTTCTATCTTTTTGCGTAAGGATCTATGCTTTAATTTTTCAAACATGAGCGTTTTATGATTCTACACAAAAATACGAGTTTCGCAAAGGTTTTTAAAATAGTTTCAGGAAATCATTTGTAAAAAATCTTCTTCTGAAATAATAGGAACGCCCAAATTTTCGGCTTTGGTTTTTTTACTTGGCCCCATATTATCACCGGCAACCACATAATTGGTTTTTCCCGAGATAGAACTAGACACTTTACCCCCATTATCCTCAATAAGTTTTTTTAGCTCTGTACGTGAAACTTGATGAAAAACTCCTGAAACTACAAAAGTATCCCCATTTAGCTTATTAGTCTGGTTAGCCAATTTTTCTGCTGAAATTTCCAATTGCACGCCATAGTTCTTTAAGCGCTCAATTGTGTGTATATTTTTTTCTGAAGTAAAAAACAAGCGAACACTTTCAGCTATACGATCACCTATTTCATCTACCGAAATCAATTCTTCTTCAGTAGCATTTGCAAGAGCATCAATACTTTTATAATGTTTAGCTAGCTTTTTTGCGACTGTTTCACCTACATACCTGATACCCAAAGCAAACAACACTCTTTCAAACGGAATTTGTTTTGAAGCTTCTATACCATTTATTAGGTTTTCTGCACTTTTATCTGCCATTCGTTCCAACGGAATCACATCTTCCTTGGTAAGCTCATACAGATCGGCATAAGTAGTAATTAGGTTATTGGTTACTAGCAAAGCTACCGTTTCTCCACCAAGTCCTTCAATATCCATTGCTTTTCTTGAAATATAGTGCTGAATGCGGCCTATAATTTGCGGCGGGCAACCTTCAGAATTAGGACAGTAATGAAGCGCTTCACCTTCGTTACGTATTAATTCGGTTCCGCATTCGGGACACGTAGTTCTGTACTTGGTAGGGTTTGAATTAGGATCGCGTTCGGTAAAATCAACACCAATAATTTTTGGAATTATTTCTCCGCCTTTTTCAACAAAAACCGTATCTCCCTCACGCACATTTAGTTTTTCAATTTGATCGGCATTGTGCAATGATGCTCGTTTTACAATAGTACCCGCCAATTCTACGGGCTCTAGATTTGCAACGGGTGTGATAGCTCCTGTACGTCCTACTTGATAGGTTATGGCATTTAACTTGGTAGTGACCTGTTCAGCTTTAAACTTGTAAGCCATTGCCCATCGAGGTGCTTTGGCGGTGTAACCCAATTCTTCTTGTTGATACAGACTGTTCACTTTTACTACAACACCATCTGTTTCATAGGGCAATTCGTGACGGTGAACATCCCAATAGTTTATAAAGTTAAGCACCTCATCTATACTTTTGGTAAGCTTGGCAACTTCTGGAACTTTAAACCCCCATTCTCTGGCTTTTTTCAAGCATTCGTATTGGGTAGAAATTGGCAATCTGTCTGCTTTAATACTATACAACAAACATTCTAACGGGCGTTTTGCCACTTCACTACTATCTTGTAACTTTAAGCTTCCGGAAGCTGTGTTTCTTGGATTTCTGTAAGGTTCTTCACCGGCTTCAACCCGCTCTGCATTCATTTGGGTAAACCCCTCAAAGGGCAGTATAATTTCGCCTCTTATTTCAAATTTATCTGGAAAATCACCTTTGAGTTTTAAAGGAACTGAATTTATAGTCTTTACATTGGTAGTTACATCATCTCCTTGAAAACCATCTCCTCTTGTAACTGCTTTTTGTAAACTTCCGTTTTCATATGTTAGATTAATTGAAGCACCGTCATACTTAAGTTCACAAACATACTCAACGGTACCGTCAACCAACTTTTTTATTCGTTTTTCCCAATCTTCCAGATCTTCTTTTGAATATGAATTTGCCAATGAATACATACGATGTTCATGAGTCACCGTATCAAAATTTTTAGTCACTTCGCCACCTACTCGCAAGGTAGGTGAATTGGCGTCATAAAACTCGGGGTGTTGGGCTTCCAGTTGTTGAAGCTCTTTCAGTTTTTGATCAAATTCAAAATCTGAAATAGTAGGATTATCGAGTACGTAATAGTTGTAATTATGTTTGCGTAATGCTTCACGCAGTTGATTGATTTTTGCTTCGGTATTCATACCAACAAATATAGAAAATAGGTACCTTACTCAACTATCATTTAAAAAATTATAGCGTGATTTTTTCAGAAATATTAATCATCTAAAAAAACTGTTCTCACAATTGCTGCAAATAAACCACCGGCAATAGGAATCAATATAAAAAGCCAAACTTGCTCCAGTGCTTTACCACCAGAAAAAAGTGCCGGACCTAAACTGCGAGCCGGATTTACAGAGGTGCCGGTAATAGGAATAGCTACCATGTGAATCAATACCAAGGAAATACCAATTGCCATACCTGCCATTAAAGGTGAGGCTTTTTTTGCGGTAGTTCCGAAAATGATTAAAAGAAATAAGAAAGTGAAAATAAATTCAGTAATCAATGCTGAAATGATGTTGTACTCGCCTAAATACCCTTCGCCCCAACCATTACTCGCCAATCCCCACTCTGGCATTTCAAAACCTTCACTACCTATTGCAATAATGTATAAGATGGCAGAGGCAAGAATAGCACCAATGCATTGTGAAAAAACATACCCTATTGTATCTCGTATTGAAAGTTTTTTGGCTGCCATCATAGCTATTGAAACAGCGGGATTAATATGGCATCCAGATATAGGACCTATTGCATACACCATTACGGTAAGTGCAAAACCAAAGGCTAACGATATACCCAGCAAACCTATACCTTCAGGGCCTGATTGTGAAATGCTTGCAATTGTTGCAGCTCCACACCCAAATAAAACTAAGGCAAATGTACCTAACGCTTCAGCGAAATATTTTTTAGCAGCCCCCAAAATAAATATCTGATTTACAGATACTAAAGATAATTCATTTGTTTATAAATTCAACAAGCTAAAATGAAAGTTGTTTCTTACGCTCTATCGGGGTTTAACCAATTAGGAATATCTGGTGCTTTAAAGTTTTGCATTTTTTCAAGGAGGTTCTCGATGGTAGTATCAACCAATAATAATTCATAGTTATCCATAGACAGAAACCCCTTACGCACCATAGTCTCAAGTAGTTTAAGAAGGTCATTATAAAAGCCATTCACGTTTAATAATCCTATTGGCTTTTTGTGCAGCCCTAATTGTAGCCACGTGATAATTTCAAATAATTCTTCGAGGGTCCCCATTCCTCCGGGCATAGCAATAAAAGCATCACTCAACTCGTGCATTTTTAATTTGCGTTCATGCATATTTTCGGTTGTGTAAAGCTTTGTAAGACCTAAATGCACAACTTCTTTTTTCTTCAAAAATTCAGGTATTACTCCTAGTACCTGCCCTTTGTTATCTAGTGTATTTTTAGCCAAAACTCCCATAACCCCAATTTTGGCAGCGCCATATACTAGGGTTATTCCTTTTTCTGCAAAAAGTTTTCCGGTTTTTTCTGCTGCTTCGGTAATAGCGGCATCATTTCCTTCACTGCTTCCACAAAACACACATATTTTGGTCAATTCTTTCATCGGGTAGTTATTTTTTACATTGTAGCATTCGGTCTTTGCCCCTGAAATCTTTTCTTAATTCAACAGAAGAATAGCCTTCTTCTTGCAATGACGTTATTAATTCGTTACTAAGATACTCATTTATCTCGAAGTAAAGCCTCCCGTCTGGTTTTAAGTATCGCAGTGACAGCCTAGCAATAGTTCTATAAAACAGTAACGGATCACTGTTACTTACAAACAAAGCTGAAGCCGGTTCATAATCTAAAACATTATGGTGCATTTCTAGTTTTTCAAGTTCACGCACATAGGGCGGATTTGAAACAATCACATCATATTGCTGTGGCAGTGATGCTGTTTTTAAAATATCTTTTTGATAAAAATGTACTCGCACTCTATTTTTTTTGGCATTAGCTTCGGCAGTTTTTAAGGTTTCGTATGAATAGTCTAAAGCCGAAACCTTTGCAGTTGCAAGATTTTTGGCTAGAGAAATAGCAATGCACCCAGACCCGGTGCCAATATCCAATACACTAAAGGTAGTACTTGTTTCTGAAGCTGAATTTTCAAGGATCCATTCAACCAATTCTTCAGTTTCAGGTCGTGGAATTAAAGTGTGTTGATTTACTTCAAAAGTGAGTCCATAAAATTCGGTTGTACCAATAATATATTGTATAGGTTCATGCTTTTCCAAACGACTGATCGCATCTTTAAACTGATTAATTTCAGTAGAAGTTAGCTTCTTACTAGCTTCTAATGTTACTTGTATGCGAGTTAGGTTCAAATAAGCTTCAGAAAGTAAAGTAAAAAATGATTGTATTTCTTCAGAAGGATACAATGCTGAAAGTCTTTCTACAAAATGGTTTTTTAATTCTTTTACAGTCATTTATTTACAGTTTCATAAGCATATGCACCGGACAAGAATGATGACCGGTGTTTCCTAAAGGAGCGTCAATTGTTTCAAAACCTACGCTTTTGTATAAATTTTGAGCGGCTGTCATATCTGGCATTGTTTCTATATAGCATTTTTCAAAATTAAATTCGCGTGCTTTTACCAGGCACATTTTTATCAATGTTCTTCCTAAGCCTTTACCTCTAGCCTCTGGTAAAAAATACATTTTTTGCAATTCGCAAATACGATCTTCACCTTCATAATTCTCTAATTTTGCAATGCCTGCACCACCTATTATGGTATTATTATCTTCAACTACAAAATAGCAAGACGTTTTTTTAGTATAGCTTTCAAACATACAGTCTAGTGCTTTATCTTCATAAGCAGTTCCTGTTTTAGGAATATTCATATCTTCAAAAACAGAGCGTATTACCTTTGCAACTTGTGGGTTGTCTTCCTTTTTAATAAGACGAATAATTGGTGTGTTCATGTAAGTAAAACCTTGTATTTTTACGCTGTGAAGGTACATGAAAAATATATGCAACGCTGTATTGACCTGGCGAAAAATGGACTAGGTACCACTTACCCCAACCCCTTGGTAGGCAGTGTTTTGGTGCATAACGATCAAATTATCGGCGAAGGTTGGCATTATAAAGCCGGAGAACCACACGCCGAGGTTCATGCTATTAATAGCGTGAAAAATAAAGCACTTTTAAAAGACGCTACTATATATGTAAGTCTAGAACCTTGTAGTCACTTTGGAAAAACACCTCCTTGTTCAAATTTGATTATCAAAAACGGAATTAAAACAATAGTCGTTGGCAGTATAGACCCGAACCCTCAAGTAGCAGGAAGAGGAATTAAAAAACTTAAAAATGCCGGGGGTACAGTTATTACAGATGTGCTAAGAGATGAATGTAATGCCTTAAACAAACGATTTTTCACTTTTCATACTAAAAAACGCCCTTTTATAATATTAAAATGGGCTCAAACCAAAGATGGATTTATAGCTCCCACGTATAAACAAGCTGTCGAAAAAATAACAGATAAACAGCCGGTATGGATTACCAACACCTATTCTAGGCAACGTTCTCACAAATTAAGAGCACAAGAACAAGCTATTTTAGTGGGTACAAACACTGTTTTAAAAGACAATCCAAGTTTAACGTGTCGTGATTGGCATGGCAAATCTCCTACACGAATTATTATTGATAAGAAACTAAAAATTCCATCTGAAGCTTCTGTTTTAAATGATGAAACTCCTACAATAATCATTACTGAAGAAACTAAACAACATGGTTTAAACACACAATACGAATCAATAAAGTTTAAAAAAAACCTACCAAAACAAATTTGTGAAATACTTTATAATCACGGGCTTCAATCTGTTATAATTGAAGGGGGTGCTGCTACTTTAAACTCATTTATTGAAACAAATCTTTGGGATGAGGCTAACATTTTTACAGGGAATGCTATATTTGAAACTGGCATCAAAGCTCCATTTTTTTCTGAAGAAACTATGAAACATATTGATTTGCTTTCAGAAGAAAAACTGGATAAAGACATCTTACAAATTTTTAAAAACAACAGTAATTGACAGCCCTACTTTTAAGCATTCTTTCATCCACATTAATTTTTGTGGTTTTTAAGCTTTTTGACCGTTTTAAAATCAACACCCTACACGCCATTGTTGTAAATTACATTGTTGCTTTTAATTGCGGATTGTTTTTTTATAATGGTGATGTTACTTTATCACAAGTCCCTCAACAACCTTGGTTTTTATACACACTAGGACTAGGAGCTTTGTTTATCATTATATTTAATTTAATGGCTATTACCACTCAACGTAGTGGCCTTTCTGTGGTTTCGGTGGCTACCAAAATGAGCGTGGTTATCCCGGTAGTTTTTGGTCTAGTCTATTACAAAGAAAGCCTTGGTATTTTAAAGATTTTGGGAATCATTTTGGCCCTCATTGCAGTATACCTCGCTTCTATCAAAACTACAAAAGGTATTACTATTCAAAAGAAAAATTTAATTTATCCTTTATTAGTGTTTTTAGGTAGCGGATTTATTGATACAAGTATCACATACCTAGAAGACACAATGATTGCAGAAGATGAAGTTGCTCTTTTTTCTGCTATTATTTTTTCTGCAGCAGCAATAATAGGTATTTCCATTTTGGTGATTCAAGCTATAAAAGGCAAGTTTACCTTTGAGTTTAAAAACATTATTGGCGGGATATTTCTAGGGCTTCCCAATTATTTTTCAGTCTATTTTATCGTTCAAGCCTTGCGCAGTGATATATTGGAAAGTTCAGGGATATTTACCGTAAACAATGTCGCCATCGTGATGCTATCTACTTTATTAGGAATTACTTTTTTTAATGAAAAATTACTTCGAAAAAATTGGATTGGTATTATCCTTGCCGTGATCAGTATCTTTTTGGTAGCTTTGGCAAAATGGTAATAGATAAACATTGAAAAACTAAAAATCCTTTCTTATTTCTTCAGAAAAAGACACATATAAAACTCTTGTAAAACCTTCAAAAGAAGTTCTTTTTAAAGACCGCGGAAGCAAGTTTTACGGCTACGCTTTTCCGGTTAAAAATGAGACCGAAATTGAACAACACATTGAAAACTTAAAAAGCAAACATCACAAAGCACGTCACTGGTGCTATGCTTGGCAACTAGGGAAAACCTATGATCGATACCGTGCAAATGACGATGGAGAACCTTCAAATAGCGCGGGGATGCCTATCTATGGGCAGTTACAATCGTTTGATGTGACTAATACACTCGTGGTTGTGGTTCGCTATTTTGGTGGAACAAAATTAGGTGTTGGCGGTTTAATTCAAGCTTACAAAACCGGTGCTCAAATGGCACTTGAAGCATCAAAAATTGTAAAGAGAACTATTGATGAAAATTTTATTCTCAAATTTGAGTATCCTGAGATGAATACCGTGATGCGTATTATTAAAGAGGAAGAGCTAGAAATAATTGATCAAAAACTTGAATTAAGTTGTGAGATTGAAATTTCAGTGCGACAAAAAGAAGCAGAACGCATTTATAACATTTTTGACACTACGTATAAAGTAGCCATAAAAAAACAAGAAGAATAACCTAAGACTTAAGTTTATCCAATAAATATGATGGTGCCTTCATCAACTTATTTGTTGTGGTATCTATAAACACCAAAGTAGTTGTTGCCGAAACTAAAAGTACATCATCTTGATTACGAATTTCATAATAAAACTCTATTTTAACTGTTGGCATTTTTTTTAGGGTTGTTGTCACAGTTAAAAGGTCATCATACTTAGCCGGTCTTTTATAATCAATATTCAAATTTACTACCGGAAGCTGCACTTGATGTTCTTCCATCCATTTGTAAGAAAAACCCAACTCGCGTAACCACTCGGTACGTCCCTGCTCTAGGTACTGTGCATAGTTACCGTAATAGACCACTCCCATCTGGTCGGTTTCTGCGTAGCGAACTCGAATATTTGTTTCAGATTTTTTCATAAATTTTGACCTTAGGTAACGAACTTTTTTGTAGTTTTAACGATAATGAAGTATGCACAAAAAAAACTAAAAATTCAATACCAC